>NZ_VEYL01000016.1:0-42649 GCF_006439795.1 Helicobacter pylori
GATCACTAACATTAACGAAGCTAAAGAAAGCGCTACAACGCAAATTAACACGAATAAGCAAGAAGCTTTAAACAACATCACGCAAGAAAAGCAACAAGCCACAAGCGAGATTATTGAAGCGAAAAAAGCGATCATTATCAAAACATTGATTTTTTTGAGATTGAATAAGGCGTGTTAAAAACCTACTATAATACCCCTAAAAAATGCGAGTTTTAAAGATGCCTTTATTTGATTTAAAAAGCCCTTACCCACCAGCAGGCGATCAGCCCCAAGCCATAGAAGCTTTAACAAAAAGCTTAAAAAATAACAACCATTATCAAACTCTAGTGGGGGTTACAGGGAGCGGTAAGACTTACACGATGGCTAATATCATCGCCAAAACCAATAAACCCACTCTGATCATGAGCCATAATAAGACCTTATGCGCGCAGCTCTATAGCGAGTTTAAGGCGTTTTTCCCGCATAATAGGGTGGAGTATTTTATCTCCCACTTTGATTACTACCAGCCTGAGAGCTATATTCCTAGGAGGGATTTATTCATTGAAAAAGACAGCTCTATTAACGATGATTTGGAGCGTTTGAGATTGAGCGCGACCACTTCGCTTTTAGGTTATGATGATGTGATCGTGATAGCGAGCGTTTCGGCTAATTATGGTTTGGGTAACCCTGAAGAATATTTAAAAGTCATGGAAAAAATCAAAGTGGGCGAGAAGCGCGCTTACAAGAGCTTTTTATTAAAGCTAGTGGAAATGGGTTATAGCCGTAATGAAGTGGTGTTTGATAGGGGGAGCTTTAGAGCGACTGGGGAATGCGTGGATATTTTCCCCGCTTATAATGACGCTGAATTTATTAGGATTGAATTTTTTGGCGATGAGATAGAAAGGGTTGCGGTCTTTGACGCTTTAGAAAGAAATGAAATCAGGCGCTTGGATTCTGTCATGCTTTATGCGGCCAGTCAGTTTGCCGTAGGGAGTGAGAGGTTGAATTTAGCCATTAAAAGCATTGAAGATGAGCTCGCTCTAAGGTTGAAATTTTTTAAAGAGCAGGATAAAATGCTTGAATACAACCGCCTCAAACAACGCACCGAGCATGATTTAGAAATGATTAGCGCAACCGGTGTGTGTAAGGGCATTGAAAATTACGCACGCCATTTCACCGGTAAAGCCCCTAATGAAACGCCTTTTTGTTTGTTTGATTGTTTAGGGATATTTGAGCGGGAGTTTTTAGTCATTGTGGATGAAAGCCATGTGAGTTTGCCGCAGTTTGGGGGGATGTATGCAGGGGATATGAGCAGGAAAAGCGTTTTAGTGGAATATGGTTTTAGATTGCCTAGCGCTTTAGACAACCGCCCTTTAAAATTTGATGAATTTATCCATAAAAATTGCCAATTCCTTTTTGTGTCCGCTACGCCCAATAAGCTAGAATTAGAGCTTTCTAAAAAGAATGTCGCTGAGCAAATCATTCGCCCTACAGGGCTTTTAGACCCTAAATTTGAAGTGCGAGACAGCGATAAGCAAGTCCAGGATTTATTTGATGAAATCAAGTTAGTGGTGGCCAGAGATGAAAGGGTGCTAATCACCACGCTCACTAAAAAAATGGCAGAAGAATTGTGCAAATATTATACTGAATGGGGCTTGAAAGCGCGTTACATGCATAGTGAAATTGATGCGATTGAACGAAATCACATCATCCGCTCTTTAAGGCTTAAAGAATTTGACATTTTAATAGGGATCAATCTTTTAAGAGAAGGGCTAGATTTGCCTGAAGTCTCTTTAGTAGCGATCATGGATGCGGATAAAGAAGGGTTTTTAAGGAGTGAAACAAGCCTCATTCAAACCATGGGGCGAGCCGCTAGAAACGCTAACGGCAAGGTTTTATTATACGCTAAAAAGATCACTCAAAGCATGCAAAAAGCCTTTGAGATCACGAGTTACAGGCGCACCAAGCAAGAAGAGTTCAATAAAATCCATAATATTACTCCCAAAACCGTTACTCGCGCTTTAGAAGAGGAATTGAAATTAAGAGATGATGAGATTAGAATCGCTAAAGCTTTAAAAAAGGACAAAATCCCTAAAAGCGAAAGGGAAAAAATCATTAAAGAACTGGATAAAAAAATGCGAGAATGCGCGAAAAATTTGGATTTTGAAGAAGCGATGCGTTTGAGAGATGAAATCGCTCAATTAAGAACGCTTTAAATACTATCGCTTAAAAACTATAAGTGTAGTTGAAATAAACCGAGTAATTGCGCCTAAAATCAACTTGGTATAACAAGCTGTTGATCCCGTATTCTAAAAATCGTAAAACCTTTAGGACATTTTCACTATTATTGCTAATGTTATTCATGGAATAATAATGGTTAAAATAATAAGTGGGGATTTTAATCCCAAAGCCAAATTGGTTGCACTTATTCCCTAAACGAACCCCTAAATCCACCAAAAACTGGAAACCATTTGGATCCACTTTCCCATCAAAAGTATTTTGAAGAAGCACTTGATACAATAACGCATCGCTCAATTTGTCATACACCCCGGCAAAAGCAATCCCCAGATTGAACCCGGCAAAAAACTTATCCCCATTATAAGCGTTAAGCAATAAATCCATATAAGTGCCGTAAGTGGAAATGATAATAGACTGCGATTCTTTTTGGCCATAAAGAGAAGCACTCAAATCATAAAATAACCCCCACCTAAATCCAAACCACTTCGTTTCTTCATGCTTACCCACCCATTTATAGCCCACCTGAACGCCAAGACCATTAGACACATACGAATTTTTAAAAACAGGGCTTAAGCCATCGCTAAAAATGATTTGGCTCTTATTGAATTGTTGGGATAAATTCAAGTTGCTGTAGTTGTGCTGAATGCTCCCTAACTGATACCCAAGCCCCAGATAAAACGCCGATCTATCCGCATAGCGTTTGATGGGCGAAACCACCTTTTTATTAAAAAAAGTGTAATCCCCTTTAGTCAAAACATCTTTAAAACTATCCGCATGCAAGGCATAAGAAAGCCCTAAAATTAAGTATAACGCTCGTTTCAAAAAACCCCTTAAAACTTCAATTTTTACCGCTTATTTTATAGTTTTGTTTTTGTAAAAACGCGCCTTATCCAAACACCCTTTTAAAAATCGCCCCCACATTTTTAGTGTAATAACTATAATCAAAACATGCTTTGATTTCGTCCTCGCTCAAATATTTTTTCAAGCGTTCATCGTTGAGTAGGGCGTTTAAAAACAAATTTTCATCAGCGTTTTTAAAAGCGCCTTGTTGCAAAACTTCCCATATTTTCATCGCATTTTCTTGCACGATAGAATAGCTCTCTTCTCTGCTCAAACCTTTTTTAGGCAATTCCAATAACACTCGTTGCGAAAAGACTAGCCCCCCACTCAAAGCTAAATTTTTAAGCATGTTTTTAGGATAAACTACCAGATTTTCAATCACGCTATTTAGGCGGCTGAGCATAAAATCGCTCGTGATAAACAGATCGGGCAAGGCAAAACGCTCCACAGAGCTATGGCTCATGTCCCTTTCGTGCCATAAGGCGACATTTTCTAGCATAGGGGTAGTAAAAGAGCGAATCACCCTGCAAAGCCCGGTGATATTCTCGCTCAATATGGGGTTTCTTTTATGGGGCATCGCAGAGCTTCCTTTTTGCCCTATTGAAAAAGCTTCTTCCACTTCATAGACTTCACTGCGTTGCAAATGGCGGATATTGACAGCGATTTTTTCACAACTGCTCGCTAAAAGAGCCAGATCGCATGCAAGCCTAGCGTAGCGGTCTCTTTGAATGACTTGATTATTGATATTGGCGGTTTTTAAGCCTAAAAATTCGCACGCTAATTCTTCTAATTCTAAGGGAGCGTGCGCGAAATTCCCCATAGCCCCACTGATCGCTCCCACGCTGATAAATTCCATCGTTAAATCTAAGGCTTTTAAATGCCGTTTGATTTCATCAGCAAAAAGGGCTAACACTAAACCAAAAGTAATGGGTTCGCCAAACACCCCATGGCTTCTGCCCACCATCAGCGTGTCTTTATGCTCTAAAGCCCTGTTTTTAAGGGTTTCATAGAGGTTTTTAACGCCTTTTTGAATGAGTTTTAAGCTTTTTGTCATCAATAACGCCATAGCCGTATCAATGCAATCGCTAGAAGTGATCCCATAATGAAAAAAGCGCGATTCTTCGCCCAAGCTTTCAGCCACGCAAGTAGTGAAAGCGATTAAATCATGCTTGGTGGTTTTTTCAATTTCTTTGATGCGCTCAAGGTTGAATGCCGCCTTAGCACAGATTTTTTCACAATCGCTATCTTGGATTCGCCCAAGCTTGTTCCACGCCCTAACGACAGCTTTTTCCACTTCTAGATAGGTTTCAAATTTGGTTTGCTCATTCCATAGGGCTTTCATTTCTTCATTCGCATAGCGTTCTAACACCGACAATCCTTAAAATCAAAATGGGATTTATGTTACTTTAAAGGGGTTTAAAGAATCAAGGGGCAAAACCGCACAAGGCGCAAAAAAGCCCCTTGATTTCAATTTAAGGGTTATACTTTAGCTTCTTCTCTGCGTTGCAAGTATTCCCAACGCTCATCCACATCTTTTTGCAATTCTTCAATGATGTGTTCGTTTTCTTTTTTGAAAAGGTGTTTGAAGCGTTTTTGAGCCCCTAAATAATCCCTTACAGGAATGATATTTCTTGGGCGGTAAGTGATTTTCAATTCCCTGCCATTAAAGATTTCAAATAAGGGGAACATCAAGCTATCCACAGCCATATCCGCTAATTCAATGGTCTTATTGGAATCAAATTTCCATTCAGTCGTGCATGGGCTAAGAGCGTTAATAAAGCAAGGCCCTTCAGTGTCTAGCGCGGTTTTAATCTTTTTATTCATATCTTTCCACTTGTTAGGCGAGAGTTGCGCCACATAAGGGACCCCATGGCTTGCCATGATATTGACGATGTCTTTTTTCTTTTCTTTTTTACCAAAGCTAACCGATCCCGCTGGCGTGGTAGAAGTGCTAGCCCCTAATGGCGTAGAACCGCTTCTTTGACCGCCGGTATTGGCGTAGTTTTCATTATCCAAGCAGATGTAAGTCATGTCATGCCCTCTTTCCATGCAACCGCTGATGAATTGAAAACCAATATCATAACTAGCCCCATCGCCTCCAAACGCCACAAATTTTGGCTTTTGACCTTGATAGCGGCCCTTATTCACTAAAGCCTTATACATCGCCTCCACCCCTGAAATCGCCGTAGAGCCGTTTTCAAAACCAATATGAATCCAAGGCACATCCCATGAAGTGTGCGGGTACACAGCCGAGCATACCTCTAAACAACCGGTAGAGTTGCCTAAAACAATAGGCCCATCTACAGCGTTTAAAACCTCGCGCACAATGATGCCATGCCCACAACCCGGACAAAGCAAGTGCGAGCCTTGAAATTTCTCAGCGCTTTGGCTAAAACCTTTGAGTGTTTTGACTTCTTTTACCATGATATTTCCTTTTTAAAAAAAGCTCATTTTAGGACCGTGCAAGCCTACGAATTGTTGGGTAGGGTGCGTGAGCGTGCCTTTAAGAGCGTCTTCATTGATTTCTTCAAAAATTCCGCATAAATGTGCGATTGTCATATCCCTTTCGCCTAAACCATAAATGTAGTTAGACACCACCGGGTGTTTAGTCCCTTGCGTTTGATACACCGTGCTCGTTACTTCATTAAACATCGCCCCCATAGCGCCCGCTGGAGAGCTCTTATCTAAAATCGCTAAAGCTTTAAGATTTTTCAAATCCTGCCCTAATCTTTCATAAGGGAAAGGACGCAAGGAATGGATGGTAGCTACGCCGGCCTTAATGCCTTTTTTACGCATTTCTTTAGCCGCTACGATCGCTGATTCATAAGTAGTGCCTAACGCAAAGATAGCGATTTCAGCGTCTTCTAGCTGGAAAGTTTTAGTCAAATGGTATTGTCTGCCGGTGAGTTTAGCGAAATCATTGAACACTTCTTCAATCACAGAAGACGCGCTCATGATCGCATGGTGGAGTTGGGCTTTATGCTCATAATGCCATTCTTCTTCAGCTTGCGCACCATAGCTTACCGGTTTATCAAAATCCAAAAGAGAATGCTTGGTTTGGTATTCGCCCACGAATTGGTAAGCCACTGTATCGCTCAAAGGGCGGACATTTTGCACGGTGTGCGAGCATAAAAACCCGTCTTGATTGACAATAGTAGGCACACGCACCTTTTGATGCTCTGCGATTCTAAACGCCATTAAAGTGAAATCATAAGCTTCTTGAGGGTTGCATGTGCATAAACTGATCCAGCCAGAATCCCTGCTTAAATACATATCCGAATGATCGCCATGGATATTCAAAGGAGCTGCTAGAGCGCGATTGACTAAATTCAAAACAATAGGCAAACGCATGCCAGAAGCTTGGTATAAAACCTCTACCATTAACGCCAAACCTTGAGAGCTAGTCGCAGTGCTGACCCTTCCACCTGCAGCTGCAGCTCCCACGCATGCGCTCATGGCGGCATGCTCAGATTCCACTAAAACGAATTCGCCATCAATATAGCCATTATCCTTAAACGAGCCATAATTCTGCACAATGGGCGTTGATGGGGTGATAGGATAGGCTGCGATGACATCAATTTGAGCCTGTCTTAAAGCGTTAGAGCTAGCGGTGTTGCCGTCCCACACTTCTATCTCTTGTAATTCAATACTTCTTGCCATATTTTTTCCTTATGATTTTTTCTTTTCTTGTTTTTGCGGCCATTGAGTGAGGGCGGTAGCAGGCTCAATTTGCTCTTCAAACATCCATAGCGATTTAGGGTTGGTGGGGCAGACATCCACGCACACGCCACAGCCTTTACAATGAGAATAATCCACGCCCTTTAACTTGCCCTCTCTTGAAAGAATAGCAGCGTCTGGGCAATAAACCCAACAATTAAAGCAATTGATGCAAATATTATTGTTATGCACAGGCTTAGCCACGCGCCAATGAGCCACTGAAGTGGTGAAGTAGCTTTGTTCGGTGTAATGGCGCTCATCATTGTGTTTTTCCATTTCGCTTTGCGCATTCTTTTCAAAAGGGAAGAGCACCGCTCCCATTTCAAATTCGTTCCAATCTTTCATCTTTATTCCTTAAATGTTATTGAACTTCTTCATAAGCTCTTTGGATAGCGAGCATGTTAGCGTCAATGACTTCTTGCGTGAGTTTTTTGCCTAAAACTTTCTTAAAAGCTTCTTTAAAAGCCCCGATTTCAAGCATGCCAGACACTTTCATTAACGCTCCTAGCATGGGCGTGTTAGGGATGGGGCGTTTTAAGGTTTCCATAGAGATTTTTAAACAATCCACTAAAAACACCTTACGGGTTTTTAATTCAGGCTTTTTTTCAAACAATTCTTCTTTGTTAAGATAGCTGGTGATGATATAGGTCGTGTCTTCTTTTTCATTAGCGAAAATGTTTTCAATGAAAACCAAACCGGGATCAATCACCAGCACATAATCAGGCTGCATGAAGCGTTCATGGTTTAAAATAGGCTCATCATCAATGCGGTTATAAGCCATCATAGCAGCCCCCCTTTTAGCTGAACCATAGGAAGCGAACGCTTGCACTTCTTTGCCTGTTTTTGAAATCACATCAGCCAGCCCTTTAGCACCGGTGATAGCGCCTTGACCAGCTCGCGCATGCCATCTAATTTGAAACATGGTAATATGTCTCCTTAATATCGTATAAAATAAATTGAATTTAGCCTAAGATTATACAAGAAAAACTATTAATGTGTCTTATAACAATATCTTTTTAGGAATTTTTATAGGAAAATGGGGGCATACCCACAAGAATTATGGCTATTTTATGGCTATTTATTCTAAAAAGATAGGCGTTCTTAATCAAAATCACTAATATTTATTTTAAACTTTGTTATTATTTAGGGTGTGATTTGATTTTAGTCTGTATGGGGCGAGTGTGGGGCAGGATAACATAAGGAATTGGGTTATGAATGAAACAATGGTTAAAATATTGATGGGCATGGCGTTATTATCATCGCTTCAAGCCACAGAGGCAGAGCTTGATGAAAAATCAAAAAAACCTAAATTTGCGGACAGGAATACATTTTATTTAGGGGTTGGGTATCAACTTAGTGCGATCAACACATCTTTTAGCACCGAGTCTGTAGATAAATCGTATTTCATGACCGGCAATGGCTTTGGTGTGGTGTTAGGGGGGAAATTTGTGGCTAAAACGCAAGCTGTAGAGCATGTGGGTTTTCGTTACGGATTGTTTTATGATCAGACCTTTTCTTCTCACAAATCCTATATTTCTACCTATGGTTTAGAATTTAGCGGTTTGTGGGACGCTTTCAATTCGCCAAAGATGTTTTTAGGGTTAGAGTTTGGCTTAGGCATCGCTGGGGCGACTTACATGCCAGGAGGGGCTATGCATGGGATTATCGCTCAAAATTTAGGCAAAGAAAATTCGCTTTTCCAATTGCTTGTGAAAGTGGGTTTTCGTTTTGGCTTTTTCCACAATGAAATCACTTTCGGGTTGAAATTCCCTGTCATTCCTAACAAAAGAACTGAAATTATTGATGGCTTGAGCGCGACTACTTTATGGCACCGCTTACCGGTCGCTTATTTCAATTATATCTATAATTTTTAGATATGGTTATTTAGAGGTTTTAGATTTGACAAAATCAATTAACTCTCGTGTGTCTATGGTTAGGGTTAAGAATTGCTGATAGGTAGTGATCCACTTGCCCCCTTTCCCATACAAATGATACCCATCGCCCCCACCTAAAAAGTTAAAAAACGCATCCGCTCGCACGCTCACCCATTTATTTTTATAAACATAATAAAGCCCTATCATGTCAAAATTAGGGGCTCTATACCATGGCAACCCGGTATAAAGGGATTGGCCATAAGTAGCGTAAAAGTGCATTTGGGGTTTGTTGGAAAAATAGTATCTGTTAAAAATCCCAAAGCCTTTGTATTGCGCTTGAGCGTAAAATTCCCCCCCAAAGCTGTTATAAAATTGAGCGTTTTTGCACTCGCTAGCATAACGCACGCAATAATGGGTTTGAGACGACTGCGTGCCAAAGGTCATAAAAATATTATCCATATAAGGCATGAGATTTTTAAAATCCGCTTTTAAATAAGCGTGGTAATAAACCCTGTCTAAAATGGTGGGGTTAGAGTATTTCCCTATTTCTCCGCCTTGTGGGTTATTTTTTTGACTGAAATAGGGGTAGCCATTAGGCCATTGTGGGGTTACATCGCCTGGTTTTAAGTAAGAATTACCGCCGTAAGGGTAATTATCTCCCATGCTATGATGGCTGGCGTTATGAAAAATGACAAGCTGTCCCCCCAAACCTAAATACCCTTTAAGAAACTGAAATTCTGAAGAAACAAAATACAAGAATTGATCAAAATCGTAATTTTTCTTTTTGGGCTGGTTGTTCCAATTACGCCCCCCATACCAATCAACCACGCCCTCAAACCACCCATTCCACCAGCGGTTAGGATCATAAGCTGGTTTGAATTGAAACGCTCCTCCCCTAAAAGTAGGGTCTATAAACCAAAAAAGTTTTTTAAAAGCGCTTAAAGGGTAATGCCCTATTTGATAGCTTCGCGGCACAATGCCTAAAAAAAATCTCAAATTTTTCCCTATGTATTGGTAATACATGGTAACCCCCCACGAATAAGGGAAATAGCTATAATGCGTGTGCAAATTTTGAATGAACCACGCTCCAAACATCAAGGCCTGTCTTTTGTCTAACTGAACGCCGATTTGAGGCATGAGACGACCTTGCATTTTGGTTAGGCTATTCCAATAGGGGTTGTTGGCTGGGGCCACTAAATTGAAATTAAAGCTCATAAACTTCAAGTCATAGACAAAACTGGCTGCTTTCATTAAGGGTGGTATTAAAAAACCTGAAAATAACAACGCGCAAAGAGATTTTTTTAAGAAAATCAAATTAGAATACAGCCCCTTTCATCATCTTCTAAAATTGTTAAAATAGCAGCACTTAAAGACAAGATGCGATTCTAAATTAATTTTCATTAAAAACAGCATAAAAACCAAAAAACAGAACCCTTTCAAGTTCGGTTTTTTTTTTTTGGATAAAATAGCCATTAAAAAAGGGTGTTTAATTTTTTATGACTTCATCTTCAAACCATTCTTTTAAAGAACAAGATTTTCATATCCCTATCGCTTTTGCTTTTGATAAGAATTACCTCATTGCTGCGGGCGCGTGTCTTTATTCCTTGCTAGAAAGCATCGCTAAAGCCAATAAAAAAATCCGTTACACCCTACACGCTTTAGTGGTAGGCTTGAATGAAGAAGATAAAGCAAAGCTTAATCAAATCACAGAGCCTTTTAAAGAATTTGCTACTTTAGAAGTAAAAGATATTGAACCTTTTTTAGACACTATCCCTAACCCTTTTGATGAGGATTTCACCAAGCGTTTTTCTAAAATGGTGTTAGTGAAATATTTTCTAGCGGATTTATTCCCTAAATATTCTAAAATGGTGTGGAGCGATGTGGACGTTATTTTTTGTAATGAATTTAGCGCTGATTTCTTAAACATTAAAGAAAATGATGAGAATTATTTTTATGGGGTTTTGGAAGTTGAAAAGCACCACATGATGGAAGGGTTTTTGTTTTGTAATTTAGATTACCAACGCAAGAAAAATTTCACCTTAAGAATGCATGATCTTTTAAAGGGGAATGAGGCTAAAGGGGAGTTGGATTTTACGAAATGGTGTTGGCCTAACATGAAAGCTTTAGGGATTGAATATTGCGTTTTCCCTTATTATTACACCATTAAAGATTTTTCTAACGCGTATTTAAACGAGAATTACAAGAAAACCATTTTAGAGGCGCGAGAAAACCCTACCATTATCCACTATGACGCTTGGTGGGGGGCGGTGAAGCCTTGGGACTATCCTTTTGGTTTGAAAGCGGATTTATGGCTGAACGCTTTGGCTAAAACCCCATTTATGAGCGATTACACTAAAAAAATGCACACCAATGAGAGCTTTTATACCACAAAAATGGCTGAGCAGCATTATTTTTCTTCAGTAAAGTCTTCAAAAGAAATTGTTTTTAAGGCTCCGTATTTGTTTTTTAAATCGTATCTGTTTGTTGTGTTTAAAGAAAGGAAAATCCATTCAAGGATTTTTGCATTAATGGGTGGTTTAGTGAAAAAATTTTTCAATAAGCTTATTTATTTTGGGTTTTTGATGCCTAAAGCGTTAGTTAAAAGGGCGGTTAGTAAGATCCTTAGAGTTTTAGGGCTTCATGGGATTGTTAAAAAAATCCTAATCCAACTCAAGCTCTTAAGAAAGGGCTAGAGTAAAGGGGTTAAAACCTTTCTTTAAATTAATTTGCTTTAAAAACAGCATAAAAACCAAAAACAGAACCCTTTCAAGTTCGGTTTTTTTTTTTTTTGGATAAAATAGCCATTAAAAAAGGGTGTTTAATTTTTTATGACTTCATCTTCAAACCATTCTTTTAAAGAACAAGATTTTCATATCCCTATCGCTTTTGCTTTTGATAAGAATTACCTCATTGCTGCGGGCGCGTGTCTTTATTCCTTGCTAGAAAGCATCGCTAAAGCCAATAAAAAAATCCGTTACACCCTACACGCTTTAGTGGTAGGCTTGAATGAAGAAGATAAAGCAAAGCTTAATCAAATCACAGAGCCTTTTAAAGAATTTGCTACTTTAGAAGTAAAAGATATTGAACCTTTTTTAGACACTATCCCTAACCCTTTTGATGAGGATTTCACCAAGCGTTTTTCTAAAATGGTGTTAGTGAAATATTTTCTAGCGGATTTATTCCCTAAATATTCTAAAATGGTGTGGAGCGATGTGGACGTTATTTTTTGTAATGAATTTAGCGCTGATTTCTTAAACATTAAAGAAAATGATGAGAATTATTTTTATGGGGTTTATGACAAAATATACCCGTATGAAGGCTTTTTTTATTGTAACTTAACTTACCAGCGAAAAAATCAATTTTGTAAAAAAATATTAGAAATCATACGCGCACAAAAAATAGATAAAGAACCGCAATTGACAGAATTTTGTCGTTCAAAGATCGCGCCATTAAAAATAGAGTATTGCATTTTCCCACACTATTATAGTCTTTCTGAAGAGCATTTAAAGGGCGTAGCCAATGCAATTTATCATAACACCATTAAACAAGCCCTAAGAGAACCTATCGTTATACAATATGACTCTCATCCTTATTTTCAAATCAAGCCTTGGGACTATCCTTTTGGTTTGAAAGCGGATTTATGGCTGAACGCTTTGGCTAAAACCCCATTTATGAGCGATTGGTCTTATTTGATCACAAGGGGTGGGGAGATAGGTGGAGAAAAATGGCACCACTACCACAGCATTGCCGCTTATCATTACTACTTTCCTTTATGGAAAGCAGAAGAACAGATTGCCCATGACGCTTTTAAGACGTTTTTAAAACATTATTTTTTACACATTCATGAGATTCCCCAAAACGCAAGGCGAAGACTATTCAAATACTGCATTTCAATACCGCTCAAGAGTTTTATTAGTAAAACCCTTAAAATTTTAAGACTCCATGCACTGGTGAAAAAAATCCTAATCCAACTCAAGCTCTTAAAAAAGAGCTAGAGCCAAAGCCTTTAATCAAACGATTTTTTCATGTCAATCACATAGCGGAATTTCGCTTTCCCATGGGTTAGGTTATGATAAGCCGTATCAATATCCTTGCCTAAAATCAAATCCACTTCAGGGTAAATATTGTGTTTGATAGAAAAATCCATCATCTCTTGGGTTTCTTTAATGCCCCCAATCAATGAGCCATAAACCTTGCGATTGCCCAAATGGATAAATTCAAAAACATTGAGCGCTGGAGCAACTTCTACAGGAGGGAGCCCTACAAGGGCTAATTCGCCATTATAAGTTAAGAGCTTGAGGTAGTCCTTTAAATCATAATGGGTAGGGATGGTTGAAATGATAAAGTCCAATTCCTCTTTGCATTGTTTGGGGTCAGTATAGAAATGTTTAACCCCCATATTTAAAGCGTCTTGCTTTTTGTGTTCGTTTCTTGCAAAAACGCTCACTTCAGCCCCCATAGCCACAGCGTATTTAACCGCCATGCTTCCTAGCCCGCCAAACCCAGCGACGCCAACTTTTGTGCCTTTAGTAACCTTAGAAAATTTTAAGGGCGAATAAGTGGTGATGCCCGCACAAAGCAAGGGGGCTACTTTTTCTAAAGGAGCGTTTTTATCCACGCTAATCACATAGTTTTCATCCACGACAATATTGTTAGAGTATCCGCCCATGTGGGGTTCGTTGTCATGGAAAGAATCCAAACAATCATAAGTGAATACCACTTTGGCACAAAATTGCTCTTGGTGTTCTTTGCAGGGCTTACACGCCTTGCATGAATTGACAAAACAGCCCACGCCCACCACATCGCCGACCTTAAATTTCTTAACTTCCTTACCTGCTTCTTTGATGACCCCAGCAATTTCATGCCCAGGAATCATAGGATAGATGCCTTCTTTCCATTCGCTATAAGCACTATGAATGTCGCTATGACAAATCCCTGCATAAAGAATGTCAATCAACACATCTTTAGGGCCTACAGCATGGCGGCTAAAATCATGGGGTTTGAAATGCCCGTCTTTAGAAAAAATAGCAAAACCTTTAGATGGAACTCTCATTAAAACTCCTTGTTTTATTAAAATACCGCTATTGTATTGTTTTTATGGTTTACTTATGTTTCTATAGGTTTAACTAATTTTATAACTGTTGGTTACATGGTATCGTTGTTTGGTGCGCTTAAACACACCCCTTGTATAAGCCGCTTCTATCTTAACGCTGCTATATCTTATCATGCAGCAAGTAATTCTCTAACGCAATGCCCGCCCCATCAAGTCCCGGAGTTTTTTTCAGCACGACATGCACAGGGATAGAAGCGAGAAACGCTCCCATGCGCCCTTTCGTTTCAAAACGCGTTCTAAAGGGCGAAGTTTTAAAATAATCAATGAATCGAGGGGTAATCCCCCCACACAAATACACGCCTCCCCTAGCCCCCAAAGTGAGAGCCACATCAGCAGCGAGCGTGCCTAGCATGGAGCAAAAAGTATCCAAGGTCAATCGGCATATAGGGTAATCCCCATTCAAAGCGCGTTCGCTAATGATTTGTGGGGTTAATTCGGCCTTGCTTAACTTTGCCGCTTTTTCTAAGCCTTTGCGCTTAGACAGGGCTTCATAAATCAACACCAAACCGCTACCGCTTAAAAACCTTTCCGCGCTCACATGGTTGAATTTAGAGCGGGCGTATTGCCACACTAAAATTTCTAAATCATCAAAAGGGGCAAAGCTCACATGCCCTCCTTCGCCGGGCAAGACTTTCAAAGAGCCATCGCTGTTTTGGATAAGAGTGCTTACCCCAAGCCCGGTTCCTGGCCCTAAAATCGCTTTAGGAGCGTTGATTTCGCACTTAATCCCTCCTATTTGAGCCAGATCGTTTTCTTGCATCGCGCTAATGGCATAGGCTTGTGCGACAAAATCATTGATGACAAGCAATTTTTTTAAAGTCAAACATTGCCGTGTCGTTTCAATAGAAAAAGTCCAATGGTTGTTCGTCATTTGGACAAAATCCCCCATAATGGGCGTAGCCACAGCAAAAGAGCCATAAATAGGGTGCAGTTTAAGGCTTTCTTTGCATTTAGAAAGGTAAAACCGCACCGCATCGCTCAAGCTTTCAAAATCTTCGCACCGCAAGACTTCAATGCATTCAATCTGTCGTGGGGCGACTTCCAAACCAAAGCGCGCGTTCGTGCCGCCAATATCGGCTAAGAGTCTTGGGTAAGTTTCAGTTTTTGGCATAAAACACCTCCGTGGTAACTTTTTTAGAATGTAAAATCCGAGCAATCGGCAGAGAATAGGGGGCGTTTTCTTTTAAAGCTTTTTCTAAAACCTCCCTTTTTTCTGCCCCACTAATGCTTAAGAAAAGTTTTTCGCAATTTTCTAAGGCGTTAACAGACATGCTCAAGCGCTCATAAGGAGCGTTAATTGGCTTAGTCAAAACGATATTTTCTTTTTCTTCGTTTAAAAAAGCGCTCGTTTCGGGAAAAAGGCTAGCCGTATGCCCGTCAGTCCCCATGCCCAAAATGGCTAAATGGGGCTGTTTGAAATGCTGGTTAGCAAAATGAAAAAGCGCGTTTGTATCGCCAGAAATCTTTTTGGGCAAAAGCGGGGTGAAAGAAGCTTTTAGGGCGTTATTTTGCAACAAGTAATCGTGTAATAATTTGGTGTTGCTATCCTTGTGGCTAGTCTCTACAATGCGTTCATCTACCAAACTGATTGAACACTCATGCCATTTGAGATCTAAAACGCTCAATTTTTGCAACAAGCTAATGGGCGAACGACCCCCAGAAAAAGCGATAGAAACTTGATGATGCTTTTTTAAGGCGTTGTTAAAAAATTCTTTAAAACGATCTATTAAAGCCTTGTGGCAATCTTCTAAACTTTCAAATTCAAACAATTGATAACCCATGAAATCCCTTTTATTGATAGAGTGGTTTTAAAAATTCTGATTCGTTGAGATTATGGCTTTCATAGGAATATAAGGGCGTGGCGTTATTGATAAACCCCTCTATGAGCGTGTCAATAAAAACCCATGACGCTTCTAATTCCAATTGGTGGGCGAAATTATTGTGGTTATTTTGTATCGCATCATAGAGCAATTTAGCGTAGGGCTGTAAAAATTCTTGTTGGTTGTGGGTTTCTAAAATAAGGGGGTTTTGATTGTCTTTTAGGGTGAGGGTGATTTTATCTTGAGAGAGGAAAAATTCTAGCGTATTGACTGCATTAAAATGGATTTTCACGCTCGCTTGATTGCGGGGCATTTTTTTAGCGTGCTTAAGATAGAAAGGCACGCCTTTAAATTTAGGCGTATCCAAAAAGGCTTTAATAGCGACAAAAGTTTCTGTCTGGCTCTCTTTATGAACCTTATTCTCATCTCTATAGCCTTGATACTGGGCGCGAATAACCTGTTTTTTAAAATCTTTAGGGGGTTGTAAGGTTTTTAAAACTTTGATTTTTTCTTGCCTCAAGTCTTTTAAATCGTTGGGTAAATCTGTAGCGATAAGGGATAAAACTTGCAAGAGATGGTTTTGAACCATATCCCTTAAAGCCCCGATTTTATCGTAAAATTCGCCCCTTTCTTCCACCCCCAAAGTCTCATACACGCAGATTTCAACCGCGCTGATTTGATCCCATAAAATGTTTAAGATAGGGTTATTCAAGCGCAATTCAAGGATATTTTGAACGCCCTTTTTCCCTAAATAATGATCGATTCTAAAAATTTGCTCTTCTTTAAAAAAAGCGCTAATGCTTTGGAAAATCTCTTTACAAGTCTTTAAATCATGCCCTAAAGGCTTTTCTAAAATCAAGCGAGTGTTGGCGTGATTGAGCGCGTTTTGGGCTAAATTTTGAGCGGTCGTTGCAAAAAAACTAGGGGAGATAGAAAAGTAGAAAATCAAGGGCTTATTGTTTGTAGCGATTTTACTCAATTCTTCAAAGTCTTTAGGGTTATCCAAACGGACGCGCAAATAACTGATACGAGCTAAAAATTCCTCACCCTTTTCTCTTGAATGCAGTTGTGTCTTTTCACAAAGGAGCACTAAAAATTCTTCATTGGATAGCTCCTTACGCCCTGATGCGATAATCCTAGAATCTTTTTTAAAACCATAATGGGTATAAATTTCATAGAGCGAAACAAAGAGCTTTCGCATGGCTAAATCCCCAGTCGCACCAAAAAGAACCAAATCAAAATCCAACATCAATAACCCTTTTAGAGTGTTTTTAAGTTATTATTATATATTAAATCTTAATTGAAGGGGTGTTCATGCCTAAGCATTCTTTAGAACAAATCAAAGAAAAAATTACAGAGCGTAGCAAAAAAACCAGAGAGCTTTATTTAGAAAATATCTTTAACCCTAAAAACCAGCCCAAGATTGAGAACTTGGGTTGCGCGAATATTGCCCATGTTACTGCAAGCATGCCAGAGCATTTAAAAATGCCTTTAGGCTCGCATAAAAGAAAGCATTTTGCGATTATCACCGCTTATAACGACATGCTTTCAGCCCACCAACCTTTTAAAAATTACCCTGATTTGATCAAAAAAGAGTTGCAAGAGCATAACGCTTATGCGAGCGTCGCTAGTGGCGTGCCAGCGATGTGTGATGGTATCACGCAGGGTTATGAGGGAATGGAATTGAGCTTGTTTAGCAGAGATGTGATCGCGCTAAGCACCGCCGTAGGGTTAAGCCATAATGTTTTTGACGGGGCGTTTTTTTTAGGCGTGTGCGATAAAATCGTGCCAGGCTTACTCATAGGAGCGTTAAGCTTTGGGAATTTAGCGAGCGTGTTTGTGCCAAGCGGGCCTATGGTGAGCGGGATAGAAAATTATAAAAAAGCCAAAGCGCGCCAAGATTTTGCAATGGGAAAAATCAACAGAGAAGAGCTTTTAAAAGTGGAAATGCAAAGCTATCATGATGTGGGCACTTGCACTTTTTATGGCACGGCTAATTCCAATCAAATGATGATGGAATTTATGGGGTTGCATGTAGCTAATTCTAGCTTTATCAACCCTAACAACCCCTTACGAAAGGTTTTAGTAGAAGAGAGTGCCAAAAGATTAGCGAGTGGGAAAGTCCTGCCTTTAGCCAAACTCATTGATGAAAAAAGCATTCTTAACGCGCTTATAGGCTTGATGGCAACAGGAGGTTCTACTAACCACACTTTACATTTGATCGCTATCGCTAGATCTTGTGGGGTGATCCTTAATTGGGACGATTTTGACGCAGTTTCTAACCTCATACCCCTTTTAGCTAAAGTCTATCCTAACGGATCAGCGGATGTGAACGCTTTTGAAGCCTGTGGGGGATTAGCGTTTGTGATCAAGGAATTGTTAAAAGAAGGGCTTTTATTTGAAGACACTCATACCATTATGGATACAGAAACGCAAAAAGGCATGCAAAATTACACCAAAACCCCCTTTTTAGAAAACGACCACTTGGTGTATAAAGACGCCATCAATCATAGCCTGAATACGGATATTTTACGCCCTGTTAGTGAGCCTTTTGCCGCTAATGGAGGGCTTAAAATCTTAAAGGGTAATTTAGGGCGGGCCGTGATTAAAATCTCAGCCATTAAAGATGAGCATAGGAAAGTTAGGGCTAGAGCGATTGTTTTTAAAACCCAAAGCGAATTTTTAGAACGCTTTAAAAATAAAGAATTAGAAAGGGACTTTGTCGCTGTCTTGCCTTTCCAAGGGCCTAAATCTAATGGCATGCCAGAATTGCACAAACTCACCACGAATTTAGGGGCTTTGCAGGATATGGGCTATAAGGTCGCGCTGGTTACGGATGGGCGCATGAGCGGGGCGAGCGGGAAAGTGCCTAGTGCGATCCATTTAAGCCCTGAGGGAGCGTTAAATGGGGCGATCATTAAGATTAAAGATGGCGATTTGATAGAATTAGACGCTCCTAATAACGCTTTGAATGTGCTTGAAAAGGATTTTGAAAAGAGAGGCATCAACCCCTTGTTTTTAGAAACCTTAGAAAATTTAGAAAAGCCTACTTTTGGGTTGGGTAGGGAATTGTTTACAAGTTTGAGATTGAATGTTAATACCGCTGAAGAGGGCGGCATGAGTTTTGGCATAAAGGTATAAAAATATAAAGGAGATAAAATGCAAGATAAAATAATAGAAATTTTACAAATCAGCCCTATTGTCCCTGTGGTGGTGATTGAGGATTTAAAAGACGCTGTGCCTTTAGCGCAAAGCTTGATAGAGGGGGGTATTCCAATCATAGAAGTTACTTTGCGCTCCAGTTGCGCTTTAGAGGCCATAGAGCTTATCGCTAAGAATGTGCCAGAAATGCGCGTGGGCGCTGGAACGATATTAAACTCTGCTCAATTAGAGCAAGCTCAAAATAGGGGGGCAGAGTTTTTGATTAGCCCGGGTCTTACGCCTAGCCTTTTAGAACACGCAAAGAAAAAAGACATGCCTTTAATACCCGGGGTTTCTAGCAGTAGTGAAGTCATGCAGGCTTTAGAATGGGGCTATCACGCTTTGAAATTTTTCCCGGCAGAGTATTGCGGGAGCGTTAAGCTTTTAAACGCTTTTAACGGCCCTTTTAAAGGGGTGAAATTTTGCCCCACTGGGGGGATTAGCGCAGATAACATGCGTTCTTATTTGAATTTAGAAAATGTTTTGTGCGTGGGGGGGAGTTGGCTTACCCCTAAAGATTTAATTCAAAACAAAGAGTGGGATAAGATCACAGAAATTTGCAAGAGGGCGTTAGCTTAAGATAACAAAGAGATCATGGCGTTTTGTATTTGCTTAATAACACTATAATAGAATTTTTAATAAGGAGATACATCATGTTAGAAAATGTCAAAAAATCTTTTTTTAGGGTTTTGTGCTTGGGCGCGTTGTGTTTAGGGGGGCTAATGGCAGAGCAAGACCCTAAAGAGCTTGTGGGTTTGGGGGCAAAGAGCTACAAAGAGCAGGATTTCACTCAAGCGAAGAAATATTTTGAAAAAGCTTGCGATTTGAAAGAAAATAGTGGGTGTTTTAATTTAGGGGTGCTTTATTATCAAGGGCATGGGGTGGAAAAAAACTTGAAAAAAGCCGCCTCCTTTTACACTAAGGCTTGCGATTTAAATTACAGCAATGGGTGCCATTTGCTAGGGAATTTATATTATAGCGGGCAAGGCGTGTCCCAAAACACCAACAAAGCCTTACAATACTACTCTAAAGCGTGCGATTTGAAATACGCCGAAGGGTGTGCGAGCTTAGGGGGGATTTATCATGATGGTAAAGTGGTAACTAGGGATTTTAAAAAAGCGGTGGAATATTTTGCTAAAGCGTGCGATTTAAACGATGGCGATGGTTGCACGATATTAGGGAGCTTGTATGATGCAGGCAGAGGCACGCCTAAAGATTTGAAAAAAGCGCTCGCTTCGTATGATAAAGCTTGCGACTTAAAAGACAGTCCGGGGTGCTTTAACGCAGGGAATATGTATCATCATGGCGATGGCGTGGTAAAGAATTTTAAAGAGGCTCTCGCTCGTTATTCTAAGGCATGCGAATTGGAAAATGGCGGAGGGTGTTTCAATTTAGGGGCTATGCAATACAATGGCGAAGGCATAACAAGGAATGAAAAGCAAGCCATAGAAAACTTTAAAAAAGGCTGTAAATTAGGCGCTAAAGGGGCATGCGATATTCTCAAGCAGCTCAAAATCAAAGTTTAGTTTGAATAAGGCTTGATCAAACGGCTTTCGTTTGATTGGTTTTTATGCTTTTTAAGATTTTGGCATAGACCCCACAAGCTAATCTTTCTGGCTACAATAAAATTTTGAATAGAAGAAGTGTCATGCTAAAAAATGTCAAAAAAGCCCTTTTTAGGGTCTTATGTTTGGGTGCGTTGTGTTTAGGGGGGGGTTAATGGCAGAGCCAAATGCTAAAAAACTTGTTGATTTGGGTAGAAATAGTTACAGTAAGCAAGATTTCACTCAAGCTAAGAAATATTTTGAAAAAGCTTGCGAATTGAATGATGGTGATGGGTGTTCTGCTTTAGGATTGATGCAATACGATGGCATAGGCATAGCAAAAGATGAAAAGCAAGCGATAGAAAACTTTAAAAAGAGTTGTAAATTAGGAGATGAAAAGATTGCGATCTTCTCAACCATTACCATTTAAAATAAAAGTTTAGCCCTAATAAAGCTAGGCTAAACGGCTTTCGCTTAGCTGATTTCAATCTTTCTTATTGTTTTATTTTTTGTTTTATCATTTTAAATTTTATTTTATGGTAAAACTCATTTTTAAAGGGGATAGGGGGTATTTTGAAATAATTCTCTCCTGCAAACTAAAAACCCCATAACCCCCATAAGATCGCTTCAAAAAACTATTGCTTGGCTAGCGTCAAGCTCTTTTATGGTTTGTTTAACAAAGCCTTTATTTAAAACCCCTTAAGGGTTTTTATGGGTGGGTAGGGGAGCGAAAGTTTGGCTTGTGGGCATGATTTCTATGCGGTTGATATTGACATGCGAGGGTTGTTCATAAATCCATAGCACGATGTGAGCAATATCTTGTGGTTTGAGGTAAAGGGTGTTTTCATAGACGGATTGGGCTTTGATTTTATCGCCCTTAAAACGCACCATGCTGAATTCGGTTTCGCCACACAAACCAGGTTCAACATTACTCACTCTAATGTTAGTGCCAGCCAAATCCGCTCGCAAATTTAAAGAAAATTGCTTCACAAACGCCTTGCTCGCTCCATAGACATTCCCGCCAGGATAGGGGTAAGTGCCAGCGATAGAGCCAAGATTGATGATAGTCCCTTGGTCATGCTCTATCATAGAGGGCAAGATCAAGCGGGTGAGATGCAACAACCCCTTGATATTCGTGTCTATCATGATTTCCCAGTCGTCTAACTCGCATTCATAAGCCTTGTTCAAGCCTAGTGCTAAGCCGGCGTTATTGATTAAAGCGTCAATGCGATCCGTCATGGAAAAAATAGTCTCTATCGCTCGTTTCACTTCAAGCTTGTTTTGGAGATCAAAACACAAGGGAATGAAACGCTTAGGGTAAGCGAGTTGCAATTTTTGTAAATTCTCTTTTCGCCTCCCTGTGCCAAAAACCACATGGTTTTTTTTGTAAAAACGCCTTAGCGATTTCTAGCCCAAACCCTGAAGTCGCCCCGCTAACTAAAATGTGTGCCATTTCTGTCCTTTAAAATTTTAAAAAAGCCTCTTAAGCCCTTTTTCAAGCTTTTCTTTGAGCTTATCATCTTTAAGCAAATGGTCTAAACCTTTTTTAAGGGTGTCGTTTTTAAGGATTTCTTTCAAGCCTTGTTGCAGGTTTTGCTGAATAGCTTTTTCGTTTAAAATGAGAGAAAATTTTGGCTGGTGCATGTTGCCTTGAAGTTTCATTTTAAAGATGAATTTTAAGATTTCCGCATCCATGAGCATGTCTATTTGTTTGGTGCTTAAATCTAACAAGCCGTTATGGATTTTCAATTGGGTTTTGGGGCTTTTTAAGCTCAAATCAGAGAGCAGGCGTTGCTGGTTGATTTGGCTTACCAGATTGGCATCGTTATAGATTTCTTTCGTAATATCAAATTTAGAAATGGAGTAGAGGAAATCGCTGAATGCATTTTTGAGGAATCTTGCGTTTTTGAGATTGGTTTTCAACACGCCTTGCTTGGTGCTAAGGTTATAATCCAAATTAGCGTCTGCAATGGATTGGAAAAATTTAGGGTAATGGAATAAATCTAAGGCTTTTAAAGTGGAAATATTGGAAAAACGGGCTTTCAAATCTTTATTTAAAAGCGTGAAATCCAGCGTGCCGTCTAGTAAATTTGAATGGCCATTGACTTTTAAGAGTTTGGGGCTTTGCTCTATATTGCCGTTTAAAGTCAAGCTCCCTTTTAAGGGGTGGTTGATCATGTTTTGGAGTTTGGCTAGGTTGGGTATTTCTAAAGTGTAGGGGGCGTTGAGTTTTAAAATAGAGAAAAGATATTCGCTTTTTAGGGCTGTGAAATTAACTAAAGGGCTAGTTAGGGTGGTATCGCTGATGGCTTTGTTTTCTTTAAAATCGCTTGAGTGCGAGAGGTTGAAAACAGGCGTGTCTTTAAGGTTTAAATGAAAAATTTGATTCATTAAAGCGTTGTTGATTAAAGCGTTATTAGCTGTTAGGATCAAATGCCCTTCTAAAGGCTTTAGAGAGTTAAAATCCGCCTGTAAGGACACTCTTGCATTCGCATAAGCGGGGCGATTGATTAAATAAAGCAAATCTTCTAAATTGGCGTCTTTTGCGTTCAAGCTTAAGTGAGAAAGCTTGAAATCATCTAAAAGGGCGTTGTAGGCAGTGTGGGATTGAGCCACATTAGAGACGCCTTGAACTACAAGGGCTTTCCTATGCCCTTTGATATTCCCAGAAGTAATAACAGCCCCCCTTAAAGGGTAGGGTATCCATTCTTTGAAAGAGCGTAAATTTTTAATATCTATCTGGTAATTCAAATCCACGCTTTGCTTTAAAAGTGAAAAATCCCCCTTAAGAATGAGAACAGAATCATCGTTGGCTTGAGCTTTAAAATCCAAAGAGTTGAATCTCAATTTAAAGGTTTTAACGCTCAAATAGCACTCGTTTGGGTTGATTTTTTTCTCTATATACGAAGCGATGATTTTGTTCCCCCATTCTGTAAAAAGGATGAGATAGGTTGTTAAAAGG
This sequence comes from Helicobacter pylori, assembly GCF_006439795.1. Taxonomy (GTDB): domain Bacteria; phylum Campylobacterota; class Campylobacteria; order Campylobacterales; family Helicobacteraceae; genus Helicobacter; species Helicobacter pylori_CR. Next base: position 23,289 of record NZ_VEYL01000016.1, read on the forward strand.
CCGATTAAAAGAAGCGCGAGTATGGTATAAAGAAGTTTTTTCATGTTTGTTTGTCCTTGAAGCAAATTGAATGGAATATATTAGCTTGTTTTGTAAGGGTTTCTAACATTTTTTATAAAGCCTTAACGAAAGGCTTGAATTGAGCTGATAAAGAAAGAATCAAGCGCTCAAAACCCACAATTTAGTAACAACACGCTTACAATCATTGAAAAACCCAAAACCCTAAAATTTTAAGCCCCCTAGAACATAATATAAGCCGATAAAGCCGCCAAAGATAGAAAGCGAAAGATTACAAAGCAAAAGAGATTTTGCACAACAATATAAAGAACAAAGCAAACAAAAAATCTCAATTTAATTTAATCTTTTATCAAGGAGTTTTAAATTAAAAGACTTGCGGCGTTAAACAAGGACGATCCAATCGTTTAGGATTTCTCAACCAAACATGATGGATAAAAAGAAAAAAATTTAAGGAGAAAAACAATGGTGGAGAATAGCGGGATCGAACCGCTGACCTCCTGCGTGCAAAGCAGGCGCTCTCCCAGCTGAGCTAATTCCCCAAAGATTGTAAAAAATGGTGGGCTTAGGAGGAGTTGAACCTCCGACCTCACCCTTATCAGGGGTGCGCTCTAACCACCTGAGCTATAAGCCCTTAAAAGCCAATAAAGATGAAATTATAGATTAAATTTTCTTAAGAAATCCTTAAATGATAAATGGGATTAAGATGTTATAATAGTTGTTATTTTTTCATTTTAAAAGGGGTTTTATGGCATTATTATTCACGGGGGCGTGCGGGTATATAGGATCGCATACCGCAAGGGCGTTTTTAGAAAAAACCAAAGAAAACATCATTATTGTAGATGACTTAAGCACCGGTTTTTTAGAACATATCAAAGCGTTAGAGCGTTATTACCCTAATAGGGTTGTGTTTATTCAAGCGAATTTGAATGAAACGCACAAATTAGACGCGTTTTTGAATGAGCAGCAGCTAAAAGATCCCATTGAAGCTATCTTGCATTTTGGGGCTAAAATCTCAGTAGAAGAATCCACACGCTTGCCTTTAGAATACTACACCAATAACACGCTCAACACTTTAGAGCTTGTCAAACTTTGCTTAAAACATGCAATCAAGCGTTTTATTTTTTCTTCCACGGCCGTGGTTTATGGCGAATCTGGTTCAAGCTTGAATGAAGAAAGCCCCTTAAACCCCATTAATCCTTATGGAGCGTCTAAAATGATGAGCGAAAGAATCTTGTTAGACACTTCTAAAATAGCGGATTTTAAATGCGTTATTTTGCGCTATTTCAATGTGGCTGGGGCATGCATGCAAAATGATTATACCACGCCTTACACGCTAGGACAGCGCACGCTCAACGCCACGCATTTGATCAAAATCGCATGCGAATGCGCGGTGGGGAAAAGGAAAAAAATGGGGATTTTTGGCACTAACTACCCCACAAGAGATGGCACTTGCATTAGGGATTATATCCATGTAGATGATTTGGCTAACGCGCATTTAGCGAGCTATCACACTCTTTTAGAAAAAAATAAGAGCGAGATCTATAATGTCGGCTACAATCAAGGCCATAGCGTGAAAGAAGTGATAGAAAAGGTCAAAGAAATCTCAAACAACGATTTTTTAGTGGAAATTTTAGACAAACGACAGGGCGATCCAGCAAGCCTTATTGCCAATAACGCTAAAATCCTACAAAACACCCCTTTCAAACCCCTTTATGACAACCTAGACACCATTATCAAAAGCGCTCTAGATTGGGAAGAGCACCTTTTAAGATTTCAATAATACACCCTGTGCAAATACAAGCCATTAGCCATTATGGGCGTTCTTATAGTGGCTTTGAGGTTGTGGATTTGCATTTCAATTTCAGCGAGCGTGATTTTTTCTAGTGAATATTGAACGCATGCTTGAATGATCAAACGCACGCTGGAGCGTAAAAACGCATCGCCAATGATTTTAAACACCACGCACTCATGCCCCATGATAAAGGCTGTATAAGCAAAAGCGTTAAAAATAGCGCGTTTAGGATTGGTTGTCGCTCCGCCTTCTTTCTTAAACATGGAAAAATCATGCTTGCCTATGAATTGCTTTAAAGCGGTGTTTAATGCATCTAGTGAGCCATAATCCCCACAAGCGATATAAGGCACTAAAAAAGGCGTTTTTAAATTCTTTGTTAAAAGGTAACGATACGCTCTTTTTTGAGCGTCAAAACGCGCATGGAAGTTTTTTTCTTCTAGCTTTTTTAAGACAATGTGCGGGGCGAGTTTAGGGGCTAGATAATAAAATAATTTAGCGGCATTCCAGTGTTTTGGAGCATAAAAAGACAAAACCTGGTTATTCGCATGCACGCCTTTATCCGTGCGCCCAGCCGCAATTACAACGCTTTTAATCCCTAGCGCATTTAAAGCGCTCTCTATCTTATCTTGAACGCCGAGTTTGTTAGGCTGTTTGGCATAGCCTAAAAAATACGCCCCATCATAAGCGATAGTAGCCTTAAAACACCGCATTTAATAACGCTTTAAAATGAATTTTCTAAACAACAAATAAGAGACAAACGCCCAAATAAAGGGGAAGAAAAAGGTCATCAAAAACAAATCCGTAGAAATCACATGCACCATTAAAAAATAAACCCCAACCGCTCCAAGGACATAAAAATAACTCCAATTCGTTTTGAATCGTGGGTTGGCGATACCAAATAGGGGGATCAAAAACACGCTCGCTAAAGGGAACAATGAAACTAAGATCGCTTGAGAAAAACGGCGTTTTTGATTTTTATTAGCGTTTTTACCAAAGGCTTTTTTCCAATAACCTAAATAATCCGTGCCTTGCAAATAAGCCGCATCATTAGAATTGAAAGACTTGAGCTTGTTGCGCAAATGCAATTCTTCAAAATCAACTTTACGCATTTTATCGCCTTGAGTGAAATACGCATGCCCTTTGTATAAATTCAATTCAAACACGCCGTTTTGATTGTTGATATTGCCTTTTTGGGCTAGAATGAAGCTTTCTTGAGAAAGGCTTTTATTGGAAAAAAGCACTAAATTATCATAGGAATTGTTCTCAGCCTTATCCACATACACGAGCCAATCGCCTAATTTTTGCCCGAATTCACCGGCTCTGATGTTAATATCAATCTTGTCTTTTTTTTGACGCAAAAACCCGTAATAAGCGCTCTTAGAAGTGGGGATTAAAATAAGCGAAAACACCAATAAAATCGCACTCACTAACAGACTTAAAGGCACAAACGCTTTAGTCATTGTTTTAGGCGAAACCCCTAAAGAGAAAAACACTAACAATTCATGGTCATAGCTAAGCCTTGAAAGCCCTAAAGCGCAAGCCGCAAAAAAAGTGATCGGCAAAATAAAAAAAATGGTTCCAGGTAAGGAATACAAAAAGAGTTGCACCAGATCCAAAAAGCTCACTTTAATCACGAGCGTTACGCTTGCAATACTGATTAATAGCACGATAGAAGAGATAAAAAACAGCACTAAAAAGAAAGAGAAAAAGACTTGCGAAACCGCCATGAAAAGATAGTGTTTAATCATGCCTTAATCTTTATTGCACCCCATCTACAACAGGCACAAACGAGCATTTTTCTAACACTTTTTGGACGCGCAAGGCGTTATTTTGCTTCACAAAGCGTTTGATCACTTGCTCGTTATTTTCTTGAATGGGTGCGACTAATATCCCACCTTCTTCAAGCTGATCAATAAGCGCTTGAGGGATATTTTTAGCGCAAGCAGAGAACAAAATCCTATCATAGGGGGCGTATTGATCCCAGCCCTTATTCCCATCAGCGAATTTGACATGAACATTGTCTAAACCGAGAGTTTTAAGGCGCAAACGCGCTTCTATATACAGGCTTTCAATCCTTTCAATGCTAAAAACGCGCCTAAAAATTTGAGACAAAACCGCCGCTTGATAGCCGCTCCCGCAGCCAATTTCTAGCACGCTATCCACATGATCAATTTCTAAATATTGCGTCATTTTGGCCACGGTTAGGGGCGAAGAAATGTATTGTTGCGCTTGCATAGAAAGCGCATTTAAAGTGTAAGCAAAATGTTTAAAAGGGGCTGGCACAAAAACCTCTCTTTCAATGCTTTCCATAGCCTCTCTCACTTTGGGGTGCAAGTTGAAACGCTTATTGATTTCTTCACACATCAAATGGTTTTTGATACTATTCAAACAAACCCCTTAAAAATCATCAAAACTCACGCTCCCTTTAGCGTAATTGCTCACCCTAGCTTCAAAGAAATTAGAGCGTTGCTCATTGAAACTTGAAAAGCTCTCTACCCATTTAATGGGGTGTTGGACGCCATAAACTTTAGCGATACCCACCTTACTCAAACGGCTATCCGCTAAAAACTGGATGTATTGCTCAATCAAGCTTGAAGTTAGCCCTAAAATCTTGCCTTGCGTGATATAATCCCCCCACAAAGCTTCAATTTCTACCGCTTTTTTAAACATTCCTATGACTTCATTAATCAATTGCAGCGTGAATAGATCCGCTCTTTCATGCCTTAAAGCGTTGATCATGTTTTGGAATAAAATCAAATGCGTTACCTCATCTCTTTGAATAAAACGAATCATTTGCGCTGATCCTAGCATTTTACCGCTCCTAGCCAAAGTGTAAAAATAGCTAAACCCACTATAAAAATAAATCCCCTCTAAAATTTGGTTAGCAAAAAGCGCTTTGAGGATGTTTTCTTCTGTGGGGTTTTTGGCTAATTCCATATACACTTGCGCGATATAGTCGTTCTTGCTTTTTAATTGCATATCGTTACGCCACATGTCATAAATTTCTTCAGTATTCGCGCTTATGCTTTCTACCATCACCGCATACGCATGGCTGTGTAAGGCTTCTTCATAAGCTTGACGCACCAAACACAAATTGATTTCGGGGCTGGTGATAAAGGGATTGATATTGTCAATTAAATTATTCGCTTGCAAGCTATCCATAAAAATGAGTTGCGCTAAAGCTCTGTCATAGCCGATCTTTTCTTCTGCGCTTAATTTCAAATAATCTCTTTTGTCATCGTTCATGCTCACTTCTTCAGCAAACCAGGTGTTAGCGAGCATCGTTTTCCACAAATGATCCGCCCATTGATACTTGATTTTATTCAAATCAAACATGCTTGTAGGATTGCCCCCAAAAATCTTTCTTTCATTCACACTTTCTGTAGAATTGGGGTTGTAAATTTTCTTGCGTGAAACTTCCATTTTGTTCCTTAATTTCCTTAAAACTATCTCAATGATATAGTCTTGTTAGAATACCTTAAAAGAATTTAAAACTCCCTAAAGCCAGAAAAAACTCCAAATTTTAAAAAACTTCAATTTTTCAGTATTTTTAAAGGATTAAAAAGCTAAAATACTGCTTCTTTATTTTCTACTTCTTATGCATGCAGTTGCGTGCAGTGTGCGGAAGTGGCGAAATTGGTAGACGCACTAGACTTAGGATCTAGCGCCGCAAGGCATGAAGGTTCGATTCCTTTCTTCCGCACCATTCTTAATGATTAAGACTTGAAGCCCTAAACGGGACTCATTCTATTAAAACCTTCAAAAGTTTTTAAAACGCCATGAGCGATGTTTTGAACGCTCTCTAAATTTAAATTCGCATGACAAGGCAAGGAAATTTCAGCGTTATAAAAATCTTCTGTGCTTTTTAATGGGGCTGTATTGAAGAGCTGTTGATACAATTGGTATTGGTAAATAGGCTTGTAATGCACTTGGACTAAAATGCCAAGCTTGTGCAAACTTTCTAAAATCAGTTTTTTGCATGTAAAAAATTTTTGATCCATTAAAATAGGATAAAGGTGGTTAGAGCTTTGATGTTTTAACAAGGGGTGTAAAGGGGTGAAATAAGGGTTATCTTTAAAAATCCTATCATAGGTTAGAGCGACTTCTTCTCTTTTTTGCCTTAAAAAGGGGGCTTTTTTAAGCTGGCTCAAACCCAAAGCACTTTGGATTTCATTCAAGCGGAAGTTATGCCCTATGCTTTTGACTTCGCCTTCAAAAAAATCTTTTTTGAGCATGCCATGAGAGCGAAACAATTTCATTTTTTCATATAATTCGCTATTATTAGTAACGACCGCTCCCCCCTCAGCCGTAGTGATAGGCTTAATGGCATGGAAACTAAACACGCTCGCTAACGCAAAGCCTCCTACTTTTTTGTTGTGATACTCGCTCCCTAAAGCATGCGAGCTGTCAGAAAGAAAACTCAAAGAATATTTTTTGCAAAGCTTTTGAATGCTTTCTACTTCCACGCTTTTACCGGCATAATCCACACTCACTATGGCTTTGGTTTTTTCGTTAATGAGCTTTTCTAGGGCCAATTCATCTATATTGCCATCGTTTTTGACTTCAGCAAATACGGGTGTATAGCCGCTTTCTAAGAGCATGTTAGCCGTCGCTACAAAGCTTATAGGGGTGGTGATTATTTCATTACAATGAGCGCTAAATCCGCTAAAATTCCTATAAAGCGTTAAAAGGGCTGAAGTCGCACTGTTAAACACTAACGCATGTTTAACGCCCAAAAACTCGCACAAAGCTTCTTCAAATAACAGAGAGCGTTTGCCTTGCGTGAGCTGTTTGGAATTTAAAACCTCTAAAACAGCCTTTTTATCTTCTTCATCTAAACAAGGCTCGCTATAAGCAAACAATTTCAAGCGAGCAAGTCTTGCAAGCGAGATGGGGTGATCTTGCTTGTGTCATGGACATCTTGGAATTTTTGAGCGTTCAGTCTCGTTTTATCTAAGGTGTTGTATTCCTTGTTTAAATGATTCGTTTCAGCGAGCTGTTTTTTCCACTGGTGCAAAGAGTTTTGGATGTTTTCTTTCTCACTTTCTAATGATTTTGAAAATTTCTCCAAAGCTTTCGTGTCATCAATATCAATATTGCTAGGGAGTTTCAAACTATCGTTGCCTGATTTTTGGTTGAAAGAATCAATCGCTTTATCCAAACGGCCTTTAAAACGCTCAAAATCGCTTCGATCTTTTTCATTGTTGTGAGCGTAAGATTTAGAAATCCCCACCAACTCTTTAGCGTCTTTATCCATGCCCTTTAAGCTTTTGAGACGGCTTTCTAAATCCCCTATGGCTAGGTTATCCTGCTTAGCTTGTTTGGCCAATTTGATCTTTTCATCATTCTCTGAAAGATTTTGAATTTCCTTATTTTCTTCTTTTCTTGCGTGCGGACTAACCCTTTGGGTATGGTAATCCCTCATCATCAAAGACGGGTTATAATGATTTGAAATCTTAGACATCCTATCCTCCACTTCATTTTATTTCTTAAAGATAAGATAAGCAAACTTTATTCCTAAAAACATTTTGATCCACTCAATTCTATCTAAAAATATTAATCTAACCCTAAAACCCTTTCTAACTCTTTGATGAGGTTTGTAATTTCTTTCAGTTCTTTAAGATTGAGGGTGAGCTTATAATTGACTTGATTATCAGGATTCATTGGCACCAATTGCTTTTTAAATTCATTTTGTTTCATAAAGTATTTTCTTTCTTTATGAATGTAATGGATTTCATCTTTTTTAAAAACTCTATAAAGTAATTGGTCCTCGCACACTCCTAAGCAAATCAAAAAATCATAGTTGTATCGTGGGTTTATACCATTGAACTGAAAAGTGTTGTTGGTTCTGCCTTTTCGTGCTGTTTTGACTTCAAAGGATACGCCGCTTTTTGTCATAATATCGTATTCATCATGAATAATGCCATCATTGATTACTCCATCTATGGCGTTAAGCACGCTTTTTAAAAACTCTTCACCAATCTGCCCTATAGCGTTGGCTTCAAAATCTCTAATTTTTGAAAAAATAGCGTTGTAATCTTGTCCTAAATTCAATTCTTTATGTTTTTTTTCAATAATTTTTAAAAAAGTTTGTTCTAAGTCCATCAATTATCCTTTAAACCATCCAAATGATCATATAAGGCTTGAAAAATATGACTTTTGCCTAAATGATAGCAAGAATTAGTCGCTAAACTTGCGTATTTTGTCCAATCAATTTCTTTGAATAGTTTTTTTAATTTAGCGTTTAAAACCTTGTCAGCGCTAGTAAATACCACAGCAATACCAGATTGATACTTAACTTCCTCAAAGTTCTCTACAATTTGTGTGCTTTTATAAAAAGTTGATGAAATGTAAAAAGACGCTTTTTGATTAAAAATCCACTCTTTACCGCATTCTCTGTTTTTAGCTAATGAAACCGTGAAAACCTTGATATATTCGCTAAAGGGTTCTTTATGGCGATCCTTATACCAAGAAAATTCACTTTTTTTGTTTTGATACTTTTTGCTCCAAATTTGAAACACGCAATGCACATCCACTTCTTTATCTTTAAAATCTATAAACGCATTTTTTTCTAAGCGTTCGCTATAAAGCAGATTTAAACCTTTCACACGATACTTAATAGATCCTTTTCCTTGACTTTCAAAAAACATGGGCAAAATAAAACACACAAAATCACAATTTCTAGCATGGTTGATAAATTCTAATGCCATAACCCCACGATGCCCAAAAGGAGGGTTGCCCAAGCAAATTATTTTTTGATGTGTGGGCAATTTATAATTTAAAAAATCGCATTGAATAAATCCATCTCTTTTGGGTTCAATATCTATGCCAATGCGTCTATTTTTAGGGAATAAGTCATAAAACACCCCATCGCCTGCACTTGGTTCTAAAAAAATAAAGTCATCTAGATTTTCGTATTTTTTAATCACTTCACAAGCTTTTTGGAAGCATTTTAAAGCCACACTAGGTTTAGTGAAATACTGATCTAGAACATTGCTAGAATTTTCTTTCATCTCATTGCCATTGGCATAGCGTTTAGGGGTAATTTCTTTAAACAAGGTTTGCATGAAAAAAACTTTACTATAAAACTTAATGCTGATTCTTTCTGATCGCTTAAAATCCTTAAACTATGCTTAAAAAAACCCTTAAAACTTAAAAATTTTCTTCTAAATACTTCGTGTGGATTTTTGCTTGCCTGAAATCCGCATTTTCAAGCATTTCAAGGTGGAAAGGAATGGTCGTTTTAATGCCTTCTACTTTAAATTCCTTTAAAGCCCTTTTCATCTTGGCGATCGCTCTTTCTCTGTTTTCACCCCACACAATGAGCTTGCCAATCATCGAATCGTAGTGCGTAGGCACGACATAATTAGCATGCGCGTGCGAATCAAGGCGCACATTCACCCCACCAGGGGCGATCCATTCGGTGATTTTGCCCGGGCTTGGGTAGAATTTTTTAGGATCTTCTGCTGTGATTCGGCATTCTATCGCATGCCCTTTGAGGGAAAAGCTTTCTTGCTTGGGCAATTTTTCGCCTTGAGCGATTTTAATCATCCATTCAATAAGGTTTAACCCGCTCACCATTTCGCTAATGGTGTGTTCCACTTGCAAACGAGTGTTCATCTCCATGAAATAAAAATCTTTCATGTTAGAATCAAGCAAAAATTCAAAAGTCCCCGCCCCCACATAGCCGATGTATTTAGCGGCCTTGATCGCTGTTTCTAACAAACGCTTACGCACGCCTTCTTCTAAAACCACCGCCGGGGTTTCTTCAATGAGCTTTTGTTGGCGTCTTTGCACCGAGCAATCCCTTTCGCCCACATGAATGACATTGCCATGCTTATCGGCTAGAATTTGGACTTCAATGTGTTTAGGCTTGTTGATGAACTTTTCTAAATACACGCTTCCATCGCCAAACGCGCTCAAAGCTTCCGTTTCTGCGGCTAGATAAAGGTTTTTAAGCTTGGATTTATCTCCTACGACGCGCATCCCTCTCCCACCCCCACCAGCGGCCGCTTTAATGATGACAGGGTAGCCGATTTTATCAGCGATTTCTTCAGCTTCTTGATAGCTTTTAAGCAACCCATCGCTACCCTCAATCACAGGCATGCCGGCTTCTTTCATCACGCTTTTGGCTTTGGATTTATCGCTCATTAAAGCCATGACTTTCGCGCTTGGGCCAATAAATTCCAAAGAATGGTGCGAGCAAATTTCTACAAAATTCTGATTTTCACTCAAAAACCCGTACCCGGGGAAAATCGCATCCGCTTCAAACAATTCCGCCGCACTGATGATCGCAGGGATATTCAAGTAACTCTCGCTGGATTTTGCCCCCCCTATACACACTTTTGCGCTAGCCGTATTGAGGTAGTGGGCGTCCTTGTCAGCGATAGAATAAATGGCTATGGATTCTTTACCCATTTCTTGAATGGTTTGGATCGCTCTTAAAGCGATCTCGCCTCTATTAGCGATCAAAATGCGTGAAAGCTCTTTTTTCTCTACCTTTTTATTTTCTTTATTCATGGGTTTTAAAGCTTTTCCACTTTGATGAGTTTCGTGCCGTATTCTACCGGTTGAGCGTCTCCCACTTCAACAGAAACCACCTTGCAAGGGTATTCCACTTCAATTTCATTCATGATTTTCATCGCTTCTACAATGCCCACGATTTGCCCTTTTTTAAGCGTATCGCCCGCTTTGACATAAGGCTCAGCCCCAGGGGATGGCGCATGATAAAAAGTGCCTACCATAGGCGAAAGCACGAAATCTTCTTTTTTATCCACAATAGGGGTGCATACCATAGGCACAGGGGTTTGAGCGCTTGGCATGCTCGCTTCTACCATGATGGGGGCTTGGATGGAGGCTTGAGAATGAGCGGGATTTAACGCATTTTTTTTCGTATAAGCGGATTCTTTATCCAAAACCAGTTCAAAATGCTCATGCTTTAATTTCAAATGCCCTAAATCAGAAGCTTTAAATTCTTTGATCAACTCTTCAATTTCAGAAAGGTTCATAACGATCTATTCCTTATATTATTTTAAAGTATGCCACAAACGCATAATCTTACTAACCATAAGCGTTTTTAGCAAAAAATTATTGTTATAATAACATAATTATTAACAAACTTTAAAGGCTTTGTGCGTATGGGATTAAAAGCGGATTCTTGGATTAAAAAAATGAGTTTAGAGCATGGCATGATTAGCCCTTTTTGCGAAAAGCAAGTCGGTAAGAATGTGATCAGCTATGGTTTGAGCAGTTATGGGTATGATATTAGAGTGGGGAGTGAGTTCATGCTCTTTGATAACAAAAACGCTTTGATTGACCCTAAAAACTTTAACCCTAACAACGCAACTAAAATTGATGCGAGTAAAGAGGGTTTTTTTATCTTGCCCGCTAACGCGTTCGCCCTAGCCCATACGATAGAGTATTTTAAAATGCCTAAAGACACTTTAGCGATTTGTTTAGGCAAAAGCACTTACGCCAGATGCGGGATTATTGTGAATGTTACGCCTTTTGAGCCGGAATTTGAAGGCTATATCACGATTGAAATTTCTAACACTACTAATTTACCGGCTAAAGTCTATGCCAATGAGGGGATCGCGCAAGTGGTGTTTTTGCAAGGCGATGAAGTGTGCGAGCAAAGCTATAAAGACAGAGACGGTAAGTATCAAGGGCAAGTGGGCATCACTTTACCTAAAATTTTGAAATGACAAAAAATTAAAGCTGGAATAATCTAACTCCATCAAACTTTTTAATCTTTTTATCCATTCCCATAACAATTAAAGCCTTTCTTTATCAAATATTATTCGTTTTTTAATACAAACAATACCGCAATTTCTCAAAAATGTATTATAATACGAAACTTCAGTTTTATTGAGTTACAAACTCTTTGAGAACAAAACGCTAAACCATTTAGGAAATTACCATGCTAAAACTCGTTAGCAGAACGATTTGTTTGTCCTTAATCGGCTTGTTCAACCCTTTAGAAGCCTTTCAAAAACACCAAAAAGACGGCTTTTTTGTAGAAGCCGGGTTTGAAACCGGGTTATTAGAAGGCACGCAAACTAAAGAACAAACAATAACCCAAAACACCCAAAAAATCTATGAAAACCCCCTAACCCACCCCCAAACCAAAGAGCAACCCAAAGAACAAAACAAGAGTGATACAGCCACCCCACAAAGCGTCTATGGGAGATACTACATCCTCCAAAACACCATTTTAAAAAACGCAACCGAACTATTCACCACGAACAATATAGAAAATGGCTTAACTTTTTATTCTCAAAGCCCTGTGTATGCGAATATGGTTAATGGGAGCGTAACCATACAAAACTTTCTGCCTTACAATTTAAACAATGTTGAACTTAGTTTTAAAGACGCTCAAGGCAAGGTAATCAATTTAGGCGTGATAGAGACTATCCCTAAAGATTCTCAAATCATTCTGCCTGCAAGCTTGTTTAATGATTCAGAATTTGAACAAGCTGATAGCTTTAATTACCAACAACTTCAAGCCACTGCCACACAATTTTCTGATGCTAACACGCAAAGTTTGTTTCAAAAGCTCAGCCAAATCACGACCAATGTAACGATGAGTTATGAAAACGCCGATACCAACAATTTTAAAGGTAATTGCACTAATTGCGTGTCAGATTTCACCCCACAAACCGCAGAACAATTGACTAATTTAATGCTGAATATGATTGCAGTGTTTGACTCTAAAGCTTGGGAAGAAGCCGTTTTAAACGCTCCTTTCCAATTTTCTAACAGCCCATCAGAGTGCGGCTCTGACTTTCCTAAGTGCGTGAATCCTTTCAATAACGGGCGTGTCGCTCCCATCTATGAAAAATACGTGCTAACCCCACAATCCGTTATAGATGCGTTTAGAAGAACGATCAATCTTGAAGTGAATATCCTAAAATCAGGGTTTGTAGGGCTAGGGTATGAACTTGATGATAATGATGGTAATCTAGGGATAGAAGCTTCTGCCTTAAATCCTGAAAAATTGTTTGGTAAAACTTTGAACAAAGTTGATATTGTGGAATTAAGAGACATTATCCATGAATTTAGCCACACTAAAGGCTATACGCATAATGGGAACATGACTTATCAAAGGGTGCGTTTGTGTCAAGAAAACGGCGGAGCCATACAAGAATGTGAGGGTGGAAAAGAAGAATTAGTCAATGGGAAAGAAGAATTAAAATTTACAAATGGGAAAGAAGTGAAAGATCAGGATGGTTACACCTATGATGTTTGCTCTCGTTTTGGCGGCAAAAATCAGCCCGCTTTCCCCAGCAATTACCCCAATTCCATCTACACCAATTGCGCTCAAGTCCCAGCCGGGCTTATAGGGGTTACTACTGCCGTTTGGCAACAGCTCATCAATCAAAACGCCCTGCCCATTAATTTCGCTAACCTAAATAGCCAAACCAGCCATTTAAACGCTGGGTTGAATGCGCAAAATTTTGCAACCTCTATGGTCAGTGCGATCACGCAAAATTTTTCCACCACTTCCACCACCACTTACCACTCTTCAAGTAAAAATTTTAGAAGCCCTATTTTAGGGGCCAATGTTAAAATAGGCTACCAACATTATTTCAATGACTACATCGGGTTAGCCTATTACGGCATCATCAAATACAACTACGCCAAAGCTAACGATGAAAAAATCCAGCAATTAAGCTATGGTGGGGGAATGGATGTGCTGTTTGATTTCATCACCACTTATACTAATAAAAAGCAAGACCATCCAACTAAAAAAGTTTTTGCTTCCTCTTTTGGGGTGTTTGGGGGGTTAAGGGGCTTATACAATAGCTACTATGTCTTCAATCAAGTCAAAGGGAGCGGTAATTTGGATATAGTTACTGGGTTCAATTACCGCTACAAGCATTCTAAATATTCCATAGGCATTAGCGTTCCTTTAATCCAAAGCGGTATTAAAATCGCTTCTAATAATGGTATCTATGCAGACTCTGTTGTTTTGAATGAGGGGGGCAGTCATTTTAAGGTGTTTTTTAATTACGGGTGGGTATTTTAAATTTTAAACTTTGCTTTACTTGAAGCTTTTTAGCAAAAAGTTAAGTTTTTAGAATTTGTTTTTAAAACTTTTGCAATGCCCCCTAAATTTGCGCGATACTCGCCACAAACACGCACGCGCTCTCAGACTTTAGCACCATATCTAATGGGATGCGATAAATTTCACGTTCTTTAAAATACTCCCTTTCTTGTTCGCTAAAGCCTCCTTCAGGCCCTATGATAATACCCTTTTCAAAATTCGCGCTTGCGGGTAAGGTTTCGCCGTTAAAATCTAAAACGCTCGCCTTAGGGTAGGCGTTTAACACTTCTTTGGTGCTTGGAAACGCTTCCAATTCCATTAAAACGCTGCGGCCGCATTGCTCGCAAGAATGGATCAAAATCTTTTGGAAGCGTTCTAATTTGGCGCTGTCTATTTTTTCATTGCGCTGGCTAAAATCCGCATAGAACAAACTCAACTTGCTCACGCCTAACTGGTTTAAAAAGGGTAGGATTTTTTCAACGCTTTTGATTTCAATCACGCTTAAAATCAAATGCGTTTTTTTATTAGCCATAATCTCTAATGGTTGCGTGCCCACTAGCCTTAAAAGGGCGTGTTTTTTAGTGATTTCTGCATGCTCATAGGTGTATAAAAAGCCGTCTTTTAAATTCCTTAAATCCAAACGACTCGCGCTTTTGATACGCCTTGAGCGGTATAAATGGATATAACTCTCGCCTTCTATTTTTAAAGTAGGCTCTTTGGCTAAAGGGTGGTAGACAAAACGCATTCAAATGCCCATTAACACAACAATAAGAATCGTTTCTAAAAAATACAGGATTTTAGCTTTTTTAATATACGCTTCCATCCTTTCTTTTTTAGTGATAGCGAATTTCACGCTTTTATGGCGTTTGATTTCTGCTATGAGCATCAACAACAACCCTAAAAGCATGACAACAGCGCTAAAAGAAAATTCAAATTGTTGCATCGCCCAAATAAAAATCCCGCTCAAAAGAGCGATGCTTAAAAGAATGTAAATCGCTGGCATGACAAGATAGATTTTTCGGTTTAATTGGATAAAATTCTTTTCTTTAAAAAGGGTGTAAAGATTGATCATAAAGGCTAGGGCGAGCAAGGCGGCAAAAAAGGCATGGATAAGCAAGGATTGAGCCATCACAGAAGAATCTTGTGTATTTAATGCTTGCAAACTCATCTCTAACATTAACTTCTTTCTAACGATTTATTTTTTATTAATCGTTTTATTTTAGCATGCACCAATGAATTTAATCAATGAAAAGCTTAATAATTTAGAAAATAACGCCACAAAATCCCCCAAAGAAGCGGTTGTTCTTTTGAATATGGGAGGGCCTAACAGCCTTTATGAAGTGGGGGTGTTTTTAAAAAACATGTTTGATGACCCCTTTATCCTTACCATTAAAAATAATTTTATGCGTAAAATGGTGGGTAAAATAATCGTCAATAGCCGCATAGAAAAATCCAAAAAAATCTATGAAAAATTAGGAGGCAGATCCCCTTTAACGCCTATCACATTCGCCCTTACAGAGCGTTTGAACCAATTGGATCCTTCTCGCTTTTACACTTATGCGATGCGCTATACCCCCCCTTATGCGTCTATGGTCTTGCAAGATTTAGCCTTAAAAGAGGTAGAAAGCTTGGTGTTTTTTTCCATGTATCCGCAATATTCTAGCACCACCACCCTTTCTAGTTTCAATGACGCTTTTAGCGCTCTCAAATCTTTAGAAATTTTCCGCCCCAAGGTGCGAGTCATAGAGCGCTTTTATGCTGACAAAAAGCTTAATGAAATCATTTTAAACATGATTTTAAGCACCCTAAACAACCGCAAAAGCCAGGATTTTGTCTTAATCTTTTCCGTCCATGGCTTACCCAAAAGCATTGTTGATGCCGGCGATACTTACCAGCAAGAATGCGAACACCATGTGAGTTTGTTAAAAGAGTTGATGCAACAAAAAAATATCCCTTTTAAAGAAGTTTTACTCTCTTACCAATCTAAGCTAGGGCCTATGAAATGGCTAGAGCCAAGCACTGAAGAGCTGATAGAAAAGCACCGCAAATCTAACATTATCATCTATCCTTTGGCTTTTACGATTGATAATTCTGAAACGATCTATGAATTAGACATGCAATACCGCTTGATGGCAGAGCGCTTGGCGGTTAAAGAATATTTGGTTTGCCCATGCTTAAACGATTCCATAGAGTTTGCAAAATTTATCATTGAATTAGTGAAAAACCTTAAAAGTGAGTGAAATTTGCATAAAAAGGCGATTATTATAGTAAAATACCGAGTTTCCAAATTTATCAAACAATAAAGGTTATTACATGTTTTCACTTTCTTATGTTTCCAAGAAATTTTTAAGCGTTTTGTTATTGATTTCATTAGTTTTAAGCGCTTGCAAATCCAACAATAAAGAAAAGTTAGATGAAAATCTTTTAAGCTCTGGCTCTCAAAGCTCCAAAGAATTGAACGATGAGCGAGACAATATAGACAAAAAGAGTTACGCCGGTTTAGAAGATGTTTTTTTAGACAATAAGTCTATTAGCCCCAATGATAAATACATGCTTTTAGTTTTTGGGCGTAATGGTTGCTCCTATTGCGAAAGGTTTAAAAAAGATCTCAAAAATGTCAAAGAATTGTACGACTACATTAAAGAGCATTTTAGCGCTTACTATGTCAATATCAGCTACTCCAAAGAGCATAATTTTAAGGTTGGCGATAAGGATAAAAATGATGAAAAAGAAATCAAAATGTCCACAGAAGAATTAGCGCAAATTTATGCCGTCCAATCCACCCCTACGATTGTTTTATCCGATAAAACCGGTAAAACCATCTATGAATTGCCCGGCTATATGCCCTCCACACAATTTTTAGCCGTGTTAGAATTTATCGGCGATGGGAAGTATCAAGACACGAAAAACGATGAGGATCTCACTAAAAAATTAAAGGCTTACATCAAGTATAAAACCAACCTTTCTAAAAACAAATCCAGCTAGGAAAGTGCATGAAAAACCTTAAGAGCTTGCTCTCTTTTTTGCTGGCTTCTTTTTGGGTCGCTATCCCTTTAATCGTGCTCTACGCTTGCACATGCGCGATAGCCACTTTTATAGAAAACGATTACGGCACGAGCGCGAGTAAGGCGATTGTGTATAACACCCCTTGGTTTAATTTCTTGCATGCGTATTTGTTGGTGGTTTTAATAGGCACATTCATTAAATCTAAAGCTTTGGAGCGCAAAAGGTATGCGAGCCTTTTTTTCCACAGCTCCTTGATTTTCATCATTTTAGGGGCAGCCATCACGCGCTTTTTTGGCGTAGAAGGGCTTATGCATGTGCGAGAAAACAGCGCGCAAAGCTCTTTTGAAAGCGCGGACACTTACCTTAATATCACCCTAAACGACGAAAAAAAACTTTCTTTAAAAACGCCTTTAACTTTTTATTATTCCAAACGATTAAAACCCATTCATGCCACTTTAGATCACAAGCCTTTGATTTTAGAACCCTTAGAGATTTACAAGCAAAACGCCATTAAAAAAGATGATGCCATGATTTTAGTGTTGAAAGCGACTTATAACGGCGTGAGCCGCAAATTCAACCTCATTAAAAACAACAGGAATGAAGGCATAGAAGAAAGCGAGATGTTTAAAGACGACAAGCTCTCTTTAAGTTTTGGATCCGCTTATATTGAGTTGCCTTTTCAAATCAAACTGAAGCGTTTTGAATTAGAGCGCTACGCCGGCTCTATGAGCCCTTCATCTTACGCTTCAGAAGTGGAAGTTTTGAAATTGGATAACACTTTAATCAAACCTTATAGGATTTTTATGAACCATGTCTTAGATTATGAAGGTTATCGCTTTTTCCAATCTTCTTATGACATGGATGAAAAAGGCACGATCCTTTCTGTCAATAAAGATCCGGGTAAAATCCCCACTTATTTAGGGTATGCGATGCTTATTTTGGGGGCTTTGTGGTTGCTTTTGGATAAAAACGGGCGTTTTTTAAAGCTTTCACGCTTTTTAAAATCCCAACAAGCCGCTAGTTTCTTACTCGCTTTAATTCTAGTCAGCCCTTTTACTTCTTCGTTCGCCAATGAAGGCCAAATTGACATGCATGGGGGCAAAAGCGCTAAAATAGAACGACAAAAGATAGAAAATTCTGCTAATAAAGAAGATTCTAAAAGCGCGATTTTAGAGCGTTTGAAACGTTTAAGAGAGTATTCCAAAGATCATTTAAAAGCCTTTCAAAGGCTTCAAGTCCAGGATTTTGACGGGCGCATCAAACCCCTTGATACCATTAGTATTGAATATGTCCATAAGATTTTAAGAAAAGATGATTTTCAAGGGCTAAACGCCATGCAAACGCTTTTAGGGATCATGTTTTTCCCCAATGATTGGCGCAGTATTAAGATGATTTACACTTCCAATAAAGCCTTAAGAAAGCTTATCGGCACGCCTTTAGACGAAAGCCGTATCGCTTTTAGAGATGTTTTTGATAGCCGTGGGTATAAATTAAAAAATTTGGTTGAAGAAGTCAATCAAAAATCCCCTAATGCGCGCAACGAGTTGGATAAAGACATCTTAAAAGTAGATGAACGAATCAACTTAGTTTATACGCTTTTTAGCGCTCAATTTTTACGCATTTTCCCTAGCGATAAAACCACCGCTTGGCTCTCGCCTATTGAAGCGATCAACAGCCCTAATAAAGAAATTTCAAGCGTGGCAACGGAGTTTTTAAAAAATATTTTTAGCGGCTTTGATGACGCTTTAAAAACCAATCAATGGGATAAAGTGGAAAAAACCCTAAAAGATTTAAGCATTTACCAAAAAGAGCATGCCAAAAACCTCTATTTGCCCTCTTCTAAAGTGGATTCTGAAATTTTTTTAAACCACACCAATTTTTTTAACCGCCTGACTTTGCCTTACCTCCTTTTAGGGTTGTTGCTTTTTATCGTGGTGATCAGCTCTCTTGTTAAAAACACGATTCCAAATGTTTGGCCCACTAAAACCCTTTATATGGCTATTTTGCTTTGTGCGATCGCTCATTCTATGGGGCTAGTTTTACGCTGGTATGTGAGCGGGCATTCGCCTTGGAGCAACGCTTATGAGTCCATGCTTTATATCGCATGGGCTTCTGTTATTGCAGGGTTTGTTTTACGCTCCAAACTCGCACTATCGGCTTCTAGCTTTTTAGCCGGTATCGCGCTCTTTGTGGCCCATTTAGGCTTTATGGACCCTCAAATTGGCCATTTAGTGCCGGTGTTAAAATCCTATTGGCTCAATATCCATGTTTCTGTCATCACCGCCAGTTATGGCTTTTTGGGTTTGTGTTTTGTGCTAGGGATTTTGAGTTTGGTTTTGTTTATTTTGCGCAAACAAGGGCGTTTCAATTTAGACAAAACCATTCTCTCCATTAGCGCTATCAATGAAATGAGCATGATTTTAGGCCTGTTCATGCTCACGGCCGGGAATTTCTTAGGCGGGGTGTGGGCGAATGAATCTTGGGGGCGCTATTGGGGGT
>NZ_VEYL01000017.1:0-37133 GCF_006439795.1 Helicobacter pylori
TGATTTTGAGCGTTAGAAATCGTTTGGATGCGTTCTTGATTTAAAAAGGGGTTATTATGCTCAACGGCATGACTGATGGAATATTCAAACCCCACGCTCGCATACGCCCCATTTTCTTCAGCGATACAAAAAGATAAAAATAATAAGGGTAAAGAAAATAAGGTTTTTTGCATGGTTGATCCTGCTATAAATTGGGCTTGTTAAAAATGGGCTTAATGATACCATTAAAAAGCATAGCGCATACCAATATTTCCGGTAATATTAATATCTTTATAATCAAGCCCAAACCTAGCCCCAATGCCCGCATTCACATAAAAGGTTTTGAATAACCTTATCTCCCCGCCTGTGATAATGCTGGCAAAAGTGTTGTATCTGCCACCATCTCTATAGCTTAGGGTGTTATTACCAATAAAACGCACCATTTTATCCCCCATAGAATTAATGAATAAATCTCTACCCACATCCGCAATCACAAAATAATAAGAGTTTTTATTGAAATAATGCCGACTTTCTAGGGCAAAATTGATCGTTAGAACGGATTTTTTATTAGGGTCAGCATTGGCTCTGAATTGGTTGTAAATAGGATCATCCATAATACCCCTTAAACCAGACAAACCAATGTAATAATAGGCTAAGCCTACTTGAGGTTTAAAAATAACGCTTTTATCTTTAAACATGAAATCATAGCCATAATTGATTTTAGCGTCAGTCGTCCAAGTGTCGTATTTGTAAGACTGATTGATGATTGAGAGTAGGGGGTCATAGGAGTTGATGAAAGTTTTATTGTATCCCCAAGTCTCATTCAAGCTCATGGTTAATTCGCTTCTTTTGATAAACGCTCGGCTATAAACGCCCATATTGACATTGCTAGAGCCTGATTGCGTGATATTTCCATGAAACCCGCTATACCCATAAGCGGCATAACCCCCCACAATCACGCCCTTAATAAACCTATCATACCCTACATTGATACCATATAAAGTTCCAGTGCCTCCATTAATGAAACTAGCCCCTCCAACTCCTGTCGCCCACACATTATTTTTGACTCTGTTTCTTTGAGAATATTTTAAAATCACATCCATAGCGTTAGGGATCGCATCAGCGAATCGCTTGTTTTTAAGGGCTTCTAAGCGCTCGTGAAAATCAGCACTAGCAAAGGTTGAAGTGTCAGAGAGCTTGGCTAAACGGCTCATTTGTTGCGTGTAGGTGTTGATCCGTAAAATATTAGTGGCATCATTTTTAAAATCAGGATTAGCGATGACTTCTAAAGTGTTAGCGATGTCTCCAACGATCGTGGTTAAATCTTTTGTGGAATGGCTTTCTAAATAATAGGGAGCGAATAAAGGGCTTCCCTTAGTTTCAAAGATTTTATTGAGCCAACTAATCGCTTGACTGCCTCCAGCTTGATCAATACTATCCACGCCTTGAGTGCCCTGAATTTGAGCGATATATTGTTTTAAAGTGGGGGCTTGTAAGTTATTGATAGGATCGTTAGAAACAGCGATTTTCACTTTATTATAAAGAATGGAAGTGTAAATGTATTGATTTTGAGAGTCCTTAAAGCCTACAACTAAACCGCCATCTTTAATATTCACGGCTTGCCCGTTATAGGTTAAGCCGTTGTCAGTCATCACCATGTGCTTGCCATTAATATCAATGAGCGCATAAAGCTTAAGGTAATTATCTAGGCTACTGCCTCCTGTGATTTGGTTGTTATACCCATAATAAATGGCTTTAGCGCTATCAATAAGCGTATAAGTGCCGGCTTCTTTTGAAGAAGTGTTGAATTGGATTAAGGGGTTATTGCTATTAGCCATGATTGTCGCTGCGCCTTGAGCGTTGATAATAGCATGGCTAACTGAATGGCTGAGATTAAACACCAAATCGCCATAGCTGTTAAAATTCCCCATAACATTCAAACCACTAGCGTTAGTGCTTAAAGTCGCTTGTTGGTTTAAGGTGAAATTACCATTAATATTGGCCGTAGAGTTAGAGGCGTTGTTAAAAGCGTTAGTGATCGTCAAATTATTGGCTTGCAAGGTCGCATTTTCATTAAGATTGAGCGTGCCTATAACGCTATTATTTGTTACTTGAGACAAATCAATAGCCCCATTAGAAGCGATTGCACCTAAGAAAGTGAAATTATTAGCGTGCACGCTTAAAGATTCATTAGTGGGGGTTACGCTAGAGTTTGTAGAATAGCTGTTTTTGGTTGTGGGGCAATTGGCTAAATTGACACAAATTTCCCCTTTTTGAACGCTCACGTTATTCAAACCCGCATTAAGGCTTAAGCCATTAGTGGCGTTTAGGGTTGTGATATTGATATTAGAAACACCATTAGAAGCAAAAATCAATGTGCCTTGATACTTGCTAAAATCAATCGTATTATCGCCATTAAAAATAATAGACTTGTTAGCGACAAAATTCAAACTGCCCCCCGTAGCGTTGCTAAAAGAGCTATTATTGACAAAAACATAGCCGTTACTTAAAAAGTTAAAATACCCTTTTTGCCAAAAATCATGCAAGCCTCTAGGCGATAAAAGAGCGCCTAAATCGTTTTCTTTGAGTGCGTTTTGTAAAGAGGGCGGCAACACGCTCCCTAAACCTTGATTATAAACGCCGCTCAACCCGCCTTGAGAAATGATATTATTGATGATATTGCTCACTAAACCTTGACTTTCTAGCTTTTTAATGACATCTTGTCCTAAAAACTCGTTCAACAAGTCGTTCGCTACCACACCAATGTCTTTTTGCAGGCTTGTAGGGGGGTTAGTAATATCCTTTAAAATCACGCCTAAAATAGAACTTATCTCAGAAGCGTCTATATACCCACCGATAAAATTCAAAAGCCCTTTATCGTCTAGCATGCTTTTTAAAGACTGCTTAGCAAGGTAGTTTTCTATGATGGATGGGGTAACAAAATTACCAAAAATGCTTAGTTTTTGACTGATAATATTTTGGATTTCATTCATGACTCCACTATTATTCAATAAATCATCTAAGTTATTTTGACCTATAAGTTGGCCTAAGGTTTCATCTTGCAAGCTAGCGGGTAATTCCTTACTCAAAGGGCTTAGAGCGTTTTCTATAAAGTTTCCTAAACCGCCGGCTTGCTTGATTTTTTCCATAGCCATTTGACTGAGAACATTCGCTAAATTCCCTTGATTAAAGATTTCATTAATCCCTTTTTGACCCAAAAGATTAAAGATATTGTCTGTAGCTTGAGCTTCTATGTTGGCTTTATTCAACACTAAGTTATTAGCGCTTTGAAAGGTTACATCCGCACTCCCTCCGCTTTCAAAGGCGTTACCACTTCCAATTGTTCCGGTAATATAAATGCTTTTAGCTTTAAAATCAGCGTTAATGTAGCCTAAATAGGGGGAAGTTGAGCCTAATAATTGCCCCAAGTAAGTGTTTCTAAAAGAAGAACAAGTAGCGCTATCCAGCGTGCAAGGACTGCTATAGCCATTGCCTCCAAACCAAATAGAGCTAGTAGAGTTTGTAACATTATCTTGAGTAGCGCCTATAATTAGATTCCCGTTATTAAAGGTTTGATTGATGTCGTTAGTCAAATGGTTGATCGTTTCTAGGAGCGCTTGCTTTTGCGCTTGGGTGATTTTAATCTTGTCTAAGAGTTGCAACACTTCATTGATGTTAGTGATATTGTCTAATTGGTTGGATTCAATCATTTCTTTTAAGGCAGCGGAATTTTGAGAAAGGATCCCTAAAAGCGTTTTTAAATTCTCGCTAGAAAAACCCTTATTGTAGATATTTAAACTATTCAAAGGCTGGTTAAACGGGCTATAAGTGCCTGGGGCTTGAGGAGTTTGAGAGCCTTTAGGGGTGAAAAGGCCTTTAATGTTGCTTGTCAAGTAATAAGTGCCTGCTTGGTTATCGCTATAATCATAACTATAACCGGTAGGATTTTGCTTAGAAGCTTGGTAATTATAAAGCTCAGGAGCGATATTAAAAATAGTGTTAGAAGCCGAGTTGGGGTTATTTAAAACTTCTATGGTTAGATCCCCATTTTTAATGCTCTCTTGAATGATTTGAGAGGAATTGAGAGGGTTTATAAACGACCAAGTTTGAATGTTGTTATTATCGCTATAGGTAGCGTTTTGGATTTTCATGCCATAAAAAAGGATTTTTTCATAGCCATTAGCCCCACTAATGCCAGTAATCCCTTTTTGAGCGTTTAGGATGTTGTAAGTTACAGATTTTGTAATGTTGTCAAAAATATTGATGTCAGATAAATTAATATCCCCATTATTCCCTAAAACAAACTGCCCGCTAACGCTCATTAAAGCCTTAGCTAAAGAGGGCGCATAACCATTAAAATTCAACGCCCCATTAGCCGTAAGGTTATTAAAACTCAATGAGCTTGCGCTGTCAAAATTAAAGCTTGCTGTATCAATAGTCGTGTTGCCTCCAAAATCAGCCTGGCTTGCACCTTGAAAATTGATATTAGCGTTCAAAGAGCTTGTGTTATTGGCTGATAAAACGCTATCGTCTAAATTAATAGTGGTGTCGTTTGAAAAACTAGCGTTAGAAGCGTTGAGCTTGCTGTTAGCGTTAAGACTGAGTGTCCCGCCATTAAAAAAGAGGCTATTAAAGGTTGCTTGACTCCCGTTATAAATATTGAGACTCGCTTGATTGTTAAAAGCACTTGATCCATTGGCATTCAAAACGCTTTGATTGTCTAAACTTAAATTAGAATTATTATCAAGCGTTAAAGAATTTTTAAAAGCGGCTTGACTTTTATTACCAAGCGTGATATTGGCGTTGTTTTGCAAGGTTGTATCGCCATTAAAGTTCAGCAAACTTTGAGAACTGAGCGTAAAATTCGTGTTGCCTAAAAGCTGTGTAGTAGCGTTAAAATTGCTTGTCCCCCTAGAATACAAGACATTGAAAACCGCTTGCGTGTTATTGAAAATAAGGCTATTAGCCTGCAAATTATAGATTGCTCCCCCATTCAAACGAGAATTGATAAAGCTTAAAGAATTAGAAGCGTTAGCGCTGATAGTGCTTGATCCTCCAGGGTTTGTAAAGCCGCTGAACGAAGCGTTAGAAAACGAAATGTTCTTAGCGCTAAAACTGAATTTCCCCCAAGTCATATCGCTAAAACTGGAATCAGTCACGCTGATATTATTCATAGCGTCAAAAATGGCATAGGAATGCTGACTAGCCCCCGTTTGAATCATTTTAGTAACGGTTTCAGCGTCATTATAATTCAAGCCATCCATAGTGATATTATCGCTTGCTTTAAAGGTGATGTTCGCTCCCCCACCATCTGAGTCTGAAACGCCTTCACCGGTTTTAAAATTATTGGTCAAGTAAATATTAGCCGCATTAAAAGTCCCCGTGATATAGCCAAAGCCTCCATGCCCTATCCAAATCAACCCATTATCATTCACGCTCTCTGTGTTATTCCCTATGATCAAAGTGCCATTTTGGATATTAACGCTAAAACTCCTCCCTAACAAATTAGCCGTATAAGTGCTGAGCGTGTTCCCGCTTTGACCGCTCTGTCCTGAAAGGTTGGGATCAATATAATAAATGCCTTGTTTTGAGTAAGTTTTGTTTTGAAGCCAATAAACCCCATTCCACACGCTTTCTGCAGGTGGATTTTGAGTAGGGGGCGTGGGCGGGACTTGACTAGGGGGAGTGTTTGGCGCTGTGTGTTTTGTAGGAGTGGGTGTAGGGCTTGTAGGCTTAGCGTTAGCTATCGCTTGTTCCAATCCCTCTTGTTCCGTATTAAAAGCGTTTTTATCGTTCTGTAAGGTTTTTAAATCTTGTTGTTCTTTGCTTTGTGCATTCTTGAAAGCTTGTTCATTAAAGCCTGTGGTGGAGTTGGCTAATTGTTTGATTTGGGCTAAATCTTTTTCTAACGCTTTTTCGTCTTGTTGGATTTGTTGGTTGGTGTTTTCTAAACTTTGAGTGTCTTTAGCGATAGTGGTGTTTTTATTGTTGGTGTAGTCTGTATCATTGCTTGCGATCGTGTTGTCGCTAGTAACCTTATTCAAAGCGTTTTGGGAATGAGTGAGATCCTCTTGATAGGTCTTTTGGGCTTGAGCTTGTTCTTGTTTTTGTTGTTGTTCTTGTTTTTGTTGTTGTTCTTGTTTTTGTTGTTGTTCTTGTTTTTGTTGTATCGCTTTATTTAAACTATCTTGTTCCGTATTAAAAGCGTTTTCATCGTTTTGTAAGGTTTGTTCATCTTGTTGTTCTTGTTTTTGAGCTTGATTGAAGGCTTGCTCGTTAAAGCCTGTGGTGGAGTTGGCTAATTGTTTGATTTGAGCTAAATCTTTTTCTAAGGCTTGTTCGTCTTGAGCGATTTGTTGGTTAGTGTTTTCTAAATTCTGAGCGTCTTTTTTGATAGTAGGATTACTGCTTTTAGTGTAGTCTGTATCGCTATTTGCGATCTCATTATCACTAGCAGCGTTATTTAGAGTGCTCTGTGAATCACTCAAGTCTTGTTGGTAGGTTTTTTGGGCTTGTTGTTGTAAATCGTCTCCTAAAAATTGGGTAATAATGGATTGGTTGTTAAAGGTTTCTTGTAAGGTTTCATCTTGCCCGTTAATATCAAAGGTTACATCATAAGTGTTATTGCCCACTTCAACATGGCTAATGGCTTTATCGCCCTTATAGTTGATTAGATCCCACAAATAGCTTTGATAAACCCCATACTGAATGGTCCCGTTTGTCGTAAGAATGTCATAGGTTTGATTATTAAGGGTTTGATTGAGGTTAAAAACCGCACCAGAACCAAAAGACACACTGCCTTTAAGGCTGGCAAAAGGCGAACTTGAATTTAAAGTGTTAATGCCTAAGAAACTCACCTTGCTAGTATTAAAGCTATAAGTCCCTTGGTTGAAGGTGTCGTTATTGAAGATGGCGTTGTCAGTAAAATTATAAGTGCCTTGATTGAAATTGCTGTTTTCAAAAGTGGATTGGGTGCTATTAAAGTGATAAGTGCCTTGATTGAAGTTAGTTTGATTGAAAGAGATAACGCTATTATTGTTATTACCGCTGAAACTAAAGCCCCCATCAGTGTCGTCTGTAAAGCTAGAGCCACTGACCTTGATATTAGAGCCTTTAAAATTCATGTAAGATTTTTGTGTCCCTGCATCGCTGTTATCAAAACTCGCTTGATTGATAGTGAGGTTATTAGTTGCATTAAAATTGAGCGTGGCCCCACCGCCATCAGCGTATGAGTTTCCGGTTGTTAAATGGCTAGAATTAAAATTAATCGTTTGAGCGTCATAAGTGCCTGTGATATAGCCTACATCACCTCCATTAATACCTGTGCCTCCAAAGCGGATATTCCCTCCCACATTAAGCGTGCCATTATTGAATTTTTGCGTGAAACTAGCCCCACCAGCACTATAAGTGGTAAGGGTGTTCAAATAATAAGTCCCAGAGCCTTGAGCGCTACTAAAAAGGCAATAAGAGTTGTGCGTGGGTGAATTAGGACCGCTTTCAATATTGTCTTGATAACTCCAAGACGACCATGACCAATAACGGCATTCGCTAGCCCTTAGGTGGGATAATCCCCCTAACGCTCCTATCAATAAAACCGAAGCTTTTAAAAAAGATTTGTTGCGATTAGAGAGCTTTTTAATAGGTTTTAAAGCTTTTTTATGGCGTTTTAAGGGCTTTTCACGCTTTAAGATTTGATTCAATGTGAAAATTTTCTTTGAGATCTTATTCAATTTGAAAGATCCTTTTGAAATAAACTTAGAAATCAATCTGGCCTTTTTAAACGCCATTTAAAACTCCAATCGTTTTTATTAAATCCCACATTATACAACTTGATGTTAAACAAACTCAAAAAGATTCGCAAAATGACTTAATAATGATACATAAACTGCGCCATATCCACCAAACGATTAGAATACCCCCATTCGTTATCATACCACCCCATGATTTTGACCATATTCTCTAGAGTGAAAGTCAAATCAGGCGCGATGATAACGCTATTAGGGTTAGAAATGAAATCAGAACTCACCCTTTCTTTTAAATCTATCTCTAACACGCCTTTTAAAGTCCCTTTGGAAGCTTCAATCAACAAATCATTGATCGGATCTTTAAAGGCCTTTTTTTCTAAAAACAAACTCAAATCTATCATGGACACATCAAGGCTAGGCACCCTCACGCTATGCCCATGCATTTTGTTTTTGAGATTGGGTAACACTTTATGCAAGGCTAGAGCGGCTTTAGTGGTGGTGGGGATAATGTTGCTTGCGGCCGCTCTGGAGCGCCGTTTATCCAAAGGGTGGGCCAAATCAATGAGTTTTTGATCGCTTGTATAGCTATGGATAGTCGTTAGCATGCCCTCTTTAATCTTAAAAACTTTGTCTAAAATCGCGCAAATGGGCGCGATAGCGTTAGTCGTGCAAGAGGCGTTAGAAACAATGGCTTGGTTTTGATAGAGAAAATGATTGATGCCATACACTAAAGTGGGGTATTGTTTTTCATCGTATTCGCCCATAAAGGGAGCGGATAACAACACCTTTTTAGCCCCAAGCAAAAGGTAATTTTCTAGCGTTTTAGGCTCTAAAAACTTCCCTGAACACTCTATGATAACATCCACGCCCCTCAAGTCTTTGATACTATTAAAAACAGGGATTTCTAACGAGCCGATAATAAGCTTGTAATGAGAGTAACGCACCTCTTTATTGAGCAATCCATGCGTGCTGTCATGCTCTAAAAGATAAGCGAGAATTTCCCAATTAGCAGGATCATTGATGCCTATCACTTCTAGTTGAGGGTTTGTATCATTGCGCTCTAAAATCGCTCTTAAAACGCATCTCCCAATGCGGCCAAATCCATTGATAAAAATTTTCATCGTAACTATTATCCTATTTTCAGACTTCAACTTCAATTTTAGGGGGTTTTGTTTGGTATTTTACTACATTTTGTGCTATTATATTGGACCTAGCTGTAGGGTTAATTAAAATTGTTTATTGAGTTGAAATTCAAGGAGTAAAACATGGCATTGTATGACAGAGCTAATTCTCGTAACGCGTATGCAGAAGATTCTGTGTTGCATGAAAGCGAGCTGGTAAGTTTTGTTAAAACGACTTACAAGTTCTTTGCGGGCAGTTTGTTATTAGCGACTATTGGGGCGTTATTGGGTTTAATGAATTTTCAAGCCGTAGTGCAGTATAAATGGGTATTTTTTATCGCTGAAATTGCGGCGTTTTTTGGTTTGATGTTTTCTAAATCCAAACCCGGATTGAATCTATTCATGTTGTTTGCTTTCACTTCATTATCAGGGGTTACTCTAGTGCCTTTGTTGGGTATGGTGATCGCAAAAGCTGGTTTAGGGGCGATTTGGCAAGCTTTAGGCATGACAACTATTGTTTTTGGTTTGATGAGCGTGTATGCCCTTAAGACTAAAAACGACTTGGCGAATATGGGTAAAATGCTCTTTATCGCTTTGATTGTGGTGGTGGTGTGTTCGCTCATTAACTTGTTTTTGGGCAGCCCCATGTTCCAGGTTGTCATTGCGGGAGCGAGTGCGGTTTTATTCAGTCTTTACATCGCTTATGACACCCAAAATATCGTTAAGGGCATGTATGATAGCCCCATTGATGCGGCGGTGAGCTTGTATTTAGACTTTTTGAATGTCTTCATTTCTATCTTGCAAATCATTGGTATTTTTTCAGACAGAGACAAATAGTTTGAAAAAATAGGGGGGATACCACGCAAAAACCTAATAAAAAATACTTTAAAATATTGATAACGCTTCGTTTACATTCTTTCTTTAAGGATTAGTTATGCCTAAACGCACCGATATTTCCAACATTCTACTGATAGGATCAGGCCCTATTGTGATCGGGCAAGCTTGCGAATTTGACTACTCAGGGACTCAAAGTTGTAAAACCTTAAAATCTTTAGGTTATAGAGTGATCTTAATCAATTCTAACCCAGCCACCGTGATGACTGACCCTGAATTTTCTCATCAAACTTATATCCAACCCATCACTGGAGAAAATATCGCCGCTATCATCAAAAAAGAAAAGATTGACGCTATTTTACCCACAATGGGCGGACAAACCGCTTTGAATGCGGTCATGCAAATGCACCAAAAGGGCATGTTAGAAGGCGTGGAGCTTTTAGGGGCTAAGATTGAAGCGATTAAAAAAGGCGAAGACAGGCAGGCTTTCAAAGAAGCGATGTTAAAAATCGGGATGGATTTGCCTAAAGGACGTTACGCTTATAGCGAGTTAGAAGCCCTAGAAGCCATTAATGAAATTGGCTTTCCAGCCATTATTAGAGCGAGTTTCACTCTGGCTGGTGGGGGGAGCGGGGTCGCTTATAATATTGAAGAGTTTCAAGAATTGGCTAAAAACGCCCTAGACGCTTCGCCCATTAATGAAATTTTGATTGAAGAGTCCTTATTGGGGTGGAAAGAATACGAAATGGAGGTCATACGAGACAGCAAGGATAATTGCATCATTGTGTGCTGCATTGAAAACATTGACCCCATGGGCGTTCATACCGGCGATAGCATCACCATCGCTCCAAGCCTCACCTTAACCGATAAAGAATACCAACGCATGCGCGATGCGAGCTTTGCGATTTTAAGAGAAATTGGCGTGGATACGGGCGGGAGCAATGTGCAGTTTGCGATCCACCCAGAGACTTTAAGAATGGTTGTGATTGAAATGAACCCACGAGTGAGCCGTAGCTCCGCATTAGCTTCAAAAGCGACCGGGTTTCCCATTGCAAAAGTGGCTACCATGCTTGCGGTGGGTTTTAGCTTAGATGAAATTAAAAACGATATTACCAACACCCCGGCGAGTTTTGAGCCTAGTTTGGATTATATCGTGGTGAAAATCCCTCGCTTTGCGTTTGAAAAATTTGCCGGTGTTTCTAGCACTTTAGGGACTTCCATGAAAAGCATTGGCGAAGTGATGGCGATAGGGGGGAATTTCTTAGAAGCCTTACAAAAAGCGCTATGCTCTTTGGAAAACAATTGGCTAGGGTTTGAATCGTTAAGCAAAGATTTAGAAATGATAAAAAAGGAAATCCGCCGGCCCAATCCCAAACGCTTGCTCTATATCGCTGATGCGTTCAGGCTCGGCGTTAGCGTGGATGAAGTGTTTGAATTGTGCCAGATTGACAGGTGGTTTTTATCTCAAATCCAAAAGCTAGTCAAAGCAGAAGAAAGCATCAATTCTAGCGTTTTAACGGACGCCAAAAAATTAAGAGGGCTTAAAAATTTAGGCTTTAGCGATGCTAGGATTGCCGCTAAAATCAAAGAAAATGACAATTTAGAGGTGAGTCCTTTTGAAGTGGAATTAGCTAGATCTAATTTACAAATCGTGCCCCATTTTGAAGAAGTGGACACTTGTGCGGCGGAGTTTTTATCGCTCACGCCTTATTTGTATTCCACCTATGCCCCTAACCCTTTGCCCCCTATTGAAAACAAACAAGAAAAACAAGAAAAGAAAATCCTAATCATAGGCTCTGGACCTAATCGCATCGGTCAAGGCATTGAATTTGATTATTGTTGCGTGCATGCGAGCTTTGCTTTGAAAGATTTAAACATTAAAAGCGTCATGCTCAATTGCAATCCAGAAACCGTGAGCACGGATTATGATACAAGCGATACGCTCTATTTTGAACCCATTCATTTTGAGTGCGTGAAGAGCATCATTCAAAGGGAGCGAGTGGATGGCATTATCGTGCATTTTGGGGGACAAACCCCTTTAAAACTCGCTAAAGATTTAGCCAAAATGCAAGCCCCCATTATTGGCACGCCTTTTAAAGTGATTGATATTGCTGAAGACAGGGAAAAATTTTCCCTCTTTTTAAAAGAGCTTGACATCAAGCAGCCCAAAAACGGCATGGCTAAGAGTGTTGATGAAGCTTATAGCATCGCTAATGTGATTGGTTTCCCTATTATCGTGCGCCCTAGTTATGTGCTAGGCGGTCAACACATGCAAATTTTAGAAAATATTGAGGAATTGCACCATTATTTAGAAAGCGTTACACATGCTTTAGAGATTAGCCCTAAAAACCCGCTTCTCATTGATAAGTTTTTAGAAAAAGCAGTGGAATTAGATGTGGATGTTATTTGCGATAAAAAAGAGGTTTATATTGCCGGCATTTTACAGCATATTGAAGAAGCCGGAATCCATTCAGGCGATTCGGCATGCTTTATCCCTTCCACTTTAAACCCTGAAATTTTAGATGAAATTGAGCGAGTGAGCGCGAAAATCGCTCTGCATTTAGGCGTAGTAGGGCTATTGAATATCCAATTTGCTGTTTATGAAAATTCGCTGTATTTGATTGAAGTCAATCCCAGAGCCAGCCGAACCGTGCCTTTTTTAAGCAAGGCTTTAGGCGTTCCTTTAGCCAAAGTGGCGACTAGGGTTATGGTGTTAGAAGATTTGAAAGAAGCCTTGAAGTTTTATGATAAAAAAAATATCGTAGAGTATTCTAAAGGCGTTTATAAGCCTAAAATGCCCCATTTTGTGGCTTTAAAAGAAGCGGTTTTCCCTTTTAATAAACTTTATGGATCGGATTTGATTTTAGGGCCTGAGATGAAAAGCACCGGCGAAGTGATGGGGATTGCTAGATCTTTAGGGCTTGCATTTTTCAAGGCTCAAACGGCTTGCTTTAACCCTATTAAAAACAAGGGGCTTATTTTTGTTTCTATTAAAGATAAGGATAAAGAAGAAGCATGCGTTTTAATGAAGCGATTGGTTCAGTTAGGCTTTGAATTGTGCGCCACAGAAGGCACGCATAAAGCTTTAGAAAAAGCTGGGGTGAAGTCTTTAAAAGTGCTTAAAATCTCTGAAGGCCGCCCCAATATCATGGATTTGATGATGAATGGGGAAATCAGCATGGCTATCAACACCAGCGATCACAAATCTCAAGATGACGCCAAACTCATCCGCGCTTCTGTGCTTAAAAACCATGTGAGTTATTTCACGACTTTAAGCGCGATAGAAGTCTTACTTTTAGCGTTAGAAGAAAGCTCTCAAAAAGACGAGTTGTTAGCCTTACAAGACTATTTAAAGTAGCTTGATGGCATTAGTGTATCTCGTTCAAAGCGATACCACTATAGGGCTGCTTTCTAAAGACAGCGAAAAGCTCAACGCCTTAAAAGGTCGCCCTAAAAACCAAAGCGTTTTAATAGAAAGCGCTGATTTTAGCATCCTAAAAAGCCTGGTGCGCGTGCCCAATGCGTTTAAAAGCCTCATTAGAAGAAGCGCTAAAACCACTTTTATTTATCCTAACTCTAAGGCCGTTCGTGTAATTAGGGGCAGGCATGGGGATTTTTTAAAGCGTTTTAAAACGCTCTATAGCACCTCAGCCAACCTCACCCGATGCGCCTATGATAAAGAGATCGCTTTCAAGCTCGCTGATGTGATTGTGAGCGATGAAAGGGGTTTGTTTGAAAGCTCTAGCTCTAAAATGTTCAGGCTCTATAAAGATAAAAAAGTGAGAGTGAGGTAGAAAAGACCTTTCGCATTCTGTGCGTTTTGGGTTTTTGTGGGATTTTTCTAAAAGTTTATCATTTGTTTATTAAAAATGTCTAGCTCTTTTAAGGTGGTTGTAATATTTTTTTGATTATAATAACACCTTTATTTTTTAAGAGAAATTATTATAATAAGTAGGATTTTAAGAATGAATGACAAGCGTTTTAGAAAGTATTGTAGTTTTTCTATTTTTTTGTCCTTATTAGGAATGTTTGAATTGGAGGCCAAAGAAGAAGAAAAAGAAGAAAAAAAGACGGAAAGGAAAAAAGAAAAGAACGCCCAACACACTCTGGGCAAAGTTACCACTCAAGCGGCTAAAATCTTTAATTACAACAACCAAACAACCATTTCAAGTAAAGAATTAGAAAGAAGGCAAGCCAACCAAATCAGCGACATGTTTAGGAGAAACCCTAATATTAATGTGGGCGGTGGCGCGGTCATGGCGCAAAAAATTTATGTGCGCGGTATTGAAGACAGATTGGCTAGGGTTACGGTGGATGGCGCGGCGCAAATGGGCGCAAGCTATGGGCATCAAGGCAATACGATTATTGACCCTGGAATGCTCAAAAGCGTGGTGGTTACTAAGGGGGCGGCTCAAGCGAGCGCGGGGCCTATGGCTTTGATTGGCGCGATCAAAATGGAGACTAGAAGCGCGAGCGATTTTATCCCTAAAGGTAAAGACTACGCCATAAGTGGGGCTGCCACTTTTTTGACCAACTTTGGGGATCGAGAAACCGTGATGGGCGCTTATCGTCATAATCATTTTGATGCACTTTTGTATTACACGCACCAAAATATTTTTTACTATCGTGATGGGGATAATGCGATGAAAAATCTTTTTGACCCTAAAGCGGATAATAAAGTTACAGGAAGTCCTAGTAAACAAAACAATGTGATGGCTAAGATCAATGGTTATTTGAGCGAAAGAGATACCTTAACGCTCAGTTATAACATGACTAGAGATAACGCTAACCGCCCTTTAAGAGCGAATTTTACAGGCACTTTTTTACCCTATTCTTGCGGTGATTTTAACGCTTTCCCTAACGAGAAAAACCCTAGCGATTGTTTGTTTGAAAATGACGCTAGTTTGTTTAAAACTTATAGCGTCAATTTAGTGCATAACATGAGTTTGAATTATGAAAGAGAAGGGGGGAGCCGTTTTGGTGATCCTAAATTAAAAATCAATGGTTATACAAGTATCAGGAATATCCAAATTGATCCGCTTTTCAGGCCTAACGATATAGCGACTATCATCCCTTTCACCCCAAATCCAAAACTTGGCGAAGAAAATGAATGCGTGGCGCAAGGGGGTATTTATAACGCTCTTAAACAAACTTGCTCCATCACTTTTAAAAGCCTTGGAGGGGGTTCTGTGGTGGCTAATAAAAATTTATTCATCATCAATTCCGGGTTCAATGCGAATGTGATCCACACCATAGACCATAAGAATGACAATCTTTTGGAATACGGGTTGAATTACCAAAACTTAACCACTTTTGATAAAGCGATCCCTAATAGCGAATTAGTCAAACCCGGCGATGCCCCTGACGCATGTTTAAGGGTTATGGGTCCCAATGATCCTAACATGAATGGGCGCTGCCAACGAAATGGCGCTACTGCGAATGTGGTTGGGGTGTATGCGCAAGCGAATTACACCTTGCACCCTATGGTAACTTTAGGGGCAGGGACTCGTTATGATGTCTATACTTTAGTGGATAAAGACTGGCAATTGCACATAACCCAAGGGTTTAGCCCTAGCGCGGCTTTAAACATCTCGCCTTTAGAAAATTTGAATTTCAGGCTTTCTTACGCGTATGTAACTAGAGGCCCTATGCCTGGAGGTTTGGTGTGGATGCGTCAAGACAATTTGCGCTATAACCGCAATTTAAAGCCAGAAATTGGGCAAAATGTGGAATTTAACACCGAATACAGCAGTGAGTATTTTGATTTCAGGGCCGCAGGTTTTGTCCAACTGATTTCTAACTACATCAACCAATTTTCTTCAACGCTTTTTGTAACCAACTTGCCCGCAAAAGATATTATTTATGTGCCTGGTTATGAAGTTTCAGGGACGGCTAAATACAAGGGTTTTTCTTTAGGCTTGAGCGTGGCGCGATCATGGCCTTCTTTAAAAGGGCGCTTGATCGCTGATGTGTATGAATTGGCTGCCACGACAGGCAATGTGTTTATTTTAACGGCAAGCTATACAATCCCACGCACCGGCCTTAGCATCACTTGGCTTTCACGCTTTGTTACAGATTTGAGTTATTGCTCTTATAGCCCTTATCGCAACGGCCCTACGGATATTGACAGACGGCCTAGCAATTGCCCTAAAACGCCCGGGATTTTTTATGTGCATAAGCCCGGCTATGGGGTGAGCAGTTTTTTTGTAACCTACAAACCCACCTATAAGAAGCTTAAAGGCTTGAGCTTGAATGCGGTGTTTAACAATGTTTTTAACCAACAATATATTGATCAAGCAAGCCCGGTGATGAGCCCTGATGAACCCAATCAAGACAAATACGCAAGAGGCATGGCAGAGCCTGGCTTTAACGCTAGGTTTGAAATTTCTTATAAATTTTAATAATGGAGCTAAAAATGAGGGTTTCATAGGTGGCGGGTTTAATCAAAAATAAAACATTCTTTAGAAGTAACAAATATATGATTTTAATCCTTTAGTTTTAAACCAATTTACAATGAAAGGTTATTTTTTGTAAAATTTTGTAAAATAGGGTTGTGGATTTTAATTAATATTTTAATTTTATGTTATTTTTGATTATAATTATAATCTCAACAAAAAAGATCATGCAATTAAAATTAGGGAGAGTTTAGTGAGGCAAGAAAAATATTTTTTGACTTCTTCTTTATCGCTTTTATCGTTTTTATTATGTCCTGCAGAAGCTTTTGATTATCGGTTTAGCGGTCGTATAGAGAACTTTTCTAAGATTGGTTTTAACAATTCTCAAATCAATACTAAAAAAGGGATTTATCCTACTGAAAGTTTTATAGATATTGTAACTTTAGCGCAAGTCAAAGTCAATTTACTCCCTAAAGGCACCGAAAACCACAGGCTCTCTGTTTCTTTGGGTGGGGCGATTGCAGCCATTCCTTACGATAAGACTAAGAACGATATTAACCAAGCTAACGGGAAGATTTTTGGCTCAATTGTAGAGAATTTCATTGGGGGCTATCATGGATACTTTTTTAACAAGTATCTTGGCCCTGCTTATGCGGGGACTTCTCAATCAGCGAGCTATCATGCAAGGCCTTATGTGGTGGATACCGCTTTTTTACGATACGATTACAAAGATGTTTTTGGGTTTAAGGCGGGGCGTTATGAAGCGAATATTGATTTTATGAGCGGATCGAATCAAGGGTGGGAAGTGTATTATCAGCCCTATAAGACTGAAACGCAAAGGTTAAGATTTTGGTGGTGGAGTTCTTTTGGGAGAGGTTTAGCGTTTAACTCTTGGATTTATGAGTTTTTTGCGACAGTGCCTTATTTGAAAAAGGGAGGCAATCCTAATAACAGCAACGATTTCATCAATTATGGTTGGCATGGGATCACCACGACTTATTCTTATAAAGGTTTAGACGCTCAATTTTTTTATTATTTTGCGCCTAAGACTTATAACGCTCCCGGTTTTAAGCTAGTCTATGACACGAACAGGAATTTTGAAAATGTAGGCTTTCGCTCTCAAAGCATGATCATGACGACCTTTCCTTTATACTATAGGGGGTGGTATAACCCAGAGACAAACACTTATAGTTTAGAAGACAGCACGCCTCATGGATCGTTGTTAGGGAGGAATGGCGTTACTTTAAATATCCGCCAGGTTTTTTGGTGGGATAATTTCAACTGGTCCATTGGCTTTTATAACACCTTTGGCAATTCAGACGCTTTTTTAGGCTCTCACACGATGCCAAGGGGTAATAACACTTCCTATATCAGTAATGAAATCTCCGTAACGACTAGGCATGCCGGAATGATTGGCTATGATTTTTGGGATAATACGGCTTATGATGGGCTGGCTGATGCGATCACTAACGCTAACACTTTCACTTTTTACACTTCTGTTGGAGGGATCCATAAGCGTTTTGCATGGCATGTTTTTGGGCGCATCTCTCATGCGAATAAAAATGCGTTAGGGCAGTTGGGGAGGGCTAATGAATACTCCTTGCAATTCAATGCGAGCTATGCGTTCACTGAATCAGTCCTTCTTAACTTTAGGATCACTTATTATGGGGCTAGGATCAATAAAGGCTATCAAGTGGGGTATTTTGGAGCGCCCAAATTCAATAACCCAGATGGCGATTTTAGCGCCAATTACCAAGACAGAAGTTACATGATGACCAACCTCACGCTGAAGTTTTGATTTTCAATCACAGCAAGTTAAAAACACTCCAAGGCATTTTTTAAAACCTGAGTATAAAAGACTTTGCGCAGCTCGTTTTTTAAAAGCGCTTCCTAGAGGTTAGGGGGATTTAGTTTTGGGGGGTTGTTCCCCTTAAAAATGGGTTTTACCATAAAATTTAAAACGACAAAACAAAGTTTTAAACCACAGAAATCCTAAATATCTTTAGCGTTTGAACGCTTTCACCATTAAAGCGTTCTTGGGGGATAATCTCAATATTTGACAACATTTGATAAATATTTTGGGTTGTTTTTCTAATTATAAAAATTTTGAAGCGCTAAAGCTTTTCAAAAGTTTTTAATCAAGCGTTTTAAAATCTCAATAAGCCTTGAGCGTTGAGCT
Source organism: Helicobacter pylori (assembly GCF_006439795.1). Classification (GTDB taxonomy): domain Bacteria; phylum Campylobacterota; class Campylobacteria; order Campylobacterales; family Helicobacteraceae; genus Helicobacter; species Helicobacter pylori_CR. The sequence goes on from NZ_VEYL01000017.1 coordinate 18,254, forward strand.
TTTGGTGAGTGGTAGCTTTTAATTAAGCGTTCTTATTTTTAAGCGTTATTAGGGGTAATTCCACTATTTGATTATTGGATAAGGGTTTTATATTGTTTCTAAAGTGGGGGTTAAAGGGTTAAATCAAAGCCTAATCGCAACAAGTTAAAAACACTCCAAGGCGTATTTTAAAATAAACATAACAAACATAATAAAAGAGCTTGCGTAAGCAAATTTTTAAGCGTTATTAGGGGGGTTAATCCCACTACTATTTGATTATTTGATAAATATTTTAAGGTTGTTTTTAAAATGGGGGTTAAAGGGTTAAATCAAAGCCTATAAAAGGCCTTGAGCTTTTTTAGAAGGCGTAGCCATAGACCCAATACACGCTATAAGGGCGGAAGTATTTCACTTCAGCACCGCCAGCTTTATAATAAGTGTTGTAAATCGTAGGGATTTGCACACCGATTTCTATAGAATGCTGGTTATGGCTTTTCAAGTCTTTTTTCAAGATACCAAAGTTCATGCGTAACCCCAAGTCAAACAAGAATTGGAATTTCGTCGCTGTAGGTCTGCTCGCAAGTTGAGGGCTGTTTCTTAGCGTGCTGATGTAAGTATCCCCTGCGAGTTGGATCCCCCCAAAGAAGCCCGCATTAAGGCTTCGGCTACCAAAAGAGCGACTAAACACATTGTAAAGCACATCAGTCCCCACCCCATAAGTGAGCAAATTGACTTGATTGTAAGTGGGGCCATTACCCACGCCCGCGCCATTATAGCTGAAGAAGCCGTAGTAGCGTAAGCCCACATTCTTGTTTTCCCCGAAGAACTGCTTATAACCGATTTTAGTGATAAACCCGTTAAACACATTCACTTGAGAGCTGTTACCGGCAGCGAAATTCCCAAGCCATGGGTTAGCTTTAAGCTCGTTATTCAAAGCGGTAACTTTAGCCAAAGTGTTTGTGGTGTTGTTTAATAGTTGGGTAGAGCGCGCTTGATCAATATTCCCGCCATAGCTCACTTGATAGCCGGTTGAATTGCTGATGTTAGCGTTGTTGGCTAGCGTCAAAGCGTTTTGAGAATTATTGACGATATTTTGCACCAGGCTAGTGAATTCCTTAGCGCTCAAATCATTCCCGGCGTTAGCCGAGTTGAAAACATGTTGCGCTAAAGCGGCGTCCAAAAACGCTGCGGCAGCCCCGCTATCACCGCTTGGCCCCATAGTGATTGAAGCTTGCTTTAGGATATAAGCGATTTGTTGAGCGGTAACACCATTTCCATAACCACTACTAGTGTTGTTTTGAAAAATCCCACCCGCTTGGTTATTGGCGTTTAAGAATGAGTTCATGTAAGTCAAATAAACGCTAGCGGTGTTAAGCTCACTGAGCTGATTGGAGAGATTTTGGCTCGTGGTATTGTTGTTGCCTTGGAAGATATTCTTGCTGATGTTTTGACTCAAAGTTTTGATAGAGCTAACCATTTCGCTATAAAGATCCAGATTGCCTTGGAAACAAGGGTTATTGCTAGTAGTAGCGGCAGCAGTGGTCGCACCACCATTACCACTACCATTATTAGTAGCACCACATTGATGGATATTGCTAGTGTTCAAAGTGGGATACAAATCAATCAAATTGCCTAATTGGTTCATAAAGAGGTTGCCCAAAGTCCCAGCGACATTGCCTCCTGTGCCTGCAATATTGATATTGGTGTTGTTTGTCGTATTAGAGTTTAACAAGCCGGCTAATTCTTCGGCTTTGATTTTACCCGGGTTTTTCACTTGTTGGACCACCTGACCTAATTCATACCCAAAGGTCATAAAGCCCCCATCTTCTTCAGCACCCACTGGATTGAAGCTCAAGCTTAACGCTAGGCTTAAAGGGGCTAAGAATCTTACTTTTTGAGATTGTGTCATTAAATTTTCCTTAATCATTTTGAATGGCTTTAAATTTTGTTTCATGTTTGTCTCTTCCCCCCTTTCTTAGAATGAATACCCATAAGACCAATAAACGCTATAAGGACGGAAATACTTCACGGTAGTCCCTGCTGATTTGTAATAAGTGTTATAAATCGTAGGCACCACTACGCCAAATTCCACCGTGTGCTGGTTGTGGCGGTTGGATTTCCCGTCCAACTTACCGAAGTTCATCCTCATACCGAAGTCAAAGAGGAACTGGAAGTGCGTGTTGTTGATTTTCCCATGCAATTTCACATTGGGGTCATCTCTGAGCGTGGATTGGAAGGTCTCACCGGCTAATTGGATACCGCTAAAAAAGCCCATATCCACAGAGCGGTTTTGATAGGAGCGGCTAAAGATGTTATACAACACATCAGTCCCCACCCCATAAGTGTATAGCCCTACATTATTTTGAGTGGATCTAAAGCCCACGCTCGCTCCGTTATAAGAAAAGAAACCATAATAGCGCAAACCGATATTCCTTTTCTTCCCGAAGAATTGCTTATAGCCCACTTTAGTGTAAAACCCGTTTAAAATATTCGTTGAACGGCTGTTCCCGGCTCTGAATTGGGGCAAGTAAGGCATGCTTCTTACTTGATTATTGAGCGCATTGATTTTATCCAAAGTTACTTGCGCGTTATAAAGAGCGTTAGGGAGCTGACTAGTGCGCCCTTGCACAGCGTTAGCTTGGTTGAAATTTATCCCGGCGTTATTAACCGCGCTCCCGCTAATGGTGTTTTTAGTGAGCTCGTTATAAACCAATTGAGATTGATCAATAATGCCTTGCACCAAGCCTGTAAAAACGGCTGAATTGAATTCTTTATTCCCAATATTGGCGGCTACGGCAGAGTTGAAAGCTTCTAAGAGCAATTCATCTTGCTTGAGCAAGTTCGCTGCGTTATTGAGGATATTTTGTTGGTTTTGAAGGTATTGGATGGCTTGTTGAGAGTAAGTTTGACCATCTGAACCAGTCGCACCACTTGAACCAGTCGCACCATTAGTAGTGGTTCCATTCTTATTCTCTAAAGCCTTATTCATCGCATTAAAAAACACATTCCCCGCATTCAAGTAGGTGAGCTGTTGTTGCATGTTGGGGAAATTGGTGTTCGTGCCGTAGTTAGTCTGGCTGCCGATCGTGCTTAAAATCCTGTCAGTCAAGCTAGGGAGCCAGTAATAGCCCGCAGCGGTGCAAGCGCTTTGAGTGTTAAGAGTTGAGCCACCAGCCGTTCCTGCAGCCGCGCAAGTCCCACTGCCTACCGCACCACTTAAAAGAGCGTTCGCGGGCACATCGCTACTATTGAGTTTCGTGGGATACGCCCCTAAAAGCGAATAAAAGTATTGGGAGAAAGCGTTACTCAACGCCCCTGCGACATTGCCTCCGGTGTTGTTGTTTAAAATGTTGTTCGTTACATCAGCGTTAAGCTCTCTTGCGAGTTCGTCGCTTTTAGCGCCGCCTGGGTTTTGGACATCTTGCATGACTTGCCCAAGCTGATAACCGACGGTGAAAAACCCTCCATCATCTTCGGCATAACTTATGCTAGCGCAAAGGGCTAGACTAAGAAACAGCGTTCTATTTTTCTTTATCATAATTTTCCTTATCAATGGGATGCTCCTTGATTGAGTTTAAATTTGGGATTTAGTTACATCAGATCTTGTAAATAATGTTTATAATACAAATTGTTAGATGTAATTAGTGATATTTTCACATAAGAAAAGTTAAACTAACCTTAAAAATCCCCTTAAAACCCCCTTATAAAGGAAATAAAGTTACAAGCATTGGAGCGCTTTTTACAAAAAAAACGGAATTTCATAGGGGATTAGCCTTAAATTTTTGGGGTTTTAAAAACGCTTTTTGGCATTCTTTGGTTTTTTTAATGTAAAATCACGCCAACGCAAATAATAATTTCTAGGTTTCTCTTTTGTTGTGAAAATTTGGAGCATGTTAGGGTTTGGGGTAATAGTGGGCGGTTACCCCGAAAGGAGATAACCAACTATGAAATTACTATTAGCAATCATAGTTTTAATGGTCCTCACAACGCCATTATACTAAAATTTTGGCTCTAGCGCAAGCTTAAAATCTATGGTTGCTAGCGTTTTTTTGTATTTTTCTTACATCTCATAAAAATCCCATCATAATACTCATTAAACAAACAATACAAAAACCAATTTTATTTTGAATCAGGTTTCAAAAGTCCTGCTTCATACAAAAACACCGAAGGCTTATGCTCTTTAGGTTTGGCGTTTTCCCTCAATTCGTTTTTCGCATAAGAAAGCCATAAATTTTCCTTAGCCCTTGTGATAGCGACATAAAAAAGCCGCCGCTCTTCTTCAATGCCCCCACCGGTATTCATGAGCTTGTGGTTAGGGAAACGACCCTCCATTAAATCTATAATGTAGACATCTTTAAACTCTAAGCCTTTAGAAGCATGCACGCTCAATAGATTCACGCCACAGCCTTGCGTGGCTTCATTTGAGCCTATTAAAGTTCCGTTTAAAAAACGCCCTAAATTTTGGTAATTTTTCGCTAAAGAACTCAGCAAGTCCATTTTTTCATTGAAGCGTTTTTGCGCTTGGAGTTTTTTAAATTCGTTATAAGAGCCGTCCTTATTTTTGGATCGCTCTTTTAAAAGGCGTGTTTTAAAGGTTTGAAAAAACGCGCTTTCTATAATGTGCTTGATTAAAGCGCTAGGGGAATGGGTAGGGGCTTTAGTATAGAGAATGAAAAAATCGCTGAGCGTTTTAGCCCCATTGAGTGAGATTTTAGGGTGCATCAACACCGGGTGCGAATGAAACGCTTTATCTATCACGCTATTAAACCTTGAGCTGTTTTCTAGAGCAAAAATTTCTTCAAAAAGCCCCATAGAGGTGATTTCTTTTTTTTTGGTGTAAATTTTGGCTTCTTTATTTGGGTGGGTTAGGGCTAGTTTGAGATCGCCATTGCCTAAAAGCATCAAGGCTTCATGAATGTCTTTAGCGGTGTTAGAGCCAATATCGCTGATACAGCTTAAAACATGAATCGCTGCCATAATGTCTTTAGGGTTGAATAGTAGCGCGCAAATATCCAACGCTAACGCCACTTCTTTGGATTCAAAAAAGCTCGCGCTCCCTTTTCTTTTGCTTGGCACATTGTAAGATCTTAAAGCGGCTTCTAATTGATCCGCACTCGCGTTATTCCTAAAAATCACTGCCACTTCTTTAAAATTCTTTCGCATGACAATGCGTTTAGCGATGTCTTGGCATTGCGCGATATTGTCGTTGTAATTTAAAAGCGCAGGCCTATTGAAATGCCCTGATTTCACCACTTCCAAATTTTTGGGGTAAATGCGCTCGTTGCGCTGTATCACTTGATTAGCGAGATCTAAAATCTCTTTAGAAGAGCGGTAGTTTTTGGTGAGCGTGAAAACCTGGGCGTTTTTGTATTTTTGAGTGAAATTAGAAATGATGGAAATATCCGCCCCATTAAAAGCGTAAATGCTCTGATCGTAATCGCCCACGCAAAACAAACTGGGAGGGTTGATAGCGTCTAAAATGGATTCTTGTAAGGGGTTAGTGTCTTGAAATTCATCGCAAAGCACTTCTTTATAAGGGCTAGGTCTTTCTAGCATCGCTTTTTTAAACAGCAGCAGCAAGTCGTTATAATCAATATAGTTATGCTTTTTTTTAGTGTTTTCAAACTCTTCTAAAATGTTTTCATAAAAGGCGGCGTATGGCGTGTGTTCAGGGTTTTTATTAGAAAGCCACGCGCTAAAATCTTCTTGTTTTAGAGCGTTAGTGTAAAGCGAATAAAGGGCGTAGAGATGCTGCGAAGTGTAGGGCTTTTTATCGTCATCTGTTAGCGCGTTTTTAGTATCCACAATGCTTTCTAAAAGTTTTTTCAATTCTTTAGGTTGCTTTAGGCTTAAATTAGGGTAATGCTCTTTTAAATAGCGATACGCTACCGCATGGAAAGTGCCCGCTTCAATTTTGGAGCTTAATTTGGAATATTTAGCCACCCTGGCAATCATTTCATTACTCGCTTTATTGGTGAAAGTCAAAAGCAAGATTTCTTCAGGCTTGATGCCGTTATCAAGCAGGTATAAAATGCGCCCCACAATGGTAGAAGTCTTTCCTGTGCCAGCGCTCGCAATGACTAAATTATGCCCTTTCAAAGCCGAAGCCGCTTTTTTTTGCTCAGGGTTTAATGGCAAAGTTTCTAACAAGTTTTACCCTCATTTAAAAAGTCTTTAGGCAAAAGAGCGTTTTCTAAAGAGCGCTGCGAAAACAAAAAACGCCCGTCGCACACAAAGCCCAATTCTTGCCAGTTGATAGCGTTGAGTTTATCACAGAGGTTTTGTAAGTCCAGGTTTTGGTCATAAGGGAATAGTGCTAAAATAGAGCCGTCATAATTAGGGCATTGGTGGATAAAAAAGGGGTTTTTTTGGCGCGTTTTGGTGTTGACATAAATGCGTTTTTTAGGGGATATGTAATGCATTCTCCCCCATTTATACCAATTATTTTCATTGAATTTCTTAATCTTTCTTTGCATCAAGCTGTCTTTATGCTGGAGTAAATAATCATTAGGCTTATTGACAAAAACCATTTTTTCTAAAACATGGGTTCTTTTTGTGATTGAGGTGACAAATTCTAAATTCTCGTATTTTTCATTTTTAAAAATCTTATCGCACCCGCTCACTGCCCCCACTTTAACCTGAAAAACCTCGCTCAATTTTTGCGTGTAAGATTGGTTGAGAAAATATAAAATGCCTTTTTTGCACAAAAATTGCAAACCATCGTTGGTGATTCTACTGAAATCGCCCTTACAAAAACGAAAAATCACGCAATTAGGCATGGCGTTTGGGAAAACCTTTTGATCGCCTAATTCAAAAAAATGCGTTATCGTGCCTTCTTTGTAAATCCATTCGTTTAATTTCACGCTAGAAGTGGATTTTAAAAAATCCCTTGGGGTGATGAAAATCAATTCGCCTTTAGGTTTTAAATGCTTGATCGCTTTTTCTATGAAAAACAAGTATAGGTTACTCCTTTCATCAAAAAGGCTGTAATGGAGTTTTTCTTTCGTGCTAGGCGCAATATCCTTGTGCTTGACATAGGGCGGGTTACCAATAATGGTGTCAAATTGATTTTCTAAAGGGTAGTCAAAAAAGTCCATGCAAAGGGCATTTTTAGGGCAGATTTTAGGATCGATTTCAATCCCTACAGCCTTTTTTAAGCGCTTTAAAAAACTCCCATCGCCAGCGCTTGGCTCTAAAACACTCCCTTGATTGTGCTTGAGAGTGAGCATGAAATCCACTATCTTTTTAGGGGTGAAAACCTGCCCTAAAGTTTTAATGTCTAAATTATTCAAAAAATTCTCCAAAAACTTCTTTGAATGTTAAATAAATACTAGCTCGTAACTTAACGCTTTTGGCTAGAGCGCTTAAGATGGAGTTTTTACTTTCAATAAAGTTTCTTTGAACGATTTCTCTGTTGTTATCCCACTTGCATTGGAAGGGCAAGTTATTGGGTTGGAGGGTTTGAATACCTTTTAAGGAATTGATAAAAATATCTTTAGGATCGTTTTTGTTGATGATTAAAAAATAATAGTCTCTGTCGGTGTTTTTGCCTAAGTCTTTATGAAGTTTTTGAAAGTATTTTTCCCATGCAATTTCGTTATTGAAAGTCGGCAATAAGCCACACAATGCATAATAAATCCCTAATTTACCATTAAGATTGTCAGCGGTTTTTGTGGTGGTGGTTTTAATATTAACAGGATAAAAAATATCGTTTTCTTCAAAACTAAAATCCCACCATTCTCTGGCTTTTGGTAGTTGGATAGGGAAAGAATGTTTGATGGCGTTTAAAATTTCTTCTTCATTGACAGATGAATTTAAGCGTCCATCCTGTAAGGGTTGAGACAAATGATAAGGGTTTGTTTTTAAAAATTCTGCAATTTCATTAAGCTGTGTGGGTATCATTAAATATCCTTATTAAAAAGGATATTTTACCACACTCCTTATTTTAGCCTCTTATTTTTTCAAGCTAATGGCTTCTTTGATCATGTCATCGCCCGCGCCAAAGGCTCTAGCGTTCATAGAATAGCCCCTTTGCATTAAAATGAGATTGGTTAGGGCGTTCCCGGCATTCACATTGCTCGTTTCTAAATATTTATGCCTGATTTTCCCAAACTTGAGCTTGCCCTCTTCGTCCCACCCTAAAATGGGGTTACCGCTTAGGGGTCTGTTTTCGCCATTAATGGTGCCTTCTTGCATTTCATAGAGGTTACCGCCGATTTTTCTTAATCCTTGATCGTTAGTGAAAGCCAAAATACCGATGCGAGCGACCGGCTCTACCACCCCGTTACTAAAGGCCAGAGAAATCACGCCATTTTCTTCAATGCGCATGTCTCTAAAAATGCCCCTAGGCTTGCCGTCTTGACTCGCTTCTAAGAGTTTAGAGTCTTGATAAGACAAATCGCTAGAATCATGGTTTTCGCTTTTATCTAAAGAATAAGTGAGCTTATTGCCCTTAAAATCCAAAGTCATGGGGGCGGATTTCATTTTATGCGTGGCTGAATCAAAGCCGACAATTTCCCAAGTGGGATCATTGATAGGGGTTTTGTTTTTGGGATCTGCGATGTAGCTTTTCACTTCCCAAGTTTGGTTTTTCCTTTTACTCGTGGGGCTTGATGTGGGATCGTTAGAATTGGTCATGTAATATTCGCTTTGGAGCAAGTATTTATCCCCAGCTTTGTCATAAATATCCACTTCTGTGCTGTAATAAGGGATTTTAATCGCTACTGAATCCCTGCTAATGCCCTTTTTCAATTCCATTTCATTCGCATTCAAGCCCAATTTATCCGCAATGCCCCCGCTCAAGCTAAATGTGATAGGCGTTTCGCTAGGATTAGCGATCTCTAATAAAAGGGGCGGGCTTTTGGCGTCTTTTTCGCTTTTGATGAGGTTTAAGTCTAGCCCGGTTTTTTCTTTAAGGAGTTTTTGCAAATCGCCTAAAGTTTTGAATTGGTTTTCGCCTTTTTCAGCGTCCCCATAAGTGAAAACAAAATCCTCTTTTTTGCCATCTTCTTTTTGGATACTGATGTTTAATTTACGATTAGTGATCGCGTCTATTGGCTCGTTATCGTCATTCGCTAAAGCGTTAATATCCTGGTTTAAAAAACGCTCTTTAATGATCTCGCCCTTATCGTTTAAGAAAAAATCTTGCACGCCTTTTAAATGGTCTTTAGGGTTTAGATTCACGCTAATACCCACTTTCGTGCTAAGCACGGGCTGGTAAGTCAAATCTTGGGGGATTTGTAAGGGCGAAAGGGTGTTGCCATGCAATTTTTCAATGTCTTCATCTCTGGCGGTGGAATTGAGCGTGCCGTCTTTGATTTTTTTCAAATCAATGCCATAGACATAATAGCCCTCAGGGGTTACTAAATAGCCATCAGCGTCTCTAGCGAAATTACCGGCGCGGGTTAGGAAATTATCCTGTTTTTTGCTAAAGCCGTCTTTATTAATGGTCATTTCCCCATTTTTATTGGGCCCTATCACAAACCAGCCCTTGCCTTGATACGCCATATGAAATTCCCCCTCGCTTGGCATGTATTCCCCGTCTTTATTAGAAAGGACATTGCCTGATCCTGTAACGCCGTAATTTCGGTCATTAGCCACAACGGATTTGGCGTTCAAAGCGTCTAAATGCGAAGAAAATAGGGTCTTAAACTCCGGATCATTGGAGCGATAGCCTAAAGTATTGACATTGGCGATATTGTTTGAAAGGCTATCAATGCCAAACTGGTGGGTCTTAATCCCGCTATAAGCGTTTAATAAGGTGTCGTTCATGCTGTCTCTTTAGGGGGGGTTTGGGGCTTTTGATCAGAGAGTTTTTGATCAAGCGGTTTTTGATCAAGCGACTTTTGTTCAGAGAGCTTTTGAGGTTTTTGATCAGAGAGCTTTTGATCAAGGGGTTTTTGTTCGAGCGGCTTTTGATCAAGGGGTTTTTGATCCGGTTTGTAAAACTCTATCGCGCTGTCTATGGGTAAAACCATTTCGCCCATTCTTAGCATGGGCTTGCCTTTATCAAAAATCACGCTTTCCACTTCGCCCCTACCGATGCGCGTTTGCAAATACTGCTTGCTTTGGGAGTCTAAATTGTATTCAGCCTTGATTTTATAATTGCCTTTAGGGACTTTTTCGCCCTTTTCGTTTGTGCCGTCCCATTCAAAATTGATATACCCCTTTTGCCCGTTATAATCTTTTAAAGGAATCGTTTTGACTAATTCATTGTTTTCGTTTAGGATTTGAATCGCTGGCACTCCTTTAGAGGCGTCAATTTTTTCATCAAAAAAGAGCGAGAAAGAAAGCTTGTTATTGCCATCAAAATTTGCCCCGCTCACATCGGTTTCAGCGATTTTGCCTATCATGCTCACAGAATTAAGGGCCGTTACTTCCTTTAAAGCGTTATTCGCTTTCAAGCTATCGTCCATGCCTTTATTAAGGTTTTCCATGGTGTCTTTTAAAGCGCCTTGAAAGTCTTTTAAAGATTCGTTAGTTTCTTTATTGGATTTCATGGCACTGGCGACTTCTTGCATGGTCTTTTTGTTTTCTTCTTGCATTTCCACTTGCGTGAGTTGCGCGGTTTGGGTGATGATCTTATCCGTTTCCATAGGAGCGGTGGGGTCTTGATTTTTCAATTGCTCTAAAAAGAGTTTCATAAAAGCGTTTTTATCCAACCCGTTAGCGATGGTGGGCTGTTCTTTTTTCCTTTCTTGTGCGGCTTTAGCTCCTGTAACTTCTGCTAAATCAATGGCCATGATCTCTTCCTTATTAAAGATGTCTTATTATAGAGCAAACTTGCTTAAAATCACGCATAAAGAGTGATTTGCATGCTCGTTTCTTGGTGTTCATGGTCTGTATTCTCTTGGTAGCTTTTTAGGGCGTTTTCTTTTAAGGGGGTTAATTCCTGTTCTTTGAATGGCTCTTTAAATGGCTCTTTGGGTTGCTCTTTAGAAGAATCTTGCGAAAAGCTCAAATCCACCCCTTCAAAACCTAAAGCGTTCAGGCTGTTTTTGAGATCTTGTTGGTTGTCCAAAAAGGTTTGCAAGCTGTTGTTATGAGAAATCACGCTCACTTTAAGGTTTTTACCCACTTTTTGAATAATCACTTCAACCTTGCCTAATTCCTTAGGGAATAAATCCATAGAGATCCTACTCATGGGGGGTTTGTATTCTTGGATTTCTTGCTTTAATTGTTGGGTGAAATGCTTGATCGTCTCTTTAGGGGTAACGCTTTTATTCTCGCTTGTCTTATCGCTAGCTTGGGTGTTTTGCGCGCTTTGAGCACTGCTATTAGTTTCTTTAGCTTTTTCTTTATTATCGCTTATTTCTTTAGTTTTTTCTTCTTTTTCTAGGGGCGTTGGAATATTATCGTTAGGGGGAGGGTTAGCTCCTATTAAAGGCCTTAAAGGAGGCGTTTTAAGAGGGATTTTAGGGGCATTTTCTGGCGTCGCGCTTGGGGTTGCAATTTGGGTTTTAGCGTGAATAGGGGTTTTTTCTGGCTTTTTTTTAGAAAGCGTTTTATCCCTTTTAATGGCGTTCATTTGTAAAGCTTCCTTTAAAGGGGGCGTTTTTTTTTCATTATTTGGGGGGTTTGTGTGTTCTTTATTTTGCGGTTCTTTTTTTTCTAAAGATTGCAAAACGCTAGAAAGGTTGGCGGTGTTTTTAGCGTCGTTCTTTGCAAGGGTTTGGTTAGTGGGCGTTTGCGTTGTTTTCAAAGCGAGATGATCGCTCGCATTTAAGGGGTTTTTATTTTCTGGGGTCGTGGCCGCTTGAATGTTGCTGGCGTTTAAGTCATGTTTTTGGCTGAGCGTTTGGATGTCTTTAAGGGTTTTTGGATCTTTAGCGTTATGGGTTGGAGTGGTGGGTTTTTGGGTAGTGTTAGCGTTGTTAGCGCGATTAGTGGGGGTTATAGGGTTTTTATTAGGCAAGTTTGTTTGATGAGCGTTAGAAGCAACTTCGTTAGGCTTTTTTTCATTCTTGTTTAAAGTTTCGTTAGGGGTTTTGGGGTTAGTTTCATTAGCCTCATGGGTTTCATGTTGAGTCTCATGTTCGGCTGTTGTTTTTTGGTGGTTGAGTAAATCTTTTAGGGTAGGGGCTTGTTGGTCTTTAGCGAGGTTTTGAGCGTGTTGGTGGTTTAGGGTAGGGGTTTTTTCAAGTGCTTTAGCGTCTTTTGGCGCGTCTTTTAACGCGCTAGGATTTTCTTTAGGGGTGGTTTTGTCTTTAGAGATCTTTTGGTTTAAGATCTTACTGAAATCCTTTGATGTGCTTTTAGGGGCGTTTTTGGTGTCTTTAACTTCGTTTTTCGCCCCGCTGTTTAAAGCGTTTGCGTTGGTGTGAATGGGATTAACAAGAGATGGCATGACTATCCTTTAAAACAACTCTTTTATTTTACATGGTGGGAGTCAAGCAAAAAGAGTTCCTTAAGACGCGTGATCAAATCTAAAAATGCTAAAGGTGTTTTTTAAAACGAAAAACCCCATTTTTTAAAAATAAAAGTTGTCGTTATTCGTGCTTAATGAGAACAGAGGTTTTTAAAACTATGGTTTCGTTTAGGTTTAATTAAATTTTGCTACAATTAAATAAAAACGATGATTTTAAGGGAGATTGGCATGCAAAGTTTATGGATTTACCCAGAGGATACCGAAGTTTTAGGGGTTGCTTGTAAGAGCCTTTTGAAAGCGCTAAAGTCTCGTTATCAAAAAATCGCCTTGTTTTCACCCATTAATGGGGGGTGCGAGGGCTTGGGGGAGTGTGAGAGCCCAAGCACTTTAGGGATCCATAGCACCATAGACAAACAAAAGGCTTTAGAGCTTGTAAGCACCGCTCAAGAAGAGTTACTATTTGAAACGATTCTCAAACGCTATGATGAATTACAAACCACGCATGATTTTGTCATTAATTTAGGGTATGCGCCGAAGTTTTTCTTAAACGCTCTGTTAGATTTAAACACCATTTTAGCCAAGCATTTAAACGCTCCTGTGGTGGCTGTTGCACAAACGAGTTTGGAATATTTGAAAGCCATGCACTCTCATATTCTCAAAAAAGAAGCCCCTTTCGCTATAGGGTTATTTGCGGGCGAAACGCTTGAAAAACCACATTTTTTAAGCACGCCTCTTTGTAAGCAACAATGCGAATTAGAAGCGAGCGCGATTGAAAATTTGTTGCAAACAAAAAGCGAGATTATTACCCCTTTAGCCTTTCAAAGGAGCTTGGAAAAAAAGGCTAAAAAGCAGATTAAAAAAGTCGTTTTACCCGAGAGCGAAGATGAAAGGATTTTAAAAGCCGTGCATCGTTTGAATTTAATGGGTGCGGTGGGGTTGATTTTATTGGGCGATAAAGAAGCCATTAACTCCCAAGCGAAAAATTTGAACTTGAATTTGGAAAATGTAGAAATCATCGATCCCAACACTTCGCATTATAGAGAAGAATTCGCTAAAAGCTTGTATGAATTGCGAAAATCAAAGGGATTGAGTGAGCAAGAAGCCGAGCAATTAGCGTTGGATAAAACTTATTTTGCGACCATGCTCGTGCATTTAGGCTACGCGCATGCCATGGTTTCTGGGGTCAATCACACCACCGCTGAGACCATTAGACCCGCTTTACAAATCATTAAAACCAAGCCTGGCGTGAGCCTGGTTTCAAGCGTGTTTTTAATGTGTTTGGACACTCAAGTGCTAGTCTTTGGGGATTGCGCGATTATCCCTAACCCTAGCCCTAAAGAATTAGCCGAGATCGCTACCACTTCCGCGCAAACAGCGAAGCAATTCAATATCGTGCCTAAAGTGGCCCTGCTTTCTTATGCGACAGGAAATTCCGCTCAAGGCGAAATGATAGACAAGATCAAAGAAGCCCTAACAATCGCGCAAAAATTAGATCCCCAATTAGAAATTGATGGCCCTTTACAATTTGACGCTTCCATTGATAAAGGCGTAGCGAAGAAAAAGATGCCTAACAGCCAAGTGGCCGGGCAAGCCAGCGTTTTTATTTTCCCGGATTTAAACGCCGGGAACATCGCTTATAAAGCGGTGCAACGGAGCGCTAAAGCCGTGGCGATAGGGCCTATCTTACAAGGCTTGAACAAGCCCATTAACGATTTGAGTAGGGGTGCTTTAGTGGAAGATATTATCAACACCGTTTTGATTAGCGCCATTCAAGCGCAAGATTAATTGACTAGGAGAAATGATGGAAATTTTAGTTTTGAATCTGGGTAGTTCGTCTATTAAGTTTAAATTGTTTGACATGAAAGAAAACAAGCCCTTAGCGAGCGGTTTAGCCGAAAAATCGGCGAAGAAATAGGGCAGTTGAAAATCAAATCGCATTTGCACCATAACGATCAAGAATTAAAAGAAAAGCTTGTGATTAAAGATCATGCGATCGGGCTTTTAATGATTCGTGAGAATTTAACGAAAATGGGGATCATCAAAGATTTCAATCAAATTGACGCTATAGGGCATCGTGTGGTTCAAGGGGGGGATAAATTCCATGCCCCGGTTTTAGTCAATGAAAAAGTCATGCGAGAAATTGGCAATCTTTCTATTTTAGCCCCCTTACACAACCCGGCGAATTTAGCCGGTATTGAGTTTGTCAAAAAAGCGCACCCCCATATCCCTCAAATCGCTGTTTTTGACACCGCATTCCATGCCAGCATGCCCAGTTACGCTTACATGTATGCGTTACCTTATGAATTGTATGAAAAGTATCAAATCCGCCGTTATGGTTTCCATGGGACTTCACACCATTATGTGGCTAAAGAAGCGGCGAAGTTTTTGAATATCGCTTATGAGGAATTTAACGCTATCAGTTTGCATTTAGGGAACGGCTCAAGCGCAACAGCCATTCAAAAGGGTAAAAGCGTGGACACTTCTATGGGGCTAACCCCTTTAGAAGGCTTGATCATGGGCACAAGGTGTGGGGACATTGATCCTACTGTGGTGGAATACATCGCGCAATGCGCTAATAAAAGTTTAGAAGAAGTGATGAAAATTTTAAACCATGAAAGCGGCTTGAAAGGCATTTGTGGGGATAATGACGCCAGAAACATAGAAGCCAGAAAAGAAAAAGGCGATAAGCAAGCCAAGCTCGCTTTTGAAATGTGCGCTTATCGCATTAAAAAGGATGTTGGGGCTTACATGGCAGTCTTAAAAAAAGTAGATGCGATCATTTTTACAGGGGGATTAGGGGAAAACTACTCGGCTTTAAGAGAGAGCGTGTGTGAAGGTTTAGAAAATTTAGGTATTGTTTTGAATAAAACCATTAATAACGAACCAGGAAGTGGGTTAGTGGATTTAAGCCAGCCTAATACTAAAGTCCAAATTTTACGAATCCCTACTGATGAAGAGCTAGAAATCGCTTTACAAGCCAAAGAAATAGTAGAAAAATTAAAATAAAGGTTGTTTGATGAAAGTGGTTCATTTTTTAGAGGGCGTTCATTTTGAAAAACTCCACATTGAAACGCTGAATGAAAATTCTTCCAATAAGGAAATCCGTATTTGCATGCCCAAAGGAGCTGTCATGGACAAACACAAGGCCCCGGGAGCGATCAGCGTGCAGGTTTTAGAGGGCAAAATCGTTTTTGAAGTGGGAGATGAAAAAATAGAAGTGCCTAAGGGAGCGTTAATCAGCCTGGAAGCCCAAGTTTCGCATCGTTTGGACGCTTTAGAAAATAGCGTTATAAGATTGTCTTTGAGTAAAAAATAAGGAAAATCAAATGATGAAAGCCGTTTTTATCAATGTTTGGTATTTGCTTTTAACCATCATTTTATTAATCATCATATGGAGGATCATTAAATTAGTGTTAAAAGATAAAAACGACAGCGGCGATAAGGGGTTAGGGTAAAGCATGTTTTTGATCTAAAAAGATGAGCCAAAAAGATAAAAGAAGTCGTTTAATGATAGTCGTTTAATTAAGCACGCTACAATACGAAAATTTTAAAAGAAAGGAATAAGCATGAGCGAACAACGAAAAGAATCTTTACAAAATAACCCTAATTTGAGTAAAAAAGATGTCAAAATCGTGGAAAAGATTTTGAGCAAGAACGACATTAAAGCCGCTGAAATGAAAGAACGCTATTTAAAAGAAGGGCTGTATGTGCTGAATTTCATGAGCTCTCCAGGCAGCGGTAAAACCACGATGCTAGAAAATCTAGCGGGTTTTAAAGACTTTAAGTTTTGCGTGGTAGAGGGCGATTTGCAAACCAATAGAGATGCAGACAGATTGCGTAAAAAAGGCGTGAGCGCGCACCAGATCACCACCGGCGAAGCGTGCCATTTGGAAGCGAGCATGATTGAAGGGGCGTTTGATTTGCTCAAAGATGAGGGAGCGTTAGAAAGAAGCGATTTTTTAATCATTGAAAATGTGGGGAATTTGGTTTGCCCTTCAAGCTATAATCTGGGAGCGGCGATGAATATCGTTTTACTCTCAGTCCCAGAGGGCGATGATAAGGTGCTAAAATACCCCACGATGTTCATGTGCGCGGATGCGGTAATTATCAGTAAAGCGGACATGATTGAGGTATTTAATTTCAGGGTTTCTCAAGTCAAAGAAGACATGCAAAAATTAAAGCCTGAAGTGCCCATTTTTTTAATGAGTTCCAAAGACCCTAAAAGCTTGGAAGATTTTAAAAATTTCCTTTTAGAAAAAAAGCGTGAAAATTACCAATCCACGCATTCGTTTTAATGTGTTTAGCGATCCCCTCTAAAGTCATAGCCATTAACGATAATGTGGCGCTCTTGGAAACTTTAGGCGTTCAAAGAGAGGCGAGCTTGGATTTAATGGGCGAGTCCGTTAAAGTGGGCGATTATGTGTTGTTACACATCGGCTATGTGATGAGCAAGATTGATGAAAAAGAAGCCCTAGAATCCATTGCGCTTTATCAACAAATGATTGCTAAAATGAACGAAACGCATGAATAAATGCATGAATAAAAACAATGAGCGTTGATCACCTCATTTCGCCCTTTAGAGACAAGCGAACCCTTTTAGCGCTCTCTAATGCAATCAAAAAACTCGCTTTTAAACTTGAAAAAAAATTAGTCATCATGGAAGTGTGCGGAGGGCATACGCATTCTATCATGAAATACGGGCTTTTAGATTTGATGCCTAACAATTTAGAGTTTGTGCATGGGCCGGGGTGTCCGGTATGCGTGATGCCAAGAGCGCGCCTTGATGAAGCTTATGAGTTAGCCACGATCAAAGATAGCATTATCTTAAGCTTAGGGGATATGATGAAAGTCCCAGGGAGCTATGGGAGTTTGATACAAGCCAGAGAAAAGGGGTTAGATGCGCGCTTTTTGTATTCGCCCATGCAAGCTTTAGAGATCGCTAAAGAAAACCCGCATAAAAAAGTCATTTATATTGCGATCGGTTTTGAGACCACCACGCCGATGACAGCCAGTGTTTTACTGAGTGCCAAAAAAGAAAAACTCCACAATCTTTTTTTCCACATCAACCACATTTTAGTGCCTCCCAGCGTGAGCACGATTTTAGAAGATAAAGCATGCCAGATTAACGCTCTTTTAGCCCCTAGCCATGTGAGCGTGATAAGCGGCGCTCAAATCTACGCTCCTCTAGTGGATCGCTTTCAACTCCCCATTATTGTGAGCGGTTTTGAGCCGGTGGATATATTAGAAAGCGTGCTGATGCTCATCAAACAAGCCTTAAACAAAGAAGCCAAGCTAGAAATCCAATACAAAAGAGCGGTGAGCTATGAAGGGAATACAAAAGCGCAAGCGTTAGTGAATGCATGCATGGAAGTTAGGGAAAATTTTGAATGGAGAGGTTTGGGGAATATCAAATATTCCGCCCTAAAGCTTAAAGAAGCATTCGCCTCCTATGACGCTGAAAGAGTCTTTAAAGAACACTTAAGCCACAAAACCTCTAAAGAAAACAAAGCATGCAAGTGCGGGGAGATTTTAAAAGGCATCGCTAAGCCCCTAGACTGCTCGCTATTCGCCACAACTTGCACCCCACAAAACCCGATCGGCAGTTGCATGGTCAGCTCTGAGGGGGCGTGCGCGGCGTATTATCGTTACAAGCGCGTTTGAGCTTTGAAAATTGCTTTTTGGTGAAATCGCTCAAACCCTCACAATTGACATTGATGCTAACCGGTTTTTTAGGGGGGTTTTCTTTTTTTATAACCGGTTTTTGATACGCCCTTTTTCTCACGCTCGCTTGAATGCTTGTAAAATCAAAGGGGTAATTTAGGGCTTTTAGGGTTTTTTTTGTTTCTAAAAAATGGGCTTTTAAATTCTTGGTGTAATAATCTTTTTCTGTTTCAAAGGCTTTCAAGAAACTCGGGTGCGTGAAATAGATTTTTAGGATTTGGTGTTCAATTTTAGCGTATCTAAACCCTTTCTTTAAATCCCCTAAAATTCCAGCCACATAATGATTGATCACTTCTCTTCGCTTGAGCTGGAGCTTTAAATTTTTAAACGCAGACATTTGGCCGATCTTTTTAAACAGCAAAAAGGTTTCTTTCTTTTTGAGATAGCGTTTGTAAATGAGGGGGTCAAATCCATTTTCCATGATGAAATTATAGCGTTTTAGCTTGACTTTTTTAAAAAGCTTTTGTATAATGCTCCTTTGATTTGTTGGGGTGTCGCCAAGCGGTAAGGCACCAGGTTTTGGTCCTGGCATTCCGAGGTTCGAATCCTTGCACCCCAACCATTTTTTCCTTTATTAGCGTGTCGCGGAGTAGAGCAGTCCGGTAGCTCGTTGGGCTCATAACCCAAAGGTCAGTGGTTCAAATCCATTCTCCGCAACCAATCCCTTTTTTTAAATTTAACTCTGTTAAATAGAATTTATAGAATTTAAAAAATGCTTTAGCATTTTTAAGATAAATAATAAAAGAGCTTGCGTCAAGCAAGCGATAACTTTACTAAAAAAGCGGTCTTGGGGGGTTAGGGGGATTTTAAGGG
>NZ_VEYL01000018.1:0-36587 GCF_006439795.1 Helicobacter pylori
GTTTTAGGGTTTGTTGGGGGGGGGGGGGTAACATGTGCTTAAAAACATCATATACAGGATATGCTAAAAAAGTCCTTGAATTAGGTGTGTAATAAGTCCAACGATAATCAAAAGGGCGGTATTGGCACGAAACAATGTATTCTTCTAAACGCTTAATATTAGTCTTAACTTCTTTGATAGCATTGTTTAAACGCCAATCCCTACTATCATCGCCAATATCATACTTTCTGCGTAACTCGCTAGGCTCTAAAGTTGAAAAATCTTTTAAAAGCTTGAGCAAGCTTTCTTTGTCCTTGTGGAAAACGACATGGTCTTTTTTAGAGCAAATACCGGTGCTTCCAACTTGAAACATATCCTGAACGCTAAACCCTTGTTCGTATTCATCTAACAAGGGCGTTTCTTGGGGTATGAGCAAGTAAAAAGGCTCTCTTGGGGTAAGCTCAAGCCACTCAATGCTATTTATATCATGTTGGGCTAAAAAGGCGTATTTTTCAGCCCTTTCGCCATACACATCATAATAAAAGATTTTTTGCTTGGTGGCTTGCGCCTTTTTGACAAAGAGGTTGATGGACACGCCTTGCATGATATTGAAAACATTTTCATCTTTTGCGCCTTGTGGGGTTTTCTCCTTTTTCCTAGCGTTTCCATGCAAATTTAAGATATAAAGCTCATCGTAGCATTCTAAAAGAGAGCGCCTTAACCCCCTAAAAGTAGGGTTGTCTAAAAAGGCGTTGTTAGAGATAAAGCCAAAAAGGCCATGCCCTAATGATTCGATCTTGTTTTGAGCGAAACGCATGAATTTCACATAATCGTCTAAGAGCCATTTAGGGTTTCTCTCATCTTGTAGTTTGTATTTGGAATGGAGCTGTTTAAGGCTCTTTAGGGCGTCTTTGCTGCCACTTTCCTTTTGTTTTTGAAGGTTTTTTAAAAGCGTTTTGATTTTATCGGTAAGTTTAACATTTTTTTCAATTTCTATGGTTTGGGATTTGGGCTCTATGCCGTAAGTGGCTTTCACTTCCCATTCAAACAAGCCCTCATTACTGCTCGCCCCGCTATAAGGGGGATTACCGGTGATGATGAGAATATTTTCATCTTTTTTAATTTTTTGAGCGCTTTTAAGCTCTGTTTCAAAAATCGGTTGCAGCCCACGATAAGCGGCGATCTCACTAGGCTGTATAAGAGTGTTGGTTAAAATGATTTTAAGCACATCGTTTTCTTTGAGAGGTTTTTTAAACTCCTGCTTAAAGGCTTGGCTGAGATTCAAATGAGCGATCGCATAAGGAGCGATCAAGTATTCAAACCCATAGAATTGCTTCAAGAGGTTTTGGTATTTGTCCTCTTTAGTGGAGGTGCCTCCATCGCTTGTCTTTCTCGTTTCTAGGGCTTTCCTGAACGCTTCTAATAAAAAGGTGCCGGTGCCGGTAGCAAAATCTAAGAGCTTGATGTTTTCGTTATCTAATGCGCTTTTTAAGCCTAAGGGAGCGTCTTTGAAATGCGTTTTAAGCAAACTATCCAAAGCGTTAATGATGAATTTCACCACAGAATCTGGGGTGTAATACACGCCCTTACTCTCTCGCAATTTAGGGTCATAAGCGCTTAAAAAGGTTTCATAAAAGTGCAAATAAGGGTCTTTATCGTCATTCAAATCTTTAAGGATAGAACTCATATCAACATGATTTATCAAGCTTAAAATTTCATTTAAAAGCCATTGGATTTCTTTAATTTCATCAAGTTTCTTTAAAAAATCCGCCATTTCTCTGATCACAGCGAAATTTTTAGGGATGGAACTCCTCACATTATTCAAATCAATTTTTTCAAAAGGGTGGTTGAGCTTGGCTAAAAAAAGGCTGTAGGTGAGCGTTTGAGCGAGTGCATCGCTAAAGTCTTCAAAACTCAATTCTTCATAAAGATATTCTTTAAAATTCTTAAAAATACTAGAAACTTGCACTTTTTCTTGGTATTTGATTAAAGCGTCTTTTAAATACTTGGTGCGCGGGCTTAAATGCGTTGCGAAATCTTTAGCGTTAGTGATAGGGGCTGCTTCGTAATTGAAAAAGCTTTTGAACAATTCAATCAGATCGCGCTCGGTTTGTGGCTTGGGTTTTAGGGGTTTAGAGAGTTCATCAAGGCTAGCGACAGAGATTTCTTTTTTGATTAAAGGGGCGTTATTTTCATCTTTCCCCACCCATACGAAATTAAGGTAATCGGTGAGCATGAGGTTGGGGTTTAATTCTAAATATTTAAGGATTTGATCGTTTTTTAAAAGCTGGCTAAGATTAGTCCCCACTCTTTTATTTTCTATATAGCCGATGCTAAGCCCTTGAAGAGAAACGCGGAAATCAGGCTGGCTTTTTTGCTCTCTTTCAGGCTCATGTTCAATCTCATATTCTTTATTGAAATGATCTTTCAAACCCTTAAGCAAGTTGTATAAAGAAGGGCGGTGCGTGAGTTCATTCTTTTTGGGCGTAAGATCTTTAATGCTTTCTAAATATTCTTTTAGCATGTTAATAACCCCTTTTTAAAGTCTTTAAGCCATTTTCATGTGCATGTCAATAAAAGTGGCTTGATGGATTAAAGCCCCTACACTAATGGCATCCACGCCGCTTTTAGCGTAAGCGTTGATGCTCTCTAGTGAAATGTTCCCGCTCGCTTCTAGTAAAACGAAGGGATAATGCGCATCTCTATAAGCGGCAATTTCTTTAGTTTCTCCAACGCTCATGTTATCGCACATCACAATATCCGCTCCCGCATTCATGGCGTTTTTGGCCTCTTCAAAGCTTTCGCATTCAATTTCAATTTTAGCCGTGAAAGGCAAGTTTTTTCTGGCATGCGTTAAAAAGCTTTTGAGATCTTTGACATGCTTTAAATGCGTGTCTTTAAGCATTAAAGCGTCATCTAACCCTAAGCGGTGGTTGCTCGCTCCCCCATTAAGCACGGAATATTTTTCAAAGATCCTTAAAAGGGGTCTGGTTTTTCGTGTGTCCAACAAACGCACTTTATGAGAATTTAAAGCTTCTACAAAACGACTCGTTAAAGTGGCGATCCCGCTGCTGTGTTGCAAAAGGTTTAAAAGGGTGCGCTCAACCTTTAAAAGCATGCTAAAATCCCCCCTAATTTCCATTAGGGTGTCTTTAGGCTTGAAGCGTTCTTTATCCTTAATTATTTTGACGCATTCAATACCGGTCATTTCCAACAACTCTAGAGCGTATTTTTCGCCTGAAAACACGCCCTCTTGTTTAGCCCTAACAAAGGCTGTGGCTTTAAAATCTTTTTCTAACACCCTTTCAAACAAATCCCCATGCCCTAAATCTTCTTTTAAAGCGCGTTTTAGAAAGGTTTTAATCTCCATTAGGACAACTCCATCATTTTAGTTAAAGCGAGTTTGGCCAAACGCGCCACCTCATCTTTTAATTCAATCGCATTATAAGCCCTGTGGTTTTTATAAGCCTTTAAGACTTCAAACAAATCTTTTAAAGTCGTTTCATTCATGGTGGGGCAAAGGGCGAGCGTGCTAGAAAGAATGAAAGTGTTTTGGTGGTTGCGCTTGGCTTTCAGGCGGTTGACTAAATTGCTTTCAGTGCCTATGGCGACTTTTTGATTAGGGTTTAACTTTTCTACAAATTCTATGATTTGACTCGTTGATCCGCTAAAATCAGCGTTAGAAACCACACTAGGATCACACTCTGGATGGACAGCGATTAAAATATCCGGGTATTTTTGGCGGTAAAATTCAATGTCTTCTAATTTGAAAAGCTGATGCACCGAACAAAAGCCGTTATAACAAACCACATCAGCGTTTTTAATTTCTTCTGGGCTATTTACGCCTAAAATCGCGCTTTTTAAGCCATTTTCTAGGGCCAGATTTTCCCCCAAGCATTTATCCGGTAGAAAAAAGATTTTTTTATTTTGTTTTAAAGCGTGATTAAAGATTTTAGAAGCGTTCCTGCTCGTGCAGACCACGCCATCATCTTTAGCGACTTTGGCTTTCACTTCAGCGTTAGAATTGATATAAGTGATAGGGTAAAATTCTTTAACGCCGCATTCTTTCAATAAATGAACGCTTCTATCGTAGTAATGGCTGTCTATCATTCTTGCCATAGAACAGCATGAGAGTTTGGGCATGATCACTTGCTTGTCAAAGGCTAGGGCTTTCACGCTCTCGCCCATGAAATGCACCCCGCAAAACACGATGAGGTTTTTATCGCTTTGGCTTGCGATTTTAGCTAATTCCAGGCTATCGCCTGTATAATGGGCTAACTCTACAATCTCATCTTTTTGATAAAAGTGAGCCACTAAAAGCACGTCTAAATCGTGCAACAATTCCACAATAGAAGTTTTTAAATCAGTTGGCATGAAATTCCCCTATACTTTCCCCAAACTTCACGCTTTTTTCTTTCAAATCCTTAAAAGCGGTGTTTTGAATGAATAAAACGATAGTAGAGCCCATTTCAAAATTCCCTAAATTATCCCCTTTTTTAACCTTAATGGGGGGGTTGTAAGAGTAGGTTTGCGTGAAATGGGCTTTAGCGTTAGTTTGAATATTCTTATCAAAATTAAAACGCATTTTACCCACATTTAACGCTCCCACCGCTACAAAATACAGCCTATTACCTTGAATGTCTTTCGCAACAAGTGCGACTCTTTCATTGCCCACAAACAGATTTTTGTTTTTGTATAGTGAGGGCTTATTGACTGGCAGTAATTTCCCCGCAAAGCAACGAGCCTCTAAAATTTCTAAATCGCAAGGGGCGTGGTAGTGGTGGTAATCTTTGGGCGAAAGGTAAAAATTCACATAGAAAAAAGAAGGGCTTAAGGGGTTGATTTCGCCCACTAATTCATGCGCTTTATAGGGCATGCCTTTAATTTGTAAAGCGCTATCGTTGTCTAAAAAAGCGCATTCAGTGATCAAAGCATCGCAAGGTGCAATGCATGCATTAGGGGCTTTGTCAAAGGGGCGTTCTTTCTTTAAAGAGCGCGTGAAAAGAGCGTTCAAACTCTTATAATTTTCTAAAGGTTCAAACTCGCTCAAATCAATTTTAAAGATCTTAACATAAAGGGCGTTGATGCCTTTTTGGATAAAAGAAGGGAATTCATAGCCAGCGACAGAACCAAAAACCCTTGAAAGAGCGTTGCTTAAAGCTATCATTTTAACCCTGCCATGTTCAATACAAACTCCACCTCGCCCTTACTCACTTTAAATTCTTTAGAAATAGAATCCACGCTATAGCCTTCTTGATACATTTTCAAAACCTGTTTTTCGTTGATTTCATCGTTAGCGGCATAATGCCCCATGTCTTTGAATTTGTTTTCTAAAATAATGATTTTTTCTTCTAAATAATCGCGCTCTTTATCCATGGATTTTTGGATTTCTTGCAACTGGTTATAAAGGTGTGAAAGGGTCGTTCTCAATGAGCTATCCTCTTTAGCGCTTTTTTCTAAAGAAAGGCCTTCCAAACGCCCCTCTAATTCTTTCAAACGCTTAGAATAGATATAATTTTCTTGATAGGATTCATCTAAAGTTTTTTCTAAACGCCTCATTTTATGGTAAAACTCTTTTTCTTTAAGATACAAATACCCCACCAAGCACACCAACACCAATAAAATCGCCCCTAAAACGACCATAAACAAATCATTAGAATATAACATGACTGCTCCCGTTCATAATTTTAAGCCTTTTCTTTCGCTATGGACAATGAAAGAATCATAACGCTTAATGTCTAAGGCGTGCATGCGAGTGATTTCTAAAAAATTTTTATCCCTAGCCACGCCAAAAAAGGCTAGGATTTTCCCCTCTAACACACAACGCCCATAGTAAGTTTGAGGCGCTATCAGGCTTGATTTTTTGATACAAATCAACCCATGCCCTAAAGCAGTGATGCGATCCTTTTGCTCTAATTCAAGTAAATTTTCTTTTAAAAGCAGGCTCTCTAATTTTTCTAATTTAAAATACAGTGCTTTGAACAATTCCAGAGTGTCATTTTCAACATTCAAGCGTGAAAAATCAAAGCCAGAACCCAACCAATCAAATTCTTCTAATACCGCTAAAGAGCGTGTGGTTTTAGAGATGAACCTTTCATAAGAGAACGATAAATCGCATTGGACTAGGCGCGTTTCAAACCCTAAAGCTTGGGATCTTAAAACCAACTCATGCATGCTTAAACCCCACATCAAGGACAATAAAAATAAAAAACACCACCCCCAAATAGCCATTGCTCACAAAAAAGGCTTTAGGAATGTTTTTATAATCTCTAGCCACTAAGATCTGCTCATAGAGTAAAATCAAGGCTGAAACCCCTAATCCTAAATACGCAAAAAGCCCCCCATGATAGCATTTCACAAAACAAAGCCAGCACACAAGCGCTACAAGGTGTGAGAGCCTTGAAAGATTCAAGCACCATTTTTCCCCCAATTGACTAGGAATGGAAAACAAGCCCCTTTCCTTATCAAACTCCATATCCTGTAAAGAATAGAGCAAATCAAACCCAGCCACCCATAACATCACCCCTAAAGCCAAAAAAACATTCCATAAAGGAATATCCCCTAAAACCGCCACACTCCCAGCAATGGGGGCTAAACCCAAAGCCAAACCCACGATAAAATGCGCCAAAGAAGAAAAGCGCTTGAAGAACGAATACCCCCCTAAAATGATTAAAAAAGGTAACGAAAGCCTGAAAGCTAAAGGGTTAATGAAATAGCTCACCCCCACGAATAAAAGAGCGTTTAAAGCGCTAAAAACCACCATGCCTTTAACGCTGATCCGGCCATCCACGCTCGGGCGGTTTTTCGTCCTTGGGTTATCCTTGTCAATATCTCTATCCACCAAGCGGTTAAACCCCATAGCGAAGTTTCTTGCCCCTAATAAGGCTAAAAAACAAAGGATTAAGGTTTCTAACCCAAAAAAGAGCGTTTGATTTTTTTGATAGGAGCTTATGACCATAGCCATGAGTAAAAACATGCTAGAAAATATCGTATGCTCCAAAGCGACCAATTCGCTTAAAGCTTTGATTTTATGCGTGATTTTTTTAAGCAATTATTTGATCCCTAATAAAATGACTTTTCTAACCTACAATTAAACTAGGCATTATAATATATTGATAGCAACAATACAAGAAAAAGCCCGCGCTCAAAACATTCATGCTCAAATAAACTTTAAAAAAACGCGCGCTTAAAATCGTTAAAAATAAATGCGCCCCCAAAAGCCATAAGGGTGAAGGAACCGAAATCGTGGGGATTGTTAAAGGCATGCTTAAAATATGATCCAATAAAGACCCCAAACCCACCGCATGCAAGAGTAAACTCAAAGGGAAAAACACGATAAAAATCAAGCCTAAAGGAATGCTAAAGAGCTGGTAGGGCGAAAACATAGGGAAAAAGGCATGCGCAATGATGAGCATGTTCAAAAACACCAGTGCGCTTAAGCTTATGACTTGAAAAGATCGCACCAAAAAAGAAGAGGTTTTAAAAAAGGCTTGAGTGTGTTTTAAGAATAAAAAGATATACCACACCCCACAAACAGAAAGCAAAAACCCCACGCTAAAAAGCAATTTAGGGAGTAACGCTATAGCGATACAGCATGCTAAAATCAAAAGTTTAAAACTCAAAAGCCTTACCCCAAAAAAGCATGCCAAAAACCCTAACAAGCCCATTAAAAACGCCCTGAAAAAAGAGGGTAAAAAATCTAACAGCAATAAATACCCTAGCAAAAAAACCCACACCAAAACCCCTATATCATAAAAAGCGTTCCTATAAGGGAAATAGCGTTTTTGTAAGGGGGCATAAAAAAGAGAGAAAAGAAAATACACGCTCGCGCTCAAAATCCCTAAATGAAACCCGCTAATGGCTAGTAAGTGGTTGATCCCTAGCGCGTTAGCCCTATCTCTTAAGTCTTTATTCAAGCTATCCCCTATAAACAACGCTCGATACAAATTACCTACTAAAGCGCTTGAATGAGCGCTGTCAATGAAATGGCGCCAATGCGATTTGCAATCTTGTTTTCGCGTTAAAGAAAAAGAATAAGTTTGAAAAAAACATGATTTTAAAGACTCCAAAAACGAGCAAGGTTTGATTTTGCCAAAAAATTGCGCGTGGCGGTATTGGAGGTTTTTTAAAGGTTCTTTAATGGTGGTGTAAAAGATCATGCCCTTTGATTGGAGCTTTAAAACAAAATAGGTTTTTTGATCTTTAGTTTTAGGGTATTGCAACAAGATTTGAGCGTTCAGGCTTGTAGGTTTTGAAAAATCAAGCTTTTGGTAATTCAAGTATTCTAAATAAAGATTAAGCGCTAACAAAAGGCTTAAAATAACCCCACACAACAAGTATTCTTTGGGGGTTGTAAGAAGTTCAAACGCCCCCTGAAAAGTTTTATCTTTCAAGTTGTAACTATATCATAGTCTATTTTAGTTTCTTGGTTTTCTTCTAAATGAGAATCTATAGGCATGTCTTCATAGCGCGTTAAAGGAGCGTTAAAGCGCGTATAAACCGTTCCTGTAGCCCCATTCCTGTTTTTAGCCACAATGATTTCAGCCTCTTCAATACTGCCATTTTGCTTGTGGATACGCCTTTCTTCATTGACTTTTAGGTGCAATTCTTGCGCCTCTTCAATTTTGCCTTCTTTTTTGAGCTTGTCTATTTTGTTGTCTTCAGCTCTCATTTGATAGATATAGCCTCTATACAAAAATAAAACAATATCAGCGTCTTGTTCAATCCCTCCGCTGTCTTTAATATCAGAAAGAATGGGCCGTTTATCGTCTCGATTTTCTAGGCTGCGGTTGAGTTGGACTAACGCTATGATAGGGATTTCTAACTCTCTGGCTAAAGTTTTAAGCTCCCTTGAAATTTCAGCGATCTGTTCATGGCGTTCTTTAGTGGCTTTGCTCCCTGACATGAGCTGCAAATAGTCAATAAAAGCGATACCCAATTCCTTGTGTTGGGATTTAAGCTTTCGCAGTTGCAAGCGGATTTGCTCTATCCTCACATAGCTTTTATCGTAGAAGAAGAGTTTTTTGCAAGAAAGGTGATCGTAGCATTTGGCTAAATTTTCCCATTGATCATCATCAAGCCTCCCGCTCTCTAAATCATGCATGTTAATAGAAGTGAGATCCGATAACGCCCTTAAAGCGAGTTGCTCTGCGGACATTTCCAAACTAAAAACCGCTACCCCTCTATCGTCATCGAGTGCAGCTAAGACCATGTTCATCATCAAACTGGTTTTACCCATAGACGGCCTTGCCCCTATAATAACTAAACTCCCCTTATTAAAACCGCTCGTATAATTATCCAATTGGACAAAGCCAGTCGGTATGCCAGTAAC
The DNA here is from genome assembly GCF_006439795.1 of Helicobacter pylori. Lineage (GTDB taxonomy): Bacteria > Campylobacterota > Campylobacteria > Campylobacterales > Helicobacteraceae > Helicobacter > Helicobacter pylori_CR. The sequence goes on from NZ_VEYL01000018.1 coordinate 9,311, forward strand.
TTCCAAACTCCCTTTTCTTTGGTTTTCTGTAATAAGATCCATTGCGCTTTCAAGCACTTCTTTAATGCTCCTAAAGCCCTCTATGGTGCTGCCATTCAATAACGCATAAACTTCTCGCTCCACAGCGCCTAAAATATCGCTGGATTTTTGCACGCTTTCTAGGGCTTGCTCTCTAATGGTGTTAGCCAAGCCAAAAAGTTTTCGTTTAATGGAAGCGTTTTTAATCTCTTCCACATAAGCTTCAATATTATCTATAGGGCTTGCCGCAAAAATAGCGACCAGATCTTCTTCTTTGATTTGCTTGTCTTTAGGCATTTTTTGGCGGATAAAATTCTCATCAATGGGGCAATCTTCTTCATGCAGTTTTAAAGCGATTTCAAAAAACAAGCCGTTAGGCGGGTAGTAAAAATCGCTAGGCTCTAAAACGCTATGGACCTCTTCAATCTTGTGATTGGCCAACACAATGCCTGAAAGCACGATCCTTTCAATGTTTTGCAATTGCTGCAAATGCTTTAAATGATCCATGTTTATCCTTTTAATCGTTTGATCTTCTCTATCAGATCTAAGGGCGTTAAAGCGTAATTGTTCTTAAATTCTAAACCCGCTAGGGCGTGCACTAAGCTTGCGTTAATAGCGGCGTCTAAAGGCGTGTAGTTTTGAGAAAGTAGGCTTACAATCAGCCCCGCTAACACATCGCCACTCCCAGCTTTGGCTAAAGCCACGCTCCCTAAAGTGTTGATAAAAACCTGCCCTTGATGAGCGATTAGGGTATTAGCCCCTTTTAAAAGTAAAACCACTTTGGGGTATTTTTGAGAAAAATCCCTTACGATTTCTAGTTTATTGTCTAGTAATTCTAGCATGCTTATATTGATCCCCACTAATTTTAACAACGATAAAAATTCTTTAGGGTGAGGGGTTAAGATCACTTCTTTTTCTAAAGCTTGCAAGACCTCTTTGTGATAAAAAACGCCCGCATCTAAAACGCATGGGGCTAATTCAAGCCACTTGTTAAAATCCTTTGGAATATTTTCTAACCCCATGCCAAGAGCGAACGCGCTCAAGAAGTTAGGGAAATTTTCACAAAAAACCAATTCTAAAGGCTTGTTATTAGAAGTTATCTCGCATTCTAACGCTTGAACGCTCACCACTCCAGATCCAAAACTTAACGCGCTTAATGCGCTCAATAACCCAGCCCCACTATGCTTGCCTAAAAGAATGTGCGCATGCCCGTAATCGCCTTTATGAGCGTTTTTTTTATCCCTTAAGGGCAGTTTCAAATCGCTTTTTTCCAGCAAAAAAGTGTCTGTTGGGATCTCATAAATTGGATTAAAAACCCCTAAATGCCCCACTTTCAATTCCCCTATATAGTCTTTAGCCCTATCGCTTAATAAGCATGACTTAATAGCGCCCATGCTGATAGTCAAATCCGCTTTAAACGCTCCCTTATCCACCCTGCCTTTAGAATCGATTCCGCTAGGAATATCGCAAGCGATCTTAAAGCGCGCTTTTTGAGAAAGGCTTTCAAAGTTTAAAAAAGGCTCTAATGCGCCCTTAAAATCGCTCCCTATCACGCAATCTATTAACACATCGCATTCTAAATCTTCATTTTTTTCTTCCCATGCTTTGATGACTACCCCTACTTTTTTAGCCCTTTCTTTTTGCAATTGGCACATGGGGCTTTTGGCTAGTTTCATTTCAAAGACCAGCGTTTTAAAACGCCCCACTAAACGCCTGGCTAACGCATAGCCATCGCCCCCATTATCCCCGCTCCCACAAAGAATAATGACTTTAGTGCCTAAAGAAGCGTTTTGTAAAACCGCTTTTTCTAAAGCCATAGCGGCGTTTTCCATTAAAATGTCTTCGCTTAAATTAAATTCTTCAAGCGCCCTTTTGTCTAGAGCATTTACTTTTTCATACACTGAAAGCATCTTTATCCTTGAAATTGAACGCAAAACGAATTTTCATAAAACGATCCTTTTAAAGAGGGTTCGCTATGAATTTCTAAACGTATTTTATACTTTTCACACACTTTTTTCACTAAATCTAACCCTATACCATAACCCAACACGCTAGAATTGAAACGCGCATAACGAACGCTTAATTCTACGATTTTGTCTTTAGGGATTTCATACCCTAAATTTTTCACTTTCAAAAACTCATGCGTTAGCTCTATGTGGATATACCCATGCATGACGCTGTATTTGATCGCATTCATGAGCAAATTGCTATAAAGCGAAATGAAATCCTGCTCTTTAGCCTTAATCTCCACTCCCACTAAATCGCTTTTAAATTCCAGCTTGTGGTAGTCTATCATCTCGCTAAAAAGCGTGTTTTCTTTGGTAATTAGGGCTTTTAAATCTAAAAGCATAGGGGATTCGCATTCAATATCTTGCATCACTAAATACGAGAGCGAGCGGTATAAAAAACTCATGCGCTGGATAGCGATTTTAATGCGGCGGTGTTGTTGGTTGTCTTCTAAGGTTTTTAAAGACAAGACTAAAGCGCTCATGGGGGTGTTTAATTCATGCGTGGTGTTTTTTAAAAAATGATCAATACGGGTGATTTCATTCCTAATGGGCTTTAAAAACAAACGCCCCAAAAACACAGAAACCCCTATGACGCATAAAAACGCTACGACAAACACTAAAACAATGTTACGATACAAAGAAGAAAAATGAAGGGGTTTAGAATTTTTAAAAAGCATTTTAGCCACGCCTAAATGAGCGAAAGTTTCATCGCTAAATAGGTAATACTCCCCCTTGAAACTAAAAAATCCCGCTTCTTTATGGTTTTTAATCAAATTTTCGCTTTCAGGGATATTAGAATACAAAACACGCCTCTTGCCATCAAAAAGGGCTATGGAAGCGTCTTTATAGCGTGAAATCAGAGCGTTTAAAGCGTTTTGGTAATCCCCATGCGTTTGCATGTGCAAGGCAACCACTTCACTAGCGATCTTAGAAGCCATTTTGTCCATGTCCATGCGTATCATTTTGATTTTTTCGTTTTTTTCATAGTTAAACGCTAAAACGCTAATCACTAGCATCAACACAAACGAAGAGCCCAAATAAGTCCCTAAAAAGAGTTTGAGGGATTTTTTTTCATAGTGGGTTAAAGCGATAGCCCACCCCCTTATGCGTTTCTATGCAATTTTTCCCTAAAAGCTTGCGCAACACCTTAATATAAGTGCGCAAGGTGGAATCATCAATAGCCTGCTCCCATAAATTATTTTCTAACGCTTGAGAGCTGATGATTTGCCCCTTATGTTCTAAAAAGTATTCTAAAAGTTGGGCGGTTTTGGGTGCTAGGATTTCCTTTTTCCCTTTAATATCCAAAGAGTGTTGGTAATAAAAAATGTTAGGCATGATTTCTATGGGATCATCATTGAAAAACCTTTTAATGCGCGCTTCCAATTCGTCCAAATCAAAAGGCTTTTTCAAATAATCGCTCGCCCCTAAATTAAAAGCGTTTTTTAAGGTAGCGTTATCCTGTAAGGCGGTGATAAAAATCACAGGCGTAGAGATTAAAAAATCGTTTTTGATGTGCCTGAATAATTCCAAGCTATTCATTTCAGGCACTTGCACGTCTAAAAGCAAGAGGTTAAAACGCTCAACAGAGAGCCTTTCATAAGCTTCTTTCCCGTTAAAAGCGCAAAACACTTCATAGCCTAAATGCTCCAAAAACTCCTTAACGCTCTCGCTTAAAAGGTAATCGTCCTCTAGTAAAAAAATCTTTTTTTGCATGGGGGTATTGTAGCGCTAAATGAATGGGCTTTGTTATAATACTTCTTCATGTTTTTAAAGGAGCGTTATGATGAAAACGAACGAAGCGCAATTTTATGAAGTTTTAGAAAACCTTTTCATAGGCGTTAAGATTGAAGACAAACAAGAAAGCCTTTTAGATCCTACCCCTAAAGCGGTGAAAAATGGCATGATCAATCTCATGAGGGCTAAGAGCAAGTATTATCAAAATAAAAAACAAGAATTGGAAAAATTCATTGGTTTAAAATGCCAAAACAACAACGATCTCAAAGAAGAATTGTTTGACAAGCTCTATAGCTTTTTCAAGCGTTATTTCAGCACTAATGGAGGGATTTATTTCAACGACACGCCCCTTTATGACAGCCTTTATGCCAAAAGCGATTATGAAAAATGCTCCCTTAAAAAAGACACCGCCTTATTTTATAAAACTAAAGATCTCTATTATGTGAAAAGCGAAACGAACTATAAGGATTTTTGCTTTGAATTAGAAAACATTCTTTTTAATTTTGACGCTTCTTTACTAGAGAGCAAAAAGTATAATGAAAAAATAGAACTAGTCTTTAATCTAAAAGATACAGACACAAAAACCAACACCCTAAATTTTAGCGTTAGTCTCTCAAGCAATGGAAGGGTTACTAATATCCATGAGATTTTAAAAGAATGCTCTAATCATGGCATCAAACTTGATGAAGAAATATTAAAAAAAGTGTTTGGAAAATTCAAAAAGCAAGGCAGTATGGATTATTTCATCCATAAAAACGCGCTAGGGTTTTTAAAAGAGCAGTTGGATTTGTATTTGTTTGAATACCTTTTTAAAGAAATGACTGAGTTTGATGATAAACGCTTTAATGAAATCAACACCATTAAGGAAGTAGCGTTGCAAGTGATTTCATTAGTGAGCGAATTTGAAAACGAACTTTGTAAGATTTGGAACAAACCCCGCTTTGTATTGAACTCGCATTTCATCGTAAGCTTAGACAAACTCAAAGCTAAAAACTACGATCTGAATAAAATCACAACCCACCCAAACTACCCCAAACAAGTCCAAGAATGGCAAGACTTGAATTTAAAAACCACAGACAATCTTTTAGAAAATGAGTTCTTGCCCCTAGACACGATTTATTTTAAAGATTTAGAAGAAGAGGTTAAAAGCTTATTCAATGAAAATGAAATCAACGGCACGCTCATTAAAAGCGAAAACTACCAAGCCCTAAACTCTCTCAAAAACCGCTATAAAGAAACCATTGATTGCATTTACATTGATCCGCCTTACAACACGCAAAACAATGAATTTATTTATGCGGATAATTTCAAGCGCTCCAGCTGGCTTACTATGATGGAAAACCGCCTAGAGCTTGCGCATTCCTTATTAAATGATAAAGGTGCGATGTTTGTGAGCATTGATGACAACGAACAGGCTTATTGCAAAGCTTTAATGGACGAAGTGTTTAATGGGGGGGGGGGGGTGATAACTTTGTAGCGAACTTGATATGGCAAAAGAAAAAAGGCGGTAGTCAAGATAGCGAAAATTTTGCAAAAGAGCATGAGTATATCTTGTGCTATCAAAAAGAAAAATTTAATATCATTGATACAGAAATAGACCATGATATACAAGACTTCAATAAAACTATCAATGGCAAACAAGCAAAGATTTTAAAATTAGAAAAATGGGGAGCTGGAGCCTTAAGATCTGATGCCCCTAGCCTGTATTATTCCATTAAAGATCCAAGCGGTAATGATTTTTACCCTATAGCCCCTAATGGTGAAGAGGGGCGTTGGCGGAAAAAACCTGAAAATTTGGATAGCGAACATATTTTTTGGCAAGAAAACTCTAAAGGGCGTTTAATCCCTTATGAAGTAATTTATTATGATGAAATCAAAAATGCGAAAAAAGTCATTAAAACACGCACAATTTTTACAGAGTATGGCACTACAACAGAAGCAACTAAAGAAATTTTAGCCCTTTTTAATGGAACTAAACTTTTTGACACCCCCAAACCCGAAGCCCTAATTTCAAGAATTTTAGAAATTTCCACCCAAGAAAACGATCTCGTTTTAGATTTTTTTGCTGGGAGCGGGACGACTTGCACGGTGGCACACAAGTTGAAGAGAAAGTATATCGGTATTGAAATGGGGGAGCATTTTGAGAGCGTGATTTTGCCTCGCCTTAAAAAGGTCATAGGCGGTTTTAAAAGCGGTGTGCTTAAAGAATTTAATGGAGGTGGGGTAGTCAAAGTTTATGCATTAGAAAGCTATGAAGAGATTTTAAGAAAAATCAAGTATGAAGACAATGACAAACCCTTAGCTTATGATGAACAATACAGCGATTTAGTGGAGCGTAAAAACGAATCTTACACGCTCAATGTAGAAGCGCTAGAAAAAATGGGCGTGGATATTAAGGAGACTTTAGAAAATTTACACGGCGTTGGAGTGGAGTTTTTCAATGAAAAAGTGGTGAAATTTAAAGGGAATGATAAAGAAGTAGAGATCTTAAAAGCCTTAAAAGAAGCGCTCATTTGGTAAGGAAAAATAATGGCAAAGAAAAAACAAGAAGTAAGAAATAATGAAATTTTTGTCGCTCAAAAACTCGCTGAAGAGGAATTGAACACTAATAAGATTAACGAGCCGTTAGAAATGTTGGACTTTAAAAGCTTTGATAATAATAAGGAGCTTTTAGATTACCAACAGCAAGCCTTAATTAACGCTTTTAGAATGCTTGTCGCTTATTTTAGAGATTTCAAAGAAAGTAAAAAAGAATTTTACGCATTTTATCAAAAGCATTATTCATTCGCTAATTGCGATTTCACTAACAAAAAACTCAATCCTTTGTTAAAGGGTTATTTTAAGGTAGAAAATCATTGCGTGAGTTTTGAAAATTTTATCAACCGCTTAGCCTTTTACATGGCCACAGGGAGCGGTAAAACGATTGTCATCATCAAACTTGTAGAGCTTTTAAGCGTGGCTATAAGAATGGGTTTAATCCCTAAGAAAAATATCATGTTTTTTAGCGCGAATGAAAATTTGATCAAGCAATTTGAAAAAGAAATTGAAAAATACAACCAGGGTAAGGATTATTCCAAACAAATGGATTTCAAAAACCTTAAAAGCGTTAAAAATGAAGATTTTTTTCACGCTCCAAAAATAATGGAACAAATCGCTCTTTTTTATTACCGCGCGGATTTAATGAATGATGAAGAAAGCAAGGAAAACCTTTTAAATTATAAGGATTGTTGGGATAATGGGGAAAATTATGTGATTTTAGATGAAGCGCATAAGGGGAACAAGACTGAGAGCAAAAGGCAAGCGATTTTTAGCCTGCTGTCTTTAAAAGGGTTTTTATTCAATTTCAGCGCCACTTTCACCGAAGAAAGCGATCTTATCACTGCGGTGTATAATTTGAGCGTGGGCGAGTGGGTGAAGCTTGGCTATGGTAAAGAGTCTGTTTTATTGAAGAAAAACAATTTAAACGCTTTTAAGGAATTAAAGGATTTAAACGATAGGGAAAAAGAAATCGCTCTTTTAAAAGCGTTATTGCTTTTAGGCATGCAAAAACGCTATAGAAAAGAAGGCTATTTTCATGACCCTTTAATGCTCGTGTTCACGCATTCTGTGAATGTGGAAAACAGCGATGCGGAAATCTTTTTTAAAACTTTAGCGCGCGTGATTGAAAACGATGATGAAAGCGATTTTTTAAGGGCTAAAGACGATTTATTAGAGGAATTAAAGAAACCGGAATTTCTTTTTAGCGATGACAAAGATCAAAACTATAAGATTGAGGTTTTTAAAGAGGGTTTAAATCGTTTGGATTTTAAAGGCTTAAAAGAAGCAGTTTTTTATGCCGGTAACGGGCATATTGAAGTCATTATTAACCCTAAAAACAACCAAGAAATCGCTTTCAAGCTCAACACAAGCGATAAAGTCTTTTGCTTGATTAAAATAGGCGATATTACAGAATGGATTTGTGGAAAATTAAAGAGCGTGAAGGTGGTGAGTAAGAATTTGAGCTTTAAAGAAGAGAGCTATTTCAGCCAGATTGATAAGAGCAGTATCAATATTTTAGTGGGGTCTCGCACTTTTGACACCGGCTGGGATAGCACAAGGCCTAGCGTGATTTTATTTTTAAATATAGGGCTTGATGATGACGCTAAAAAGTTGGTGAAACAATCTTTTGGCAGGGGCGTAAGGATTGAAAGCGTCAAAAACCAACGCCAAAGGTTAGCGTATTTAGACATAGATGAAGCCGTTAAAAAAGACTTGAAACCAAACGCTGCAATGTTGGAAACGCTTTTTGCGATACCCACCAACCATGCAAGCCTTGAAGCGATTTTAAAGTTCCAAAAAGAGAGCGAAAATGGGGGTGAGAATAGAGGTTCTTGGCGTGAAATCAAATTAGAAAAAACGCCCATAAAACACGCATTATTCGTGCCTTGCTACCGAAAAGAACAAACCAACGCTCTTAAAATTTCTCAAAGCGCTTCGTTTAAAATGAGTGAAAAAAATTTTAAGGATTTAAAAGAGTATTTTCATTTAATGAGTGAAAAGCATTTTATTTTAAAGCATGAAATTTATGACCCTAAAGATTACGCGCTGTTAAAAGAAATGATACAAACAGCGCATTTTAAAAAGGCATCAACTTGGCATTATAAAGATTTAGATTACATGATTTCTGAAATTAAAGGCAAGCTATACCCCAATCAAAAAGTGCCTAAAGACGAGTTTAACGCCCTAGATAATGAGAAAATCGTGCATTTTAAAAGGGTTAAAGTTAGGGCGGATAAAAAAGAAAAATTGATTCAAACCATCCAAGAAGTGAAAGAGTATGCGCCTTTGGATAAAGAAAAACACAAACAAGACAAAACCTTTGAAGTTGATGGCGCCGAGCTGTTAAAACTCAAAGAGCATTACTACACCCCTTTAATTAAAGCCAAAAACTGCGATTGGCTTAAGCATGTGGTTAAAGTAAAGAGCGAGAGCGATTTTTTAGAAGAGTTGTTAAAGATTACCAAAACGCTGCAAGAAAACTATGATTTTTGGGCGTTCAGCAAGATTGATGAGCATTTAGACAATTTGTTTATCCCTTATTTCAACAACGCTGCAGAAAGGAAATTTTTCCCTGATTTTATCTTTTGGCTGCAAAAAGGCAATACGCAGATCATTTGCTTCGTTGATCCTAAAGGGAGCAAACACACTGATTACGAACATAAGGCAGATGCGTATCAACTTTTTAAAGATAAGGTTTTCACTCCAAAAAACAATCCCCATTTCAAAATCCAAGTGGTTTTAAAATTTTATGGAAATAAGGATGATGTGGGGGAGCGTTATAGAGATGATTGGATTAAAGAAGGGGAATTAAAAGATTTTTTTCTAAAACAATTAGCCTAATTTCATTGAAAGGGGTTAAAAATGCACTTGAATTAGCCTTGAATAGAGCGCTAGTTTTTCACATCGCTTAAAAACACATGCCTTAAAAGTTTGGCTTCGCTCAAAAAAGCGTTTTTCAACACCGCGCTTTTATAAGTGTAATGATCTTCAACGCTTGAAACTTCGCCCACAAACACCCCCGCTCCAAAAATCCCATCTAGCCCGCTCGTTAGCACTTGATCGCCTATGTTGATTTCAGCGCTTGGGACAATGAAATCCACGATTAATTCTTGCCTAAAATTAGATCCTATAAAGCCTAACACTTGATTTTTGCCTACCATCACGCTATAAGCGCACCGCTTGTGAGCGTTCAAAAACCCGTTCAAGCGCCCTTTTTCTAGCACGGCAATGCCTATGGCTTGGTTGTGAGAAACAAGGCCATAAATCTTATTTTCTTCTAAATTTACAATAGGGTTGAGAGAAACGCTGTGCGTGTCTTCTAAACTGATGAATGAAGTCATAAAAGTAGGGGTATAAGTCATTTTTGGATTTTCTAAAGGATAAATACTATTCAAGCGCTCTTTCAAATCGGCGTTTTCTAGTTTTAAAGCTTCTAAAATCAAGCGTTCTTTTTGAAACTCCTTAATGTTTTGGGCTTGAAAAAAATACGCTTGAATGTTGTCTAATAAGCTGTTTTTAGCGCTCATCAAGGCGTTTTTAATCCGGTCGCTGATATAAGAAGAACTGCCTTTAATGTCTAAAAAATAAAAAATAAGAAAAATCCCTAAAAGCCAAAGGAATTTAAAATAAAAGCGCATGCATTATTCACTAAAACCCACACGGCTGAGTAAATCCAAATCTTGTATGGCTTCCCCTGTGCCTTTGGCTACCGCCAATAAAGGCTCATCGCCCACATACACAGGGAGTTTAACCATATCGCTTAAATACTTGTCTAAGCCTTTAATCAAAGCCCCACCGCCGGTAAGCACCACGCCATTTTGCACAATGTCTTTCGCTAAATCCGGCTTCACTTCTTCAAGCACGCTCCTTAAAGCGCTAGAGATTTCTCTCACCTGATCTTTAATGGCTTCAAACACATCATCAGAGCTCAATTCAATCGTGTGTAATAATCCGCTCACTTGATCCCTCCCTGACACTTCCATTGTGAGAGGCGGATCCAATTTGATCGCGCAACCGATTTCAATCTTAATCTCTTCGCCGGTGCGCTCCCCTATCAATAAATTGAATTTCTTGCGGATGTATTCCACGATGCTTTGATCCAATTTATCCCCAGCCACTCTAATGCTTTTAGAAATGACTAGCCCCCCAAGGCTGATCACGCCAATTTCAGTCGTGCCGCCGCCAATATCTACAATCAAACTCCCTTGCGGCTCTTTCACGGGCAAGCCCGCCCCAATCGCGGCTGCCATAGGCTCTTCAATCAAAAAGACTTCTCTAGCCCCCGCACTCAAAGCACTCTCTTTAACCGCATTCCTTTCCACGCTTGTCAGCCCATAAGGCACGCACACCATGATACGCGGTCGAATCCATGTCTTTCGTTTGTGCGCTTTTTCAATAAAGTAGCGGATCATTTTAGCGGTAATGTCATAATCGGCAATCACGCCATCTTTCATGGGGCGAATCGCTCTGATGCTGTTAGGGGTTTTGCCTAGCATTTCCTTAGCCTCGCTCCCCACTGCCAAAATATCATAAGCTTTAGAATCAAACAATCCCATGCGCACCGCCACAATAGAAGGCTCATTGATAATAATGCCCTGCCCTTTGACCAACACGATCGTGTTAGCCGTGCCTAAATCTATGGCAATATCATGCGAAAACAAACCGATCAATTTGCTAAAAATCATGCCCTTTCTAATCCTTTATCGTTAAATTTATAAGCGTGTTCCTTAAGGAAGAATTTTAGAATGCGTTTTAGCAATGATCAAAGGTTCAGCCTGTTTCAAAACACAATCTTTAGTGATACGCACTTCCGATCCCTTAAGCTTGGGCAAATCAAACATAATATCCAAACAAAAATCTTCAATGATCGCCCTTAAGCCCCTAGCCCCGGTTTTTCGCTCTAAAGCGAGTTGAGCGATTTCTTTAATGGCTTCTTCTTCAAAAATCAAATCCACTTCATCCATTTTGAAAAGTTGCTGGTATTGCTTGATTAGGGCGTTTTTAGGTTTTTGTAAAATATCCACCATCGCTTCTAAACTGATGCTATCTAGCGTGCTTAAAACCGGCAAACGGCCGATAAGCTCAGGGATAAGCCCATAAGTAACCAAGTCATGGGTTTGGACTAAATGCAAGATCGCTTCTTGCTCTTTTTTGCTCATCTTTTCTTGAGTGAAACCCAACACATTCTGCGTGGTGCGTTTTTTAATGATTTCAGCTAGCCCGTCAAACGCTCCGGCGCAAATGAATAAAATATCGCTCGTGTCAATTTGAATGAAATTGCCCTCAGGGTGCTTTCTGCCGCCTTTGGGGGGGATATTCACTAAAGAGCCTTCAACGATTTTTAACAACGCTTGCTGAACGCCCTCGCCAGAAACATCTCTAGTGATGGAGCGGTTTTCTGACAAACGGCTGATTTTATCAATCTCGTCAATAAACACAATGCCTTTTTGGGCTTTTTGGACATTCCAATCGCTCGCTTGCAACAATCTTGTGAGGATATTTTCCACATCTTCGCCCACATAACCCGCCTCAGTTAGGCTAGTCGCATCGCTAATGGCGATAGGAATATCCAAATGCTTGGCGAGAGTTTGTGCCATTAAAGTTTTGCCCGATCCTGTAGGGCCGATCAATAAAATATTAGACTTGCTCAACTCCACTTCTTCTAAATGCTCCAACTCCACATTGCTGTCTTGGTTGTCTTGTTTTTTGAGTTTTTCTTTAAAAGATAAGCGTTTGTAATGGTTATACACGGCTACGGAAAAAACCTTTTTAGCCTGCTCTTGCCCTATCACATAATTGTCTAAAACCGCCTTAAGCTCTTTAGGGGCTGGAATGCGAGAGAGCAAAAACTCTTCTTCATAGGCGCTTGATTCCATTCTTCTCAATCGGTCTCTTTTGAGCGCTAATAAAGAATCCATTCTGTCGTATTTGCTGTCGTATTTGTGCAATTCCCCATGCATCACGTCAATGCAAAATTCGCACACGCACACATCTTTATTGAGATTGCTCGCAAAAATAATGCGGCGTTTTTTGGGATCTCTGGATTCTGGTTTTTTGCAAAAACTGCAATAAAGCGTTTCGTTCATGTTATTCCTCTTGTTTTTCTTCGCTAGAATATTCGCTTGACTTATACGCCACGCCCCTAGAACTCTCTAAAATAAAAGAGCAAATCTCTTTTACAAAAGGGTTATTGGCATGCTCTTCTAATTCTAATTTAGCGCTCTCTCTTAAAGAGGGGATAGGGCGGAACAACCTTTTATAAAGCGCATAAATAAAATCAATATCCTTACTCTCTAATAATTGGCGCATCCGGTGGCGGTTTAACCCCCTAATAAAAGCGCGATTTCCCTCTACGGTGCAATAAGGCGGCACGTCTTTGCCTAAAGCGCTCTTACCGGCTATCATGCACCCTTTAGCGATACGCACAAACTGATGGATTGCAGTAAGACCGCCAATATTGACATAATCGCCTATTTCAATATGCCCTGCTAAAGTTACGCCATTAGCCAAAATACAATGACTGCCAATCACGCAATCATGAGCGACATGCACATAAGCCATGAGCAGGTTTTTATCCCCAATAAGGGTTTTTTTAATCCCCCCTTCAGTGCCGGGATTTATCATGCAAAATTCACGAATAAGGTTGTCTTCTCCAACAATCAGCTCGCTGTATTCGCCCTTGTATTTTAAATCTTGAGGCTGTGTGCCTAGCACGGCAAAAGGGAAAATTTCGGTGTTTTCCCCGATGAAAGTATGCCCTTGTAAGGTTACATTGTTATGGAGTTTCACGCCATCATTGAGCTTGATATGATCCCCAATCACGCAAAATTCCCCAATTTCTACGCCCTTGCCAATCTCTGCTTTAGGAGAGATAATGGCTGTTTTTGCAATTTTACTCATTTTTTAATCTCTCTCTGCGATCATGGCTTTTAATTCGGCTTCAGCGACCACTTTGCCATCCACTTGAGCCGTGCCGCCCACTTGCCAGATCATGCCTTTATGCTTTAAGACTTCTAAATGGTATTCTAATTTGTCGCCTGGGGTTACAGGAATGCGGAATTTAACCTTATCAATCGTCATGAAATACACGATTTTTGTTTTGGCTATTTCAGGGTCAAACCCCCACAAGCTAGTGAAAGCTAAAAACCCTCCCGTTTGCGCCATGCCCTCTACAATTAAAACGCCCGGGAAAATGGGCTTATTAGGGAAATGCCCGTTAAACACGTCTTCATTAAAAGTGATATTCTTATAAGCGGCAATTTTTTGATTGGCTTGTAACTCTATAATTCTATCCACTAAGAGCATGGGATAGCGGTGGGGTAAAATCTGTAAGATATGCTCTATAAAAAATTGAGATTGTAAGTTTTGATGGCTTTGTTCCATAAAATAAACTCCTTGTTTTGGATTCAATTAAAGCGCTATTTTTAGCGTTGGTTATTCTAAAAAATAACCGCTATTATACCATAAGAAAACCGCTCGCTTGTATTTGCAAAAACACCGATGCATTACGCCATAAACTTAAAGAAACGCTTTGCATAGACGCCATTCTGCACCGCTCATGCATCATTCATGCGTGTGGCTTAGAATATTCTCTCTTAAATGATAGTGTGGGTATTTGTTAGAATCCAAAACCACTTGCCCCATGAGCTGCTTGTCCAAATTGAAAATTAAAGGGGCTAAATAATTCACGGTGGAAAGCTCAATGGGGGTTTGAACGACCATGATATTAGCGACCAGAACGCTCTTTGCTCCCTCTAATTCTAAAAGGATTTTTAAGGGGGTAGGCACTTCAAATTCGTATTTTCTTAAAGCAAAGGGATTGACCAGCGTGAAAGACACCACGGAATTATTTTCTGTGCTATTCAAACGCAAAAAGATTTCATCAATCTTTTGCAAACGCATTTTATGAATGGTTTCAAACCCTAAGATAGGCACTTTCACATCAAAAATCATAGGCGATTGCATTCCCTTTAAAAAAGCACAAAATCTTCTCCTTAAAGAATAAAAGACCGCCTTAAAACCAGCGCTCAATGATTTCTAAACTAAAAACTCTGTATTATATCAAACAATTTTGGTAAAATCAATTTTTGCTAGTTTTGGGTATAATCCCAATAACTTAACCATGATGGAAGTTTAACTGAACAATTATAAAATATAATAAGGAGTAGGAAATGAGCAAAATAAAACCACAAATCAAGAAAAATAATTCTAGTAAATCTCATTTTAGCGATGGGTGGTGCCTTTTTGGTGCGGTTGGGCTTGATTTGGAGAAATGGTCTTTAAAATATACAACGGAATTAAGAAAGCGAAGAAAAAATAAATTTGAATATAATGAAAGTTATTTTTAAAAAATTTAATTTTATAAGACAGGTGGCATGCGTTTAAAACATTTTAAAACTTTCCTTTTTATCACAATGGCAATCATTGTTATAGGCACCGGTTGCGCGAACAAAAAGAAAAAAAAAGACGAATACAACAAACCGGCGATCTTTTGGTATCAAGGGATTTTGAGAGAAATCCTTTTTGCTAATTTAGAAACAGCGGACAATTACTATTCTTCTTTGCAGAGCGAACACATCAATTCCCCCCTTGTCCCAGAAGCGATGCTAGCTTTAGGGCAAGCGCACATGAAAAAGAAAGAGTATGTTTTGGCGTCTTTTTACTTTGATGAATACATCAAACGCTTTGGGACGAAAGACAATGTGGATTATTTGACCTTTTTGAAATTGCAATCGCATTATTACGCTTTCAAAAACCATTCTAAAGACCAGGAATTTATCTCTAATGCTATTGTGAGTTTAGGCGAATTTATAGAAAAATACCCCAACAGCCGTTACCGCCCCTATGTAGAATACATGCAAATCAAATTCATTTTAGGGCAAAACGAGCTCAATCGCGCGATCGCGAATGTCTATAAAAAACGCCACAAGCCTGAGGGCGTGAAACGCTATTTAGAAAGAATAGATGAGACTTTAGAAAAAGAGACTAAACCCAAACCATCGCACATGCCTTGGTATGTGTTAATCTTTGATTGGTAGGATATTTCAAAACCATACAAATTTATAACAGAGAGATGAAAAATGACTGAAGATTTTCCTAAAATTCTGCCTTTATTGGTAGAAGAAGACACCTTTTTATACCCCTTTATGATAGCCCCTATTTTTTTGCAAAATAACGCGAGCATTAAGGCGGTGGCTTACGCTAAAAACAATAAATCATTAGTCTTTATTGCATGCCAAAAAGACAAATTGAACGACAATGAAGCCCCTTATTATGATGTGGGAGTGATTGGATCTATTATGCGTGAAGCCAACATGCCTAATGGGCACGTGAAATTGCTCTTTAATGGCATCGCTAAGGGGCGTATTTTAGAGCCTGCTAAAGAAAACGAGCAAGGCTTTTTAGAAGCTCAAATAAGCCCTATTGAATATTTAGAATACGATAAAGAAAACATTCAAGCTATTGTGGAAGTCTTAAAAGAAAAAGTGATCACTCTAGCCAATGTCAGCTCACTCTTCCCCCCGGATTTGATCAAGGCTTTAGAAGACAATGACGATCCTAACCGCATCGCTGATTTAATCGCAGCGGCCTTGCATTTAAAAAGAGAGCAAGCGTATTCTCTTTTTGCGAACAACAACACCGAACAGCGCTTGTTGGATTTGATTGATATTGTGATAGAAGAGACTAAAACCCAAAAACTCCAAAAAGAAATCAAATCAAAAGTCCATCAAAAAATGGAGCAAACCAATAAGGAATATTTCTTAAAAGAGCAGCTCAAACAAATCCAAAAAGAGCTTGGCACAGACAAACAGCGAGATGAAGATTTAAACCAATACTACCAAAAACTAGAAAGCATCAAGCCTTTTTTAAAAGAAGAAGCGTTTAAGGAGATTAAAAAGCAAATTGACCGGCTGAGCCGAACCCATGCAGACAGCTCGGATAGCGCGACTTTACAAAATTATATTGAAACCATGTTAGATGTGCCTTTTGGGCAATACGGGAAAAAAGCGCTTGACATTAAGCATGTGAGAGAACAACTAGACAAGGATCATTATTCCTTAAAAAGGCCTAAAGAGCGCATTGTAGAATACTTTGCTACCATGCAGCTTTTAGAAATGCGCCACAAGAAAAAACCAGAAAAAAAAGACAAAGCTAAAGGCACGATTTTATGCTTTTATGGGCCTCCTGGCGTGGGTAAAACGAGTCTGGCTAATTCCATCGCTAAAGCGATAGAGCACCCTTTAGTTCGGATCGCTTTAGGGGGCTTAGAAGATGTGAATGAATTAAGAGGGCACAGACGCACTTATATAGGCTCAATGCCTGGGCGCATTGTCCAAGGGCTCATTGAAGCCAAAAAGATGAATCCGGTCATGGTTTTAGATGAAATTGATAAGGTGGATAGGAGCGTTAGGGGCGATCCAGCGAGCGCTTTATTAGAGATTTTAGACCCTGAGCAAAATATCGCTTTTAGGGATCATTATGCGAATTTCAGCATTGATTTGTCGCAAGTGATTTTTATCGCTACTGCTAATAATATTGACAGAATCCCAGCTCCTTTAAGAGACAGAATGGAATTTATCAGCGTGTCCAGCTACACGCCTAACGAAAAAGAAGAGATCGCTAAAAACTACCTCATCCCCCAAGAATTAGAAAAGCACGCCTTAAAGCCTAGCGAAGTGAATATTAGCCATGAGTGTTTGAAACTCATTATTGAAAAATACACCAGAGAAGCGGGCGTTAGGGATTTACGAAGACAAATCGCAACGATTATGCGTAAAGTAGCTTTAAAATACCTAGAAGATAACCCGCACAAAAAAGGGCGAACCAAAAAAAGCGAAAATGAAAAAAGCGAAAATGAAAAAAGCGAAGATACAAAAAGCGGAAACGAAAAAAGCGGAGATAAGGGTAAAGATTTCTGCGTCTCTATCACGCCTAGCAACCTTAAAGAGTATTTAGAACGCATGGTGTTTGAAATTGACCCCATAGATAAAGAAAATAAAATCGGTATCGTCAATGGTTTGGCATGGACTCCAGTAGGCGGCGATGTGCTTAAAATTGAAGCGCTTAAGATTAGAGGCAAGGGGGAATTGAAACTCACCGGGAGTTTAGGCGATGTGATGAAAGAATCCGCTCTCATCGCTTTTTCTGTTGTCAAAGTCTTGTTAGATAACGAAACCTTAAAAGCGCCTAAAATCCCTAGCGAAACCGATGCAGAGGGTAAGAAAAAGAAAAAAGCGCTGAAAGTTTATAACGCTTATGATTTGCATTTGCATGTCCCTGAGGGGGCTACGCCTAAAGACGGTCCGAGTGCTGGGATCGCTATGGCGAGCGTGATGGCGAGCATTTTGTGCGACAGGGCCACAAGGAGCGAAGTGGCAATGACGGGCGAATTGACTTTGAGCGGGGAAGTTTTACCCATAGGGGGGTTGAAAGAAAAATTGATCGCCGCTTTTAAAGCCGGCATTAAAACCGCTCTCATTCCTGTCAAAAATTACGAAAGGGATTTAGACGAGATCCCTGCTGAAGTGCGAGAGAATTTAAACATCGTTGCGGTGAAAAACATCGCTGAAGTGTTAGAAAAAACCTTACTTTAGAATTTGGCATGAAAGCAGGCATTATTGGTTTAGGGCTTATGGGGGGCAGTTTAGGGCTAGCCTTACAAGAATGGGGGCGTTTTAAAAGCGTTACAGGCTATGATCATAACGCTTTGCATGCTAAATTGGCTTTGACTTTGGGGCTTGTAGATGAATGCGTGGAATTTGAAAAGATTTTAGAATGCGATGTGATTTTTTTAGCCATTCCGGTTGAGGGCATCATTGAATGTTTGAAAAAAATGACCTCTATCAAAAAAAGTGCAACGATTATTGATTTAGGGGGTGCTAAAGTGCAAATCATTCACAATATCCCTAAAAGCATTCGTAAGAATTTCATCGCCGCGCACCCCATGTGTGGGACAGAGTTTTATGGCCCTAAAGCGAGCGTTAAGGGGCTGTATGAAAACGCTTTGGTGATATTGTGCGATTTAGAAGATTCAGGGATTGAGCAAGTAGAACTCGCTAAAGAAATCTTTTTAGGCATTAAAGCGTGCTTGATTAAGATGAAATCCAACGAGCATGACACCCATGTGGCTTATATCAGCCATTTACCCCATGTTTTGAGCTACGCTCTAGCCAATAGCGTTTTAAAGCAAAACGACCCAGAGATGATTTTATCCTTAGCGGGTGGGGGTTTTAGGGATATGAGCCGTTTGTCTAAAAGCTCGCCTTTAATGTGGAAAGATATTTTCAAACAAAACCGAGACAATGTCTTAGAAGCGATTGAAAAATGCGAAAAAGAAATCGCGCAAGCTAAGGCTTGGATAGAAAATAACGATTATGAAAGCCTTGCAGAATGGATGGCGCAAGCGAACAAGCTCCAGGAGTTCATGTAAAATAATTTAAAATTTGTATATTGTTGTTTTTAGGGTTGCGAGAAGCGAAATGGGGTATTTGGATTGTTTTTATGGATTATAGGCTGTTTCATATGGATAGCATGGATTTATCTAGCAAACCAGCAAACAACCATAAGAGATTATCTTAAATCCGGATCTATTGTTGTGTTTGCCATAATTGTAATAATCATTTCATCTCATTTCTCCAACGCCTATAAAACCCTTATCGCTTCCAACAAAAAACCAATTTTAGCCGTTTAGGGATTTGATTTCTCAAACCTTTTATCAAAAACACCGGTGTTTTTACGGGCATTTTAAGGGTGCTTTTAATACTTCTTGGCGTTGTTAAGATACTTAGGCAATTCATTCAACTCAGTGTTTTTATTGTTCTTAAAAACCACTTGCTTTTCAACCCGCTCATATTCTTTACAATCTCTTCTCATTTCTTGTAAGAGATACTTTTGGTTGTCATTAGGGATATAAAAGCATTCGCTTTTAGCGTTTTCATAGCTGTCCGTTAGGCTTACATCATAGTGGTACCAAAATCCGCTAGGGATAGCGATATTCTTAGAGCTAAAGGTTCTATAACCCTGTTTGATGATGGTGAGTTCTTCTACTAAAACTTGATGGTATTTCCTGGCCAAATTACGGCCCTCTTTTTCCACCAATAAAACAGAATGCCTGTTGGTGTTTTTGGCTTCAGGAGTGATATTAGTCATTCTGTAAGTCTCTCTTAAAGGGTTAGACGCAAAGTCAAAAGAAGCGTCATTCGCCACAAAATGCCCCCTATCAAAACCGCTTCTTGTGTAATCTTGTGTCGTGGCTTGTTGGTATTTGGCTAATCGTGTGTCTGTTTTAAACTGGTAGCGTTTTTCAATATTGTTTTTATCCACTAAATCCCCAAATAACACGCTCGCGCCATAAATAGGGTTTTTTAACTCGCTAGAATAACACACCGAATAGAAGTTATTTTTCAAGACTTTACAATCAATGTTAATGAGCATGCCATTAGCGTTATGAGTGGGATTGTGATTTTTAGTGGGGTTAGCACTATTGGCTTGTTCCTTGATTTCATTAAGCTTTTTAGCGGTGTAGCTGTTAATAGCCTTAGTAAAATTATCCAGCATGTCCGCTTGGAGCCAACTCATAGCGAAAAGGCTAAAACAGAGCAGGTTTTTAAAGGTTTTCATGTTTTGCTCCTTGTTGATTGGCTTGAATACTACAACAATATTTTTAATCGTTTATTTTTGCCCACTAAATAGGCGTAGCGTTTTGATGCGTTAAGTGGTGCGCGTTGAATGATCAAACTTAAGAATAAAAAATTTCATTGTATTTTTTAGTGATCGCATCTATCCCCCATGCGTCTTCGTCCATATCGCCCAAGTTTAAATAATCTTCGTTAGAGTCTAAACAAGCGCAATAAATCCTTTTTTGCTCGTTTAAATCTAAATTGTGGAACTCTTCGCTATGGATTTCATCGATCTTACAATCGGCGCGTTTTAAAAAACGCTCATTAAGATCGTTAAAGATTTTTAGGCATTCGCTCGCACTTTTAGCGTTAAGGATTTGTTTTTTAATTTCTAAATTCACTTCTTTCAATTCAGCATAGACAAAACTCCCGCCCCCTTTAAAACCGCATTTTTTAGAAATACCCCCTTGCTCGCCCTCTATGACTTTTTTTAACCTTTCTTTGGTGATCGTTTCTATGTAGTCCATTTGCTCGATGCCAATGTAGCGGCGTTTCATTTTGTGTGCCACCGCGCAAGTCGTCCCGCTCCCGGCGAAAAAATCTAACACGAGGTCGTTTTCTTGGGTGGAAATTTCTAAAATATCTTTAATAAGTCGTTCGGGTTTTTTGCCAGCTTTCCACACTAGATTTGCTTCTTTATTGATATTCATCATATCTTTATAAAAGCTTCCCCACCAATCTCCCCTTATTTTTCTTAATCCAATTTTTGCGTCAAAATCATCAGTTTCGCCAATAGCATCACTTAATTTAAGAAATTGTCTTATAATATTATTTGAATTTTTAAATATTAAATATTGATTATATTCTACAATCTCTCCACTATTAAGATCGCTTTCTTGTTCTTTCGTAAAGTTAAAATTAACTTCTATCATTGCATCCTGATAAATATTGTTTGCATTTTTATGGATAAAATCTCTAAAGTCTTTATCATCATTGTAAAGAGCCATGATTTTGTCTTTTGTTATATTTTCATATCTATTTTTTAAGAAATTTAATAGTGTTTCTCGTTTTTTAGTTTCAGGATCTATATAGATCGAATAGTGTTCATCCCATTCTTTAGCCACATAAAGAGAACGGATAAAACTAAAATTCTCCATATTTTTTGAATAAATTAAAATATATTCGGCATTTTTAACAATATTTCCTTTTTTAGCCGAAGCCACTTTCATGCCTTGCGTTGCCGATAATTCTACATGCAAACTCGCCACAAAATTCTCTCTAAGAAAAATCTCATCCATTAACACTTTTAAATAAGCTTGTTCGTTGTCATCGCATTGCACAAAAATCACGCCATCATCGCTTAAAAATTCCCTAGCCGCTTCAAGCCTGTTTTTCATAAACACTAGCCAAGAGCTGTGGTTGAAATTATCGTTGTAATTAAAGCTGTCATTACCGGTATTATAAGGGGGGTCAATGTAGATGCATTTCACTTGTTTAGCGAATTTCTTTTTTAAAGAATGGAGAGCGATCAAATTGTTGCCTTTGATAAGGTAGTTTGTGTTCTTGTCTTTTAAAGCGCTTTCTAAATCGCCCTCTCCTTGCATTTCAAAACGGCACAACGCTTTTTTGTGTAAAAGCGTGTCAATTTCTTTTTTATGCAATATCTCATGGTAAAAAAGCTCGTTAGATTTGGTGCTGTTATCTTTAGCGCCACCCAGTAAAACATTGTCTTTAAAAGGGAAATTCAAAACGACTAATTCGCTGGATTTTATCAAACCCCCTTGTGAATATAAGCCTATTTTATTTTTAAATCGTGTGAAAGATTTTTCTAATTCTTTTGTTTCTAAACATTCTAATAACGCCTTTTCATTAAATACAAGCGTGTTGGCGATCATTTTAAAAAAAGCGTTTTTGTAGTCGTTAGCGTTTTCATGCTCAAGCATGAAAGTTAAAAGCTTTTCATCATTCTGTAGGATTAAAGTAACTAATCGTTCTTTAGTGAAACGATTGATTAAAATATCTATTAGGGTTTTGAGTGGGGTTTTTAGCATTTTTAATCCTTAAAAATTTGATCGAAAGCGGTTGCAAATTCGCTTTTTACTTCTTTATTGTTATGGAGCGTGAAAAAAGGCAAGCCTTTTAAATGGAGTTTTTTGTTATGGCTTTTAAGCGCGGCGTTTTCTAGCATTTCTAAAAATTCTTTTTTCCAAGCGTTAGAATGCTCTAAATGTTCGCCTTTAGCTTCCATATAACAAGTGAAGCCTAAAAATTCATCTTCATGCGTTTGGGCAAAAAGGATAAAATCTGGCTCAAAACCTTGCGCGTAAAAGGGGCTATTTTCTATGTTGCAAAAAACTTTTAATTCAGCGAAATGATCGTTCCTTAAAACGCACCATTCTTTGAATTTCTTGTCTAAAATCTCTTTATTTTTATTGATAAAATCTAAAAAATCCCTTTCTAAATCGCTGTCTAGTTTTCGCATGTCCTTAAAAAGCAGCCATTCATAAAAGGGAATGTCTTTTTCCCATTCGCTAGCGCTAAGGCTTTTATTATGCGTTTCAAATTCTTTCAATTCTAACGCGCTCACCTCGTATTTATCTTGCTCTTTTAAAAGCGTGTCTTTTAAGTTTTCAATGATATAAACAGCGAGTTTTAAAAGGATTTCGTTGTTATCAAACTTTTGGTTTTTATGGAAGTTTGTTTTTAATGAAGAAACATACCGCTCTATAAATTCCACTTTATTGTTAAAGGCATGTTTTTTAAAGGCTTTTTTAAGCGTTTTAAAATCCAGGTTTTTTAAATTAAGGGCTTTTAAAAAATAATTTATAGGGATTTTGTCTAAGGTGTGGGGTATATAATAAGTTGTATCGCCTTTATTTTCTTCTTTAAAATCCACTTTCTTTTCACGCACATTAAAAGCAAATAAGGGGACATGCAAGCTTTTGAGTGTGGCTTCAACAGGGCCTGAATAGTCTTTATTGAATAGGTTTTTATTTTTGTCTTTTGTATTGCTTGCATAGTAGCATTTGAAACGCTTGGTGGGTGTTAAAGGGATAGTCTGTTTTTCTTTATTTTCTTTTTCATCCATAAGCCCTAATCCTAAAACTTGTAAATCGTTTTTTAATTCAGCGATAAACTCGCTGTTATAAATAGCATGGTAGTCTAACCTTTCTAGCGCGCTTAAGGGGTTGGAAAGATCAAACTTGCGTTGGTAAAACTCTATGTGGCTTGACTTGAAACCGTTATAGCTAAAGGGGTAGTATCTCGCTCCTCGCCCTATGAGTTGGGCGTCTTTAGTGGTGTCTTTTTTGTTGGCTTTATTTTTAAGCCTGACAACATCAAACAAATTTAACACATCCCAACCTTCATTGAGCTTATCCACGCTAAAAACCACTCTTTTAGGGTTGTCTCTGTCTTCTAGGGAGTTCAATAAAAGCATGCTCTTTTCTAATTCTTTTTCGTTATTGGTGTTAATCTGAACGCTTTTTTGGAATTTCGTTTGCAAGAATGCGGCAAGGTTGGGGGTGTAATTTTGCTTATCAAAAAAGTTTTTAGCGTCTTTAAAAAAAGCGTTGCGGCTGTGATTGAAAAAATTTTCTAAATCTGAAGAGCTTAAATTTTCTAAAAAGGCGTTGAAGCGCTCTTGATTTTCTTTACTATCTTCAATCCTCTCGCTTTTAAACAAAATGCATGGCTTAAAGTTTCCAATATTACGGTGTTGGGCTAATAATTCTTTATACAAACTGGAAACGCATGCCCCCAAAAAGCGCGTTTCTAATTCTTTATTTTCATAAGAAAGGGAGTAGATGTTTTTGCAAAATTTATCCTCGCTAAATTCTTTTAAGGTGTAAGTGATCACCTTTAAGTTTTCATATTTGTCTTTAACGCTTTTTTCTTTAGGGATAGTGGCGCTAAATTCCAGCAATAAATTGTCTTTATTTTGTTCTAGCGCTAATTTCACAACGCTTTCCCAGTTGTGTTTATCACTAGATTCCGCATTGCTTAATTTCTTTTTAGTCTCTGTGTTTAAATGGTGCGCTTCATCCGCTAAAAAAACCAATTTTTGATCTTTTAAATCCTCTATGGTGATAGCATTTTCTTTAGCTTTAGTGAATAAGGAAAACAAGCCTTGAATGGTGCTGAAATAAATGTTGATAGCACTTGTTTGGCTCTCGTTTAAATTATTGACGCTTTTGATTTCGGTGTTTTCATCATTGATATGGATATTTTCACTAAAAAGGTATTTTGATGAAACGCTGTCTGTAAAATTCAATTTCGTTTTTTCTAAAATGCTGGCGCTATTCACAAAAAAGATAAAGTTTTGATAGCCTTGCTTGTAGCATTCTAAAATCAAACCCGCCATCACTAAGGTTTTACCGCTACCGGTTGCCATTTCAAACATGAAATGCTTTTGAGTGGGGTTGGATTGTCGTTTTTCTAAATAATGGCGTATCGCTTTTTTTTGATAATCTCTAAGCTCTTTTTTTAAATTACTGGTGATATGGGTGGGTAGATCTATTTCTTTATTATTGGGTGCGTTATTTAACGCATGATTTTTTATCGCTGATTGGGGGGGGGGGGGGTAACTTTGAATGGATGAATCTTGCATAAAATCCCCTAATGAAAAAGTGAAAAAATTATAGCGTAAAGTTTTGAAATTGGTTTTAGAGGTGCTAGCGAACAATTAAAATCACATAAAGTTTTAGTTTTAATATTTAATGGAATAAAGCCCTTAAAATCAAAAGCGCTTCTTTTTCTTTGCTATAATCAGTCTAAAAAAACCAACTTTTTTAAAACAAAGGAATGATGATGCAAGAGATTTTTTTATGTTCTATTTCCAATGTGCGCAGTGGGGATTGCAAGGAAGATTGCGCTTATTGCACGCAAAGCTCACACCATCAAGGAGCGATCAAGCGCTATAAATTTAAAGATGAAAAAGTGGTTTTACAAGAGGCTAGAGCGTTAAGGGAATTAGGGGCTTTGGGGTTTTGTCTGGTTACTTCAGGGCGCGAATTAGACGATGAAAAATGCGAATACATCGCTAAGTTAGCTAAAGCCATCAACAAAGAAGAATTAGGCTTGCATCTGATCGCATGCTGCGGGCGCGCAGATTTGGATCAACTAGAGTTTTTAAGAGATGCGGGCATTCATAGCTATAACCACAATTTAGAGACTTCGCAAAATTTCTTCCCTAAAATTTGTTCCACGCACACATGGGAAGAAAGGTTTATCACATGCGAAAACGCTTTAAGGGCGGGATTAGGCTTGTGCAGTGGGGGGATTTTTGGGCTTAATGAGAGCTGGGAAGACAGGATTGAAATGCTTAGAGCTCTAGCTTCGCTCTCCCCGCACACCACGCCCATTAATTTTTTCATTAAAAACCCGGTATTGCCCATTGATGCAGAGACTTTGAGTGCGGATGAAGCCCTAGAATGCGTGCTTTTAGCTAAAGAGTTTTTGCCTAACGCTAGGCTTATGGTGGCTGGAGGGCGTGAAGTGGTGTTTAAAGATAACGATAAACAAGAAGCCAAGCTTTTTGAATACGGCATCAATGCGGTGGTGTTAGGGGATTATTTGACCACCAAAGGCAAAGCCCCTAAAAAAGATATAGAAAAACTGCTCTCTTATGGCTTGACAATGGCGACAAGCTGTCATTAATGAGAGAACTTTTTAAAAGCGTTAGAGGGTTTTTGCGCCTTCTTAGAATGATTTTCCCCGAGCGTCTGAAAAATGCTTTTTGGGGCTTGAGCGAATTGTTTTACTACGCTTCCAGCTTGAGTTTTTATACGATTTTGTCTTTATCTCCTATTTTGTTGTTTGTGTTTAGTCTTTTTGTGTCTCATTACATGCAAGCGCACAGCGGTGAAATGGAAGCCTTGATTTTCCCTAACGCCCCTAAACTCATTGGCGCGATTAAGGATTTTTTAGAAAATTTTAAAAAAACAGACATAGCCTTAGGCACGCTTGAAGAAGTGTCTATTTTAGTGGCGTTGGTGCTTTTTTGTGAAAACTACCGCTCCATCGCGTCAAAAATTTTTCAAGCAAAGCCCAGAGATTACGCGCATTTTAAGGGTAAAGAAATCTTTTTATTTTGGGGTTTTGGCACGACCTTAGTGTTTTTATTCGCTCTGCCTTTGGTGGTGTTTTTTGATATTAAGATCCAAGTGTTTTTTGAAGATAAAGATTCAAGTTTGTTGCATGTTTTAAGATGGATAGGCACTTACGCGTTTTTTTTGATCCTTTTTACCATTCCCACGAATAAGGTGTTTAAACATTATTTTTGGGTGTTTTTATGGGTGTTTTTTACGAGCGTTTCTTGGCATGTGCTAAAATGGGCTTTCACTTATTATGTGTTGTATAACCGCACTTACCATGAGCTTTATGGGAGCGTTTCTATTTTGTGGTTTTTGATGAGCTGGGTGTATGTGAGCTGGCTTGTGATTTTAATTGGCATGTATGGGTGCAAGGTGTGTGATGCATTCGATCCTAAAGAAGTGTTTAAGAAATTTTTAGGCTTTTTTAAAAAAGAAACTTGATGAAAAAGTTTTCTTTTAGATCGGTTCTAAAAATCTAAACGCAAACCCCACAACACCCCAAACTAAAAAGTTAAAAACAAAAGAAATAAAAAAGCAACACTAACGGAATAAAGAATAAAGAATAAAGAATAAAGATCTAAAACGCTAAAAGCGTTTTTTACAATCAAAATAAGCTTGGTTGTAAGCGATAACTTTTTAAAGAATAAAACTTTCTAACAACATTTCTTGGCACTCTTTAGAATTGAAGTGCAGTTTAGGGATTTTAAAAACTTCATAAACTTCCTTTAAAAAGAAGCTTGGATAAGAGTTTCACAAATAATTACATTCTCAACGAATAAAACTTTTCTCTTAAATCCGTGTTTAATTGGTGCGGACTTTTCTTGCCAAAGATATAAATCTTAAACTTTTAAAAAAATTGGATTTTAGATCTTATGTTATGACTTTAAGCTTTATTTTATCGCTTCAGGTTTTATTTTATGATTTTAAATTTTATTTTGTTTTCAAACTCGTTTTCTTAAAACCCTAAAACCTTTGAATAAAAACCCAAAAAACTAAAAAATACCGATACTATATAAAAACAAGCTTCTTAAACAAAGCAAAACATACTAATGCGTGTTATCAAATCATTAAAAACAATAAAAAAAACTTAAACAAAATAAGCAAGCAAAAAACTTTGAACAAAACAATAAAACAACAAAACAATAAAACAACAAAACAATAAACCACAAACCAAAACAACTAAAAATAAAAGAAATGAAAAAAGCAACAGAAAAATAAAGCACTAAAATATAATCAATAATGAAATCAAATAAAAAGCAAGACT
>NZ_VEYL01000019.1:0-34279 GCF_006439795.1 Helicobacter pylori
GGCGTGAAAATCCCTACCATTAACACGAATTACTATTCTTACTTGGGAACTAAATTGGAATACCGAAGACTCTATAGCGTGTATCTCAACTATGTGTTTGCTTATTAAAAACCCTCTTTTTAAAAAAGGGGGGGGTTAAACTTCTCAAAAATCTCTCAAGCTAAAAATTTTTAAAAAACGATGATTAAACCCTAAAAAAAGAAATTTTAAGGTATAATGTTTTTGCCATTTTCAGTTTTCCATGGCAAACTCCTTTTTAGAATTTATCCCCATAATCGCACTTATGGGGGTGTTCGTTTTACAACAATCTTTCCACATTTAAAAAACGCTCTCTCAAAAACCATTAAAGAATAAAATTACCTTACAAGATGAGCTTTTTGCGGTTTTCATTAAAAACAATCATTTTTAGCGGAGTTTTTTAAAAAAAGGGTTTTTTACTCACTTCTTTTGATTGAAACAACACAATCAAGCATCTTAAGGCAATTTAAAATAAAATAGCGCTAGCATAACCCCAAAGCCCCTTATTAAATTAATCTATACCAAATAGTAAGGAGTTATCTAACATGGGGTTTTTCAAGCTTAAAGAACACAACACGAACATTGCCACCGAGTTTAGAGCGGGTTTAACGACTTTTATCACCATGATTTACATCGTGCCCTTAAACGCTCTTATCCTTTCTCAAGCCAACATGCCTTATGAAGCCCTTTTGAGCGCGACTGCCATTATCACTATCTTATCGAGCGTGTTTAACGGGCTATGGGCAAACACTCCCATCGCTATGAGCGTGGGCTTAGGGTTGTCAGCTTATTTTAGCTTCGGGTTGGTTCAGGGGCTAAAACTCCCTTGGCAGAGCGCTTTAGGCATCGTAGCGCTCTCGGGAGCGATTTTTGTGATTTTGTCTTTCACTAAATTTAGAAGTTGGGTCATGCGAAGCATTCCTAGCGATTTAAGGCGTGCGGTGAGCGCGGGGATAGGGGCTTTTATCGCGTTTATTGGCCTTAAAGAAATGCATATTGTCGTTACCCATAAGGCTACGCTTGTAACCTTAGGCGATTTTGGCGATCCGCATGTGTTATTGGGGGTTGTGGGGATCATTCTAACTTTCGCGCTCTACACGCTCAAAATCAGGGGTTCTTTCATTATAGCAGTCTTAATCACTTCCATTCTCGCATGGGTTTTAAAGCTGGCTCCTTACCCTAGTGAGTTTTTTTCCATGCCCGCTAGCATTGGCCCTATCGCCTTTCAATTAGACTTTAAGGGCATTTTTTTTGATGCGAGTGGGGCTTTCACTTTAGCGTTAGCGCCAGTTATTATCACTTTTTTTGTAACCGATTTGTTTGATTCTTTAGGCACGCTTGCAGGGATTGGCCACAAGACTGATTTTTTCAATGATGAAGAAAAAAACAAGGAATTAGAAAGGACTTTAGAAGCGGATGCGGTGGCTTCTTTAGGGAGTGCGGTGGTGGGCGTTTCTACCACGACGGCTTTTATAGAAAGCGCGAGTGGGGTTGAAGAGGGGGGCCGCACAGGGCTTACAGCGGTTTTTACCGGATTATTTTTTGTTTTAACGCTCTTTTGCTTGCCTCTTTTAAAAGCCATTCCCAGCAATGCGATTTATCCGGTGCTGGTGGTAGTAGGGGTTTTGATGTTTAGCGTGTTAGAGGGGGTGAATTTTAAAGACATGGCCATTAGCGTTTCCACTTTTTTAACCGTGGTGATGATGCCCTTAACCTTCTCCATTGCCGATGGCTTAGCCTTTGGCTTTTTGTCTTATAGTATCATCAAATTGGTTCAAAAAGACTTCAAAGCGCTCAATTCAGGCATCATCATTCTCTGCATCATTTCTGTTTCTGTATTTATCTTTCGTTAAGCTCTTTTTAAGGGGCTTTGCATTTTTTACTCATTTCATGCCTCTTTTTCTTTATTTAGACAGATTATTATCTTAAAATAATTGTAATATCATTATTATTATATCAACTCAATAAAAAAGGAGAAGGTATGCAAAAAACTTCTAACACTTTGGCGCTGGGGAGTTTGACAGCGCTATTCTTTCTAATGGGTTTTATCACGGTTTTAAACGACATTTTAATCCCACACTTAAAGCCCATTTTTGACTTGACCTATTTTGAAGCTTCACTCATTCAATTTTGCTTTTTTGGGGCGTATTTCATCATGGGAGGAGTTTTTGGGAATGTGATCAGTAAAATCGGCTACCCTTTTGGCGTGGTGCTTGGTTTTGTGATCACAGCGACGGGGTGCGCGTTATTTTATCCGGCGGCGCATTTTGGCTCCTATGGGTTTTTTTTAGGAGCGTTGTTTATTTTAGCGAGCGGGATTGTGTGCTTACAGACTGCCGGTAATCCCTTTGTAACCTTGCTTTCTAAAGGTAAAGAAGCCAGAAACCTGGTTTTAGTCCAGGCGTTCAATTCGCTTGGCACGACTTTAGGGCCTATTTTTGGGAGCTTGTTGATTTTTAGCACGACTAAAATGGGCGATAATGCAAGTTTGATAGATAAATTAGCGGACGCTAAAAGCGTTCAAATGCCTTATTTGGGCTTGGCGGTGTTTTCGCTTCTTTTAGCGCTTGTGATGTATCTTTTGAAATTGCCTGATGTGGAAAAAGAAATGCCCAAAGAAACGACTCAAAAAAGCCTGTTTTCGCACAAACACTTTGTTTTTGGGGCTTTGGGGATCTTTTTTTATGTGGGGGGAGAAGTGGCGATTGGCTCATTCTTGGTGCTAAGCTTTGAAAAGCTTTTGAATTTAGACCCTCAATCAAGCGCGCATTACTTGGTGTATTATTGGGGAGGCGCGATGGTGGGCCGTTTCTTGGGCAGTGTGTTGATGAATAAAATTGCCCCTAATAAATACTTGGCTTTTAACGCCTTAAGCTCTATTGCGCTTATCGCTTTGGCTATTCTCATTGGAGGCAAGATCGCTTTATTCGCTCTGACTTTTGTGGGCTTTTTCAACTCTATCATGTTCCCTACCATCTTTTCTTTGGCTACGCTCAATTTAGGGCATCTCACTTCTAAGGCTTCTGGGGTGATTAGCATGGCGATTGTAGGAGGGGCGTTAATCCCCCCCATTCAAGGTGCGGTTACAGACATGCTCACAGCAACCGAATCAAATTTGCTCTACGCTTATGGTGTGCCGTTATTGTGCTATTTTTATATCCTCTTCTTTGCGCTTAAAGGGTATAAGCAAGAAGAAAACTCCTAAAAAAAGGGGGGGTTTCTCTTTTATTTTCTTTCTTTTAGCTTGTTTTAAAAATTTAAAAATGCCAAAAAATATTTTTTATAACCAATAATAAAGAACTTGACTTTAATCAAGCAAGCACTCTATAAAAGGTTTTACTTGTCAGTGTTTGATGAGAACAGAGCTTTTTTAACGCTTGAGGTAAAAACACAAACAGGGTTTTAAAAATTTTTAAGATGCGATCAAAAATATCCGCAACGGATAAGAAAAACCTCCTAACCACAAAAGGTTAAGAGATTTGAAGAATGAAGCTAAAAAAGAAAATTAGTAAATGGGTTTAGCGTCTTTGAATTTATATTCCGTAAGAAATCCGGTGCCATCAAAATTACCCACCAAAGAGATCTTTGCAATATCGCCCACTTGGCAATCGGTTTCTAAAATAAGATAAGGCACTTCATCTTTACCGATTAAAGTGATCACTCGGCCCTTTTTTTCACGGCTTTGCTTGGGGAACTCTTTAGAATCAAGGCCTGTGGTATTATCGCCGGTTTGGAGCATTCTAAAAGCATAGCACATGCCATCATTGATTTGAGCGCTATAAATTTTGCCTTTTTTAACTTCTTTTTTAACCCCCGGTTTAAGCGCGATGCGTATTTCTGAGTGGATCTCAGCTTCTTGCATTTTGCCTTTATAATCCCGCACCTGAACCTTATGCACACCATTAGGGTCTCCCTTTTTAAGCAGAGAATATTCATAGCTGAATTTTTGAATGTCTAAATCCCCATCAATAAAACTCCTAGCATGAAGCTGAACGCTCAAAAACCCTAGCAACCCAACCAATGAAAATTTCAAACAACGCTTATAAAAATGATTCATCAACAAATCCTTTCAGTGTAAAATCAAACAAATATATCCCAAAATGAAAAACAAAAAGATCACAAAACCGCTAATTTAGCAATAAAAACGCACTCTGTCAAGAAATCAAAGCCTAAAGAAATCATTCAAAAATAATTTCTTCCGGTTTGATTTCATCGCCATAAACAGGCGCTAAAGTCTCCTTATAAGCTTCTTTTAAGAAGTCGCTAGAAATGAGGGAATCCATCTCGTTGTTCAACCATTCTAAAAGCTTAGGGTTACCCTTTTTAATCGCTGGAGCGATCACATCCTTATCGCCAAGGCTTGTAATGCCTAATTTAAACTCAGGGTGTTGTTTCGCCCAAGCGAGCAATAAAGTGTTGTCATGGGCTAGAGCGGTAGCCTTATTGTTTAAAAGGGCTAAAAAAGTCTCTGTGTTTTGCTCAAATTTCAAAAGTTTGATATTGGGGTAATTTTTAGTGAAATAAAAATCCGCTATCGTGCCTTTATTCACAATCAACTCTTTATCCTTCAACTCTTCTATATTTTTAATAACCCCATCTTTAGAAATCACCCCCAAAGCGACTTTCATATACGGCTTAGCAAAATCCACGACTTTTTCTCTCTCTTTGGTGCGCGTGAAATTAGCCATGATAATATCCACTTTATTGGCTTTTAAAAATTCCACCCTAGCTGAAGCTTCTACAGGAATAAACTCAATCTTATTTTCATCGCCCAATAAATCCAAAGCCATGCGTTTAGCAATGACGACATCATAGCCTTGATATTGCCCTTTAGAATCCACAGAGCCAAAAGGAGGCTTATCGCTAAAAACCCCCACTTTTAAAACCCCTCTTTGTTTAATGACTTCTAAAGCGTCTTTTTTTTCTTTATGGCTATCAGAACATGCGCTAAAGACTAAAGCGATTAAAACTAAAAATAGCCCCCATACCTTAAAAAGCTCGTTTGTTTTCATAAAAACACCTTTTTTTGGAATTAAAACCATCTTTTTAGCAAACTTTATTTAACAGCTCCCTAAAAAATGAAAAGTTTCTAAAAATTTTTGCGCTCTTTGAGATTTGGGGTTATTGAAAAATTCTTTAGCGCTGTTTTCTTCAGCGATTTTACCGCTATCAAAAAACACGATTTTATGAGCGATTTTTTGCGCGAATTTTATTTCATGCGTTACAATCACCATGCTCATGCCCGTTGTGGCTAATTCTAAAATCACTTCTAAAACTTCTTTAACCATTTCAGGGTCTAATGAGGCGGTTACTTCATCAAAAAGCATGATTTTTGGCCGCATGCATAAAGAACGCACGATCGCTACTCGTTGCTTTTGCCCGCCGCTCAATTCTTTAGGGTAAGCTTGTTGTTTGTGCTCCAAACCCACTCGTTTTAAAAGCTCTACGGCTTGAGAAATGGCCTCATCTTTGGATCGTTTTTGCACTTTTAAGGGGGCGAGTAAGATATTATCTAACACATTTAAATGCGGGAACAATTCATAATTTTGAAACACCATGCCTATTTTTTGGCGCATTTGATTCCAGTTGGTAGTTGGCGTATTAAGGTTAGTGTTTTCAAAAAGAATTTCACCCTCATCAATCTTTTCAAGCCCGTTTAAGCATTTTAAAAAAGTGCTTTTCCCGCACCCGCTAGGCCCTAAAATCACTGCCGCTTCACCCTTATTTAAAGTGAAATTGATGCCGTCTAAAACCAAATGGTTTTGATAGGTTTTTTTTAACCCTTTGGTTTCTAAAATCACGCTCATTTTACCCTCTAATGTATTGGAATTTTTTTTCTAAATAGGAACTATACAGGCTCAAACTATAGCATAAACTAAAATAAAACATTAAGATAACGCCATAAACCATAAAGCTCGCATTGGGCATGCGTAAGAGGTTAAGCTCTATGATTTGCTGGCCCACTTTTAACAAATCAATCGCTCCAATGAGAGAGACTAAAGCCGTGGTTTTAATCATGCGCGTGAATAAATTAAGGCTTGAGGGCAATAAAGACAAAAAGCTTTGGGGGAAAATAATATTAAAAATCACCTTTTTTGAATCCATGCCTAAAGCCAGAGCGCTTTCTACTTGGTGTTTGCTCACGGAAGTTAAAACCCCTCTGGTTAAATCCATCATTTCAGCGCCACCCCACAAGCTAAAAACAATAACGCTCGCTAAAACGGCGCTAATGTGCAAATCAAACCAGCTCGCTAACCCAAAATACACAATAAAAAGCCATGCTAAAAGCGGGATGATGCGAATGCTTTCTAAATACACACGACACGCCAAAACCACTATTTTAGAGCCAAACGCCATCAAGCTCCCCAAAAGCATTCCAACAATGATTGAAATAACCGCAGAGCTAAGAGCGATCAAAAGAGTGGTTTCAAACCCTTCTAACAAACGCTTAAGGTTGTCTAACTCTAGTAAAACTCCCATTTTTAAGCCACTTTCTTTTTAAAGAAACGCTCTAAGATCACAAACAAAACGCTTAAGGGGAGCAAAGCAATCAAATAAGCGATGCTTAACATCAAAAGGCTTTCAGTCGTTTTATAATAAATGCCAATAAAATCTTTCGCCACGAACATAATATCGGTTAGGGCTATCGCACCCACCACAGAAGTTTCTTTGAGTAAAAAAATCACATTCGCCCCTATAGAAGGCATAGAAACGCTTAAACTTTGAGGCAGAATAATATAATACATCATCTTCAAAGGGCTAAACCCCAAACTCAAAGCGCTTTCTCTTTGAATGGAAGCCAAGCTCTTAAACCCAAGCAAAAAACTTTGACTCATATACCCCCCACCCAAAAACCCTAACGCTAAAATCGCGCATTCTAAAGCGCTCAAACCGATTTCATTCAACCCGTAATACAAAAAGAAAAGCTGGATGAGTAGGGGCGTGTTCCTGGCGATTTCGCCATAGATATAGACGATAGGAGAGATAAAGCGCGTTTTAAAATACAAAACGAGCGTGCACAAAAACCCCACCAAAAGAGAGAGCAAAATCCCAAAGAAAGAAATATAAAGCGTGAGTTTTAACCCCTTAAAAAACGCAGGGATGGAGTGCAACATAAAATCCCAATCTAATGCCATAACGCTATACCTTAAAATTAATGACGCTTTAAAGCATCATGTTTAAAACGGCTCTTATTTACCCCAATTGTTAGAAGTTTGGAAAACCCAAGCCTTTATGCGGGAAGTTTATGAGCTATTTTGCCACTATTCAAAGAAAATTTGAATTATAATAAGAAACTGGCTGAAATTAACAACAATGATTAAACAATCATTAAATGGAGAGGACATGCAAAAAAGTTTAGTTTCTTTGGCTTGGGTTTTTGCCGCTATTTTAGGGGCGATCTGTTTAGGGGTGTTAGCCTTACACAAGGGCGAGAGCATTAACACGCTATGGCTTGTAGTAGCGAGTGCTTGCATTTATAGCATAGGCTATCGTTTTTATAGCCATTTTATCGCTTATAGGGTGTTAAAGCTAGATGATAGCAGAGCCACGCCTGCATGCGTAAGGAATGACGGCAAGGATTTTGTGCCAACCGATAAAGCCATCACCTTTGGGCATCATTTCGCCGCTATTGCTGGGGCTGGCCCTTTAGTAGGCCCGATACTAGCCGCTCAAATGGGTTACTTGCCCTCTATCTTATGGATTTTGATAGGCTCAGTTTTAGGGGGTTGCGTGCATGATTTTGTGGTGCTTTTTGCTTCTATTAGGCGCGATGGCAAGTCTTTAGGCGAAATGATCAAGCTTGAAATGGGTCAATTTGTAGGCATGATCGCAAGTCTTGGTATTTTAGGGATCATGCTCATTATCATTGCGATTTTAGCGATGGTGGTGGTGAAGGCTTTAGCGCATTCGCCTTGGGGCTTTTTCACGATCGCTATGACCATTCCCATTGCGATTCTTATGGGGCTTTACATGCGGTTTTTCAGGCCACATAAGATTTTAGAAGTTTCTGTTATTGGCTTTATTCTGTTGATTATAGCGATTTATGCGGGTAAATATGTTTCTTTAGATCCTAAATTAGCGTCAATATTCACTTTTGAGGCCAGTTCTTTAGCGTGGATGATCATGGGCTATGGGTTTGTGGCTTCTATTTTACCGGTATGGTTTTTACTCGCTCCACGAGATTATTTAAGCACTTTTTTAAAAATTGGCGTTATAGGGGTGTTGGTTGTGGCTATTATTTTTGTCGCTCCTCCCTTACAAATCCCTAAAATCACGCCCTTTGTAGATGGCAGTGGGCCTGTGTTTGCAGGAAGCGTGTTCCCTTTCTTGTTTATCACGGTGGCTTGCGGAACGATTAGCGGCTTTCATGCTTTAATTTCTTCAGGCACGACCCCTAAAATGCTCGCTAAAGAAAGCGACGCAAGGCTAGTGGGCTATGGCTCTATGGTGATGGAGAGCGTTGTGGCTCTTATGGCGTTGGTGTGCGCAGGGATCTTGCACCCAGGGCTTTATTTCGCTATCAATTCCCCAGAAGTGAGCATCGGTAAAGATATAGCTGATGCGGCTTCAGTGATTAGCTCATGGGGGTTTAGTATCAGCGCTGAAGAAATCAGTGAGATGACCAAAAACATCGGCGAAAGCTCCATTTTGAGCCGCACCGGT
This sequence comes from Helicobacter pylori, assembly GCF_006439795.1. GTDB lineage: Bacteria > Campylobacterota > Campylobacteria > Campylobacterales > Helicobacteraceae > Helicobacter > Helicobacter pylori_CR. Next base: position 8,683 of record NZ_VEYL01000019.1, read on the forward strand.
GGGGCACCCACTTTTGCGATCGGTTTAGCGATGATTGTGTATCACATTTTAGGGGATCCAAGCGTGATGGCGTTTTGGTACCATTTTGCGATTTTGTTTGAAGCTTTGTTTATTTTAACCGCTGTGGATGCTGGCACACGAACCGCTCGTTTCATGATCCAAGATTTGCTCGGTAATGTTTATAAGCCTTTGGGTAATCTTAGCTCTTATAAAGCTGGGATTTTTGCCACTCTTTTGTGTGTGGCAGGGTGGGGGTATTTCTTGTATCAAGGCACGATTGATCCTAAAGGGGGGATTTATACGCTATGGCCTTTATTTGGCGTGAGCAATCAGATGTTAGCGGGCATGGCGTTGTTGTTGGTTACGGTGGTGTTGTTTAAAATGGGGCGTTTTAAGGGGGCGATGGTAAGCGCCTTGCCGGCAGTTTTGATTTTGAGCATCACTTTTTATAGCGGTATTTTAAAAGTAATGCCAAAGAGTAATGATAGTGTGCTTAATAATGTTTCCCATGTGGCGCAAATGCAAATCATCAAAGAAAAAATGGCTACCACTACCGATGAAAAAGCGCTAAAAACGCTCCAAAAATCCCTTTTTAACCACGCTATTGATGCGATTTTGTGCGTGTTTTTCATGTTTGTAGCGCTATTGGTGCTGATTGTGAGCGTTAGGATTTGCTCAAACGCTTATTTTAAAAATCAAATTTACCCGCCACTGGCTGAAACCCCTTACATCAAAGCTACTTGAATAAAGGGGGCTTAAACCCCCTTTAAATCCATAAAAAAAGTTTGACCTTGTTTGTGAAGCGTGCAAACACTAAAGATGCTTGGGATTTCTGTTTTAGTTCTTAAAAAGCTATCGTTTGCTTTTTTAAAAGCTCAATTTTGAAGATGATGAAGATGATGATTTTTTGCTTAATGGGTATGATTTAACAAAGAGCTTTCGCTTGAAAAGAAATTTTATATATAGAGATTAGAGGAACAGCGTTAAAAAACGCCTATTACATTATAGGAGACAGCATCAAAATAATGCCTACTATATTTTGTGATCATAGCATCAAAAAGACGCCTACCATAATCATAGGGTAGCATCAAAATGACGCTACTAGAGCCGTGTATAACGCGCTCCTGTCAGAATAAAGGGCGGGGAAGTCTTTAGGCACAGGCCCGTTTTCACCCGGTTTAAAGCCTTTGTTAGTATACACGCCATAATACGCAAGATCCACGCTACCGCTCAAGTATTCAGTGAATTTATAACCTAAAGAGATCATCGCTCTCGCTTCCCAAGAGACTACTGAATTGGAGTATTGTGTGGCGAATTTCCATGTGAATTTTTTGGCAAAATGAGTGCCGCCACAAGAAAGGAAAATGGTAGCGGCGTCTCTTTTAAGGGCTGTGCCTGTAAAACCAGCATAGACGCTGTTACTCCCCATGATCACACCGCTTGGATTCCCCATGTTGCCTATCCAACCATTAGCGTTTTGAAAGACTTTATAAAAAGCGATGGAAACATTGTAATTGTTGATGTCAAAGCGTTGGCGGATGATGAGATTTTGCCCATTTTGAGTGGCAGGCGTGTCGTATCTATAGACCGGACTCCCATCGGATTTAACGATCATTCAAGGGTAGTAAATGGGAAAAAACCCTATGACAGCCGTATCAGAGCGAAAGCCTGTGCCGCTAAAATTAGGGTTAGAATCCCAACCAATCTTAACGCCCGGAGCGTTAAAGATTTGAGGCGAAAGGTAATAAAATCCTTCTATGAGGAAACGATGAGGTTTATAGGTGAGTTGCACCGCATGCGTGCCATAAAGCACCTTTCGCCCATGGCTATCATAACCTCCCTTATCGTTTTTGGTAAAGCCTCCGCTATAAGTGGTCCGTGCGGCAAACCAATCCATTAAAAACGAACCATAAGCGAACGCCCTCCCAAAAGAGCTAAACCAAGTCAAACGCGCATGCTTGTATTGCCCAGAAACTTGAAAGCCTTGCGTTTGACCGCTTTTATAAGGCATAGTGGAGAGGTAGCGTCCGGCTTTTATTTCAAAATAATTCTTATAAGCGTATTCTAAATACGCATCGCTAAAGACATAATTGCGGACATTTTTGTTGTGTTTCATGTTTTGTGTCGCTAAATCATCGCTTTGTAAGATGTTTGTATAACCCCCCATGAACCCATCATAATAACCAAAGAGGTTGTAAGCCACAGATCCGTCTTCAAACTTCTTCGTGCCGTCATAGAAAATAGATCCCACCATGCCCCCTATTTTGCCTTTTAAAACATGGTCTGAAACCTTTTTGGGTAACAGGCTAAAACCAAGCCCTAAATAGCCCGCAATCGTTGCGAATTGCTGCATAGGGTAGATACCTCTTTCTTTATTGATTTTATGCTGGTTAAAACCGATAGTGCTGGATTGATCCACAAAGCCGTTGAGCTTAGCTTCAAAACCTTGTAAAGAAGAGCTTAAAAATGCCCCAAAGAATAAAACCTGACTTGCCTTTTTCATGCATGCCTCCTAAAATGAGATTGATAAATGCAAATACTTTTAAAGATAAATCTATTCTTTAGTTTTTATTATTCTTAGCTTTGAAATAATTATAATATGTAAAATAATGCATATGATGAGAAAGTCAAGCTTTTAAAAGCTAAAAACGATTAATTTGTGGAAAATTTACTCTCTTTAAATTCAAATGGCTAATATATGGCGCTAAAATCCGTTATGATTAACGGATGATTTTGAATGGAGTGCTTGAAAATGGGGGTTAAGCTTTGCTTTATTGTTTTTTAGGTTTTATCTTGTTATAAAACAAAGTCTATTGGTTGTAATTCTTATACAATTCTATTAAATGCTTAGTGGAGCTGTCAAAATAAGCGTTGCTTTTATGCCCCTCTAATTCTTGTAAAATCGGCACGGCCAACTCTTTCCCAAGCTCCACGCCCCATTGATCAAAGCTGTTAATATCCCAAATAACCCCTTGCACAAAGACCTTATGCTCATAAAGAGCCACCAACGCCCCAATATTACTTGGCGAGATCTTTTCTAATAAAAGGATATTAGAGGGGCGGTTGCCAAAAAACACCCTGTGGTGGGCTAAGTCTTTGGCTTCATCTTTGTCTAAGCCTTTAGAAAGCAGTTCGCCAAGCGCTTCTTCATAACTCTTGCCTTTCATGAAGGCTTGCGCTTGCGCTAAAACATTGCTGAATAAAATCTCATGGTGGCCTTTAGCGTTAGGTTTTTTATCTAAAGAGGCGATAAAATCAATGGGGATTAAATGCGTGCCTTGATGCAAGAGCTGGAAAAAGGCGTGCTGAGCGTTAATGCCCATATCGCCCCAAACAACAGGGCATGTGTCATAGGGGATGGTTTCGCCTTTTTTGCTGATGCGTTTGCCATTGCTTTCCATATCCAATTGCTGGATGAATTTAGGGAAATGCCTTAAATACTGATCGTAAGGAGCGATTAAATGGCTTTTGGATTGGAAAAAATTGATATACCACACGCCAATTAGCCCCATTAAAACGGGTAAATTGCTTTCAAAAGGGGCGTTTCTAAAATGCTCATCCATCAAATACGCCCCTTTCAAAAGAGCGTTAAAATTTTTCTTCCCTAAATAGATCATAATGGATAAGCCAATAGCCGACCACAAACTATAGCGCCCCCCTACAAAATCCCAAAATTCAAACATGTTATGCTCATCAATGCCAAATTGTTGGACGGCTTCTTTATTGGTGGATACCGCTACAAAGTGCTTAGCGATATGCTTTTCATCGCCGCTTCTTTCTACAAACCATTTTCTAGCGGTTAGGGCGTTGGTTAAGGTTTCTTGAGTGGAAAAAGTCTTAGAAGCCACGATAAAAAGCGTGCTGGCCGGATTGAGTTTTTCTAAAACGTCTAAAATCTGTGTGCCATCCACATTAGATACAAAATGCATTTTTAATCTCGGGTGGCCGTAGCGTTTTAAGGCGGTGCAAACCATTAAAGCGCCTAAATCTGACCCCCCAATGCCGATATTGACAATATCAGTGATCACTTGATTGGTATAGCCTAATCTCTTACCGCTTCTCACGCTATCACTAAAGGCTCGCATGCGTTTTAAAACGCTCCTCACACTTTTTAACACTTCCATGTTGTCTAGTAAGATTTCAGTGTCATTCAAGCTTCTTAAGGCGGTGTGTAAAACGGCCCTTTTTTCGGTGGTGTTGATTTTTTCGCCCTTAAACATCGCTTCAATCTTTTCTTTTAAAGAGCAGTCGTTCGCTAATTCAAAAAGAAGCTTTAAAGTGGTATCGTTCAGGCGGTTTTTGGAATAATCCAAGCTCAAGCTTTCAAATTGCACGAAATAACGGCTCGCTCGCTCTTTATCTTTAGAAAACCAATCGCGCATATGCGCTTCTTTGATTTCTTCATAATGTTTGAGTAATTTTGGATAAGTTTTTAATTGGGTTAGCATCAATACCCCTTAAATAAAAGATATAACGCTGTATTATAAGCTAGTTTTAATTATAATTTTCAAATGTTAAGAAAAAACATTTTAGCTTACTATGGGGCGAATTTTCTCTTAATCATCGCTTCAAAGCTTGCCCCATGCGATTTTAACCCCCTTGTTGCTTTCTAAAGGGCTTAGTTTGAGTGAAATCTTGCTCGTGCAAACCTTTTTTAGCTTTTGTGTGCTGGTGGCTGAATACCCGAGCGGTGTTTTAGCGGATTTGATGAGCCGGAAAAACCTATTCCTGGTTTCTAATGCCTTTTTAATCGCTAGTTTTTCGTTTGTGCTTTTCTTTGATAGTTTTATTCTCATGCTTTTAGCATGGGGGCTGTATGGTTTGTATAGCGCATGCTCTAGCGGCACGATTGAAGCTTCACTCATCACAGACATTAAGGAAAACAAAAAGGATTTGTCCCGGTTTTTAGCCAAAAACAATCAAATCGCTTATTTGGGCATGATTATAGGGAGTTCTTTGGGATCGTTTTTGTATCTCAAAATCCATGCGATGCTGTATATCGTGGGGATTTTTTTAATCATGCTTTGTGCGCTAACGATCATCATTTATTTTAAAGAAAAAGAAGGGGATTTTAAAAGCCAAAAAAGTTTGAAACTCCTTAAAGAGCAAGTCAAAGGCAGTCTTAAAGAGCTTAAAGATAACCCCAAACTTAAAATTTTGTTAGTGGGGCATTTGATTACGCCCATCTTTTTTATGAGCCATTTTCAAATGTGGCAAGCCTATTTTTTAAAACAAGGCATTAAAGAGCAATACCTTTTTATATTTTATATCGCTTTTCAAGTGATTTCCATCCTCATTCATTTTTTAAAAGCCAAAAATTACAGCCAAAAAATCGCCATGAGTTCGCTTGTGGTGTTGCTGGGCGTTAGCCCCTTATTGCTTATGAATATCCCTTATTGTTTCATAGGGGTGTATGCACTCATGGTGGCGTTTTTTGCTTACATGAGTTATTGCTTGGGGTATCAATTCTCCAAATTCGTTTCTAAAAACAACATTTCATCGCTCTCATCGCTTTTATCAAGCTGTGTGCGCGTGGTCTCTGTGCTAATCTTATCGATCAGCAGTTTGGAACTGCGTTACTTCTCACCCCTAACTATCATAACCATGCATTTTGCCTTAACGCTTCTCATCCTCTTTTTCTTTTTGTATAAGGCTAAGCCGTTTGATGAGTGAGCGGCTTTAAGAGTGCAACCTTTTAGCGATTTCTTGCGCAACATCATAGCCATGATTGAGTGCGGTAGCGATGCTCGCTCCTGATTTGAATAAAATATCGCCCACGATGAACAAATTAGGGATATTGTTGCTCTCTAAATTTTCTTTCACTACAGGGATATTGGTGCTAGGATCTAATTCCAAAGAACAGCGTTTAAAAAACTCTAAAGGGGTAGAGCCTCCGATCGCATACAGCAAGCGATCAAAACTCTCGCTCGTGTTATCGGTGAAATTAACCTTAATTTGAGTGTTATCTTCTTCTAAGCTTTCAATATCCACTCCAAGCTTGCTTTTAAGCGTGTTATTGCCTAGGACTTCTTGCAAGTTTTTAGCGTTGTCTTCATTGATGCGGCTGAATTCTTTTTTGCGGTAATTGAGGGTGGTAGGGGTGGTTTTACACAAAGCAATGGCGTATTCCACCGCTGAGTTGCCTCCGCCGATCACAAGGGTTTTTTCATTTTCCTTACAATCATTGATGCTAAAAACCACTTGTTTGGAGAGCGCAACAGAGATTTTATAAGCAGTAGGGCGGTTTGGCTGGCCCATTTTCCCGATCGCAACCACCACGAATTTAGCCTGATAGGTTGTATTAGAAGTGGTGGTAACTTTAAACAGCTCGCCCTCTTTTTTCACGCTTTCAATATCGGTTTTATAGCTTGGCGTGATATGATGCTCTTTTAAAAGGTTAGTGAAATTCTCTAAAGTCTCTTCTTTAAAGCTGTCTTTAAAAGGGATATGCCCCTTAAGCTCTACGACTTGCTTTTTATAATCTTTATCAATCCTTTTACCGGCTTTATAAAACTTTTCCAACATGCCTGAATGGCTTTCGGTTTTTTCGCATAAAAGCACTTTTTTAACGCCGGCTATTTCGCATTCTACGGCCGTGGCAATGCCCCCAGGCCCTGCGCCCACTACCAACACGTCTAAAATTTCTTGGCTCATTCCTATCCTTTTATTTTAATTTTTTAATTCTCTTGGCGTTTTTCTTGTGAAATCGCTTCGTTCAAATCGCTCGCGCTATCATACAACACGCTTTCAAGCATGCGTTTTTCATCGTCAAACTGACCGCTTTTAACCCCCCATAAAAACGCTATTAAGCCTACCAATCCCATAAGCACTGAGACAACTAACATGATGGTTAAAATTTCTGTATTCATCTCTATATCTTTTAGGTTATTAAGATAATGCTGTCATTATACTAAAAGATAGCGTTTAAATCACTAACAGGTTGAATAAGTTTGGATAACATGAAAATAAAAACGAAATCAAAAGAGGGTTTGAATGCAAGAAGCGTTGTTGCGTTTTCAAGAGGGTTTTAAGGAGTGGGGTTATCTTATTTTATTTTTATATTCTTTAGGGGGTGGGTATGTGGGGATTGTCATCGCTTCTATTTTGAGCGCTACCACGCACGCTTTGGATATAAAAATAACCATTCTTGTCGCTTTTTTAGGGAATTTAATAGGGAGTGGGGCTCTTGTAATCTTTGCCCGCTATCAAAAAAGAGAGTTTTTAAAGTATTTTCATAAGCATAGAAGAAAGCTTGCTTTGGCGAGTTTGTGGGTGAAACGCTACGCTTTTTTAATGATTTTTGTCAATAAATATTTGTATGGGATTAAAAGCGTTGTGCCTTTGGCAATTGGTTTTAGCAAATACCCTTTAAAAAGATTTTTATGGCTTAATGTTTTTTCCAGTTTTTTGTGGGCGTTAATCGTGGGGAGCGTTTCTTTTCAAGCGAGCGATTGGGTGAAAACGCTGTATGAAAGGCTTTCTCATTACACTTCGTTTTTTGTCATAAGTTTTGTTCTTATAGCGCTTTTAATATGGTTTTTGTTGAAACGATATTCGCACAAAATGGGTTTTTAAGCAAGATGTTTAATTAAATGCGCTAGACTACGCCCACAAGCATTCGCATAAAGTGGGTGCGTTAATATCTTTAAACACAAGGATTGAGAACATGGGAAAAATTGGTATCTTTTTTGGGACAGACAGCGGGAACGCTGAAGCTATCGCTGAAAAAATCAGCAAGGCTATTGGTAATGCTGAAGTGATTGATGTGGCTAAAGCTTCTAAAGAGCAATTCAATAGCTTTACAAAGGTTATTTTAGTCGCTCCAACAGTTGGTGCGGGCGATTTGCAAACAGATTGGGAAGACTTTTTAGGCACGCTAGAATCGAGCGATTTTGCGGATAAAACCATTGGGCTTGTAGGCTTGGGCGATCAAGACACTTACAGCGAAACTTTTGCGGAGGGCATTTTCCACATTTATGAAAAAGCTAAAGCCGGTAAAGTGGTAGGGCAAACTTCAACCGATGGTTATCATTTTGAAGCGTCTAAAGCGGTAGAAAGCGGTAAATTCGTGGGTCTTGTGATTGATGAAGACAATCAAGATGATCTCACTGATGAGAGGATTTCAAAATGGGTAGAACAAGTTAAAGGTTCTTTCGCTTAATCTTTATAAGCCCTAAATTTTAGGGCTTTTTTAAACTTCTTTTTATATCTTTAATGCTAGAAATAGACAACCAAACCCCACTAGAATCAGACTTTTTATTATTAGAAAAAATCGCAAATGTTTTAGCCCCCACTCAAATCATTGAGCTTGTTTTAGTGAGCGATGAAACCATGCGAGAAATCAATAGGGATTTAAGGGGTTGCGATTATGCTACCGATGTTTTGAGCTTCCCTTTAGAGGTTGTTCCTCACACCCCTTTAGGGAGCGTGGTCATTAATGCACCATTAGCTCAAACTAACGCCCTGAAATTAGGGCATAGCTTAGAAGATGAGATCGCTCTTTTATTCATTCATGGGGTGTTGCACTTGTTAGGCTATGACCATGAAAAAGATAAGGGCGAACAACGCCAAAAAGAGAGCGAACTCATTAAAGCTTTTAACTTGCCTTTGAGTTTGATTGAACGCACACAGGATTAGTTTTAGATCTTCTCTAACGCTGACAAATAAAGCTTTTAATTTTTAAGAATGGAATTTTAAAGCCCTTCATAATAATACGACTGCGTGATGCCTTTAATGAAAGTTAAGGGATCGTTAATATTAGAACTCAAATGCTTTTTTAAAAGCGTTTTGATTTCCAAATCATTCACAGGACTCCTTTCCATTGCGCTCAAATAAGCGGCTTTATCAATCCTATCCCAAAGCACGATTTTTTTCAATTCCTTTTTAAGCAACAAATCAAGCCATATTCTAGTCGCTCTGCCATTACCCTCCAAAAAAGGGTGGGCGATATTCATTTCCACATATTTTTCTATGATTTGATTGAAATTGCTTTGCGGCATGCTCTCAATTCTGGGTAAAATCAAATCCAAATACAAGCAGTTAGCGAACCTGAAATTCCCTTTAGAGATATTTTTATCCCTGATTTTCCCGGCAAATTCATACAGCCCTTCAAATAAAAACCGATGGATTTCTTGCAAGCCATTGATTGTGCCTACTTCTATGGTGTCAATCAGACCGCTTTGGATCAAATGCTTGGCTTTTTCTAAACTCTGCCTATCTAAATGCATCGCGTTTATTTTTTAAAAGTGTAATTTTTAGAGGTGCATTTTTTCACGCTCTTTTGGCATGCTTTGATAAACGCTCCTCTAACCCCCTTTTTTTCTAAAACGCTCAAGCCTTCAATCGTTGCGCCTTTAGGGGTGCAAATTTGCTCTATAATCATCTCGGGGCGTTCCTTTTCTAACAGCTTGGCAAAGCCTTTAAAACTCATTTTCACCAATTCTAAAGAATCTCTAGCGTTCAAGCCCTCTCTAATACCGGCATCTTTCAAACTGCTCGCTACCAAGCTTAAAAACGCAAGCGCGCTTCCGTTTGTCGCTACGCTGGCATCCACCAACTCTTCATTGCCCACTCGCACGCAATTCCCAAAACTCTCAATAACACTCAAAGCCTTTTGGCTTATTAAGGGCATGGGTGATTTTTCGCACACCGCCGTAGAAGAAAGGGTGAACTTGCTCGCAATATTGGGCATGCATTTTAAGTAATGTAAAGAATTTATCGCATTACTTAAAGCTTCAAAACCCACGCCGGCTAGTGCACTCAAAACGCTTTGAGCTTGCCCTTGATAATTAAAATCCTTAAGGTTATAAGGCTTAAAAAGTAAAAACACGAATTTTTGGTGTATATCAATGGCGTTTTTGTAAGGCACGATTTGAGCTTGAATGTTTTTTTCTTGTAAAAAGGGGGCGATTTTTTCAGGGTTTCGCCCGGTAATTTCTAAAATAAAACGCTTGGATAAAGTTTCATGAGCGCCTTCTAAAATCGCTTGAGCCATATTCCCATAGCCGATGAATTGTAAGATTTCCATGACGCACCTTTTTTTAAAACCCCATGATGTAATTGATATAGAAAGTATAAAGCCTCCTATAACTCACATCAGCCCCGGCGCTATTCAAATACGCTTGATTGATGAGAGGCACTTTGATCCCAAATTCCACGCTCTTTTGGCTTATAACCCCTTGATTGTGGAATTTCTTGGCAAAACGCTTAAACTCCGCAAAGTTGGTGCGCACCCCAAAATTCAGCGCCACTTGAAAATTCGTTGAATGGATGTCATTAGCACTCCCCCAATTGTCAATGATTTGTTGCCTTAAAGAGCTAAGCCAGGTTGCACCGCCTAATTGGACCCCAGCAAATAGCCCGAAATTCAACGCTTTAGTGTTGTAAGTCCTCCTGAACAAGTTCCATAAAAAATCCGTGCCTACCCCATAAGCAAAGATATTCGCTTTCACGCTTTGATTGGCTAGGCCTATTTCACTAAAGCCGTAATCAAAGAAAAAATAATGCCTAAGGCCCAATTTTCTCGCTTTACCAAAGAAGTATTTATGGCCCAAATTAACCCCTAAGCCATTGCTCATGCCGTGTTGGGTGCTTTTAGCGGCCGCATACTGGCTTAAAACGGGTTGAGAGCCGTAGTTATTGGCTTGATTTTGCGCGTTTTGAACCTGATTTCTGGCGTTAATCATCGCATCAATGAGCTTTTGTTGCACCATAAAGAAGGTTTTATCCCCTAAAAGCTGCCGTAAGGTTTGCGAGAACGCTTGGATCGTGGTGGTGTTAGAAGTGATTTCTTGAAGCAGGGTTAAAATCGCATTAGGGCTAATATCGTTTTGCAAGGCTTGAAACCCTTGAGAAATAGCGCTCGTAATGGCTTGAAAAGCGCTTGTAAGACTAGTAGATACACTACTATCATTATTTTGGATAAACCCGGCAGTTTTAATGAATTCAGTGAGCAAATTGATTAAATTATTCGTATCGCTCACCCCATTGGTGGGGATTGCCCCTAAAAGGTTGATAAGCCCACCGGAGCAAGTAGAGCTAGTGCCACTACTACCATTACACAAATTACTGAGACTACTACTATTATTTTTTAACGCTTCAAAGAATTGTTTTAAGCCGTTTTCAACGCCTTTATTGTTCCCAGAGCTAGCGATAATGTTGGCTATTTTTTGAGCGTCATTATAGACTTTTTGCAAGCTATTATTTTCGTTAGTGGTGGCGGTGGTGGCGCTTTGTCGTTTGTTGGGTTCATAACAATTGCTCCCACTCGTCCCATTGCTCCCGCTATTGCATGGCGTATAGCCGTTATTACTGCCACTATTGCTACTACTATAAGTTCCCAACTTCCCATCGCTGGCGTCTGTGAGCATCTGGTAGGCTGTAGTGATTTGACTAGTGCCATTCCCACTGCCTGTGCCACTCGCACCATTGCCCCCATTAACCCCCTTAAGATTTGTGATGATTTGATTGAGCAAACCATTACTAGTGAGCGTGATTTGTTGGACATTGTAGGTGATGCTGTTCCCACCATTGTTCCCGCTTTGAGTTGTCGCTTGTGTTTGATACCCTAAAGCGCTTTGCAACCCGCTGTAATAAGCCTTAGAATCGGACCATTGCTGATAGCACCAATTTGTTGTGCCATTACCGCATGCGTTATTTGTGGTGCTCGTTGCCCCACTTGTTTGCTGGGTTTGTTGGCTTTGAGCGATTAAAGCGCTCATGTCTGTAGGCACTTGCTGGTTAATCGTATTGATGAGCTGGTAGAAATTCGCTCTCAATTGGATGCGTAAATCTTGGTTAGTGTTAAGTGTCATATCTTGCGACTGACTCCCATTAGTGTTATAAATCGCATTCACCCAAGCTTGGATATTACTTTCTTGGTTTTGAAAAGCACTTTGAATGCTTTGTTGGAAATTGCTGACATTTTGCAATACGGTGTTTAAAGCTCCCATTACCGTGCTGTTAGGAGATTGTGTGGCCGTCCCGCCGCTTTGAGCTAAATTGGTCGTTTTAGCTTCTTCTTCATTGTTCACCACCACCATCGCTTTCAGTTTGGAAGCGTTGCTTTTAGCTTGAGCGGTAGCACTAGTCCCATTAGTAGAGCTTAAAATATTTTGCAATTGGGCGTTCCCGCTGATGCTCAAACCCCCTGAAGAGCTATTGCATGAGTTTGTCTGCGTCCCATTAGCGCATAAGATATTGGCGTTTTTTTGCAAATTTTCTTCTGAAGTTTTTAAAGAGTTATAAACGCTCCACACTTGAGAGACAAGGTTAAAAGAATTCACGCCGATCTGCTCTTTGCCGTTGATGGTTTGGACTTTGGAGGTAGCGACTAAAGAATTGTCAAAACTATTTGTGGAACTTGTGGAACTTGTGGAGCTTGTGGCTGAGCATGAAATCCCGCCAGAAGTATCGCTAGAAAGGCTTCCGGTAGCAGTCATGCAATCATAGGCACTGATATTTTGCCCTTGAGCGTTGGTAACCGTGCCGATTTGGTAGTTATTGGAAGTGTTTTTGAGCAAGTTTTTAGGCTCGCTAAAACTGATCCAAGAAATTTGTTTTAAAGCGTTATTGTATTGTTCTATCGTGCTTTCATAGGCTTGGAAATTCAAAGCGTTGTGCAAGTTATTTAGGTTGTAAGTGGTGTTGTTGATCGCATTGTTGTCTAAAGTGTTGATAGCAACGCTTTGGAGTTTTTGAGCGATGACTTGGACTTGCTGGTTGGCTTGGTTGTTTGAAGTGGGGGTTGCGGCTAAAGGGGCTAAATTTTGGATGAATTGCTCCAAACACTGGATTTGATTAGTGCAACCATTGGGGTTATTTTGATTGTTAGCGCTTAATTCCCCTTGTAAGGTGTTCATTAAAAGGGTGTTGTTGTATTGTTGTTGGTTGTTGCTGTTTGAAGAAGTAGAGCCTAAAAGGGAATTAGTGGGATAAAATACGATTTGTCCCGGTGGGTTTAACACCACATGCGTTGAGGTTGTGGTGGGGAAAACCCCTACCCCTAAAGTGTTTAAAGCGTTAACAAGAGCACTCACATAAGCGGTATTATTGCTAGAAGCGTTCACCGCATCGGTTAGATTGGAGAGTAAGGATTGCGCGTAAGTGGTGCTAGTGGTTTTAGTGATGCTGTGTTCAATTTGTTGCAATAATTCTGTCATGGATTGCGCGGTGTTTTGGAGCTGGGCTTTGACTTCTTTGGCGTTGTTGCTGGGATTAAGGCTATTGATAGAGCTAATGATGTTAGAGCTTAGCGCGATGCCTTCATCAAACGCACTCTGGGTGTTGGAAAGGAGTTTGGCTGTGATTTGTGAAGAATGGGCTTTTAAAGGATCAGAGCTTCCTTTAAGCCCTATGATTTGCTGGGAAATGTTAGAGATTTGACGGCTAGAATAAAAGTCTTTTCTTTTGCCGATTTGATTTAAGATATTAGAAATGCCCTCTAATTGGTTGCCCACGGTGTTACTCACGCCATAGCCTAAAGCGTCAATGACGCTTTGAGAGCTCAAAGTGATTAAACCGGTAGTAGGCCCTGCAATATTAATCGCGCTTTGGGTGATGCTGTTGATGATGTTTTGATTTTCTAAAAGTTGTTTGTTATTGATAAATTGTTGCGTGCCACCGATTTGATAGCCTACAGACATATACCAGCCATTGTCTTCAGCTAAGAGGGAGCCAATTAAAAAGAATGGTATGAATTTTCTAGCTTTTTTTATCATATTTTTCCCTTATTTTGTTTAATCAAAAGCCTATGTTGTAGCCCACATAAAAACTAAAGGCTCTTCTATACTTCGCTGTAACGCCTTCGGATTGGTAATAGGTGTGATAAAGCACCGGTATTTTAAGGCCAAATTCTATCCCTTGAGAAAAACGGGATCTTTTTTGGTGAGCGATTTTGGAAAAATTAGTCCTTATGCCTAAATCAAAAAGGAGCTGGAAAGAAGTGTCCTTAGGCTTAAGATGGTTGCCATCCACTTGATCTAAAAAATTCGTTTTCCAGGTTTGCCCTGCAAGCTGGATGCCGGCAAAAAAACCGATATCTATCGCTTCAGTCCCCCTTTTTCTAGTAAAAACATTATAAAGAAAGTCTGTGCCTGCTCCATAGCTAGAGAGGGTGGCTTTCACTAAAGAAGATCCTGTGCCAAATTGAGCGTAACCAAAATCATAAAAACCATAATACCTAAGCCCAAACATGCGCTTTTTACCGAAGAATTGCTTATAGCCCATTTTCACGCCAAAGCCGTTCATGTTATTAGAATTAGAGTTATGCTCCAAAAAATTCCTAGCAAAGCCCATTTGATAGACTTGATTCACTTTAGTTTGCATTTCATCAATCACCCCACCAATCACTGCTTTAGAGCGATAAAGCCCATAAGCCATTAAAGTTTTTGCCGTGGGGGAATAGGGGCTAGATAAGATCTTGTCTATTTGCGCGGTGGTGGGGGCGTTTGTGGCTTGCTCTAGTTGGTTTATGATGACTTTTTGCTCTTGTTGGGCTTGTTGTGGGGTTAAATTATTTTGTGGGGTTTGATTATTAGATCCATTCAATTGCCCCCCATAATTAGGCAAGAAATTCAAACCTTTATTATTTAAATCCAAATAGGGGGCGACCCAATTGGTGATAAAATCCCCATACGCTACGGTGTTATTAAGCAAGCTTTCCCCATAGTTGATCGCATCTTGCATCTGGCTATAGCTTGAAGTGCCTGTCAGTTTAGCGGCTTTATTGGCGAAATTTTGCATGCCTGAAAAAATCATAGAAGCGGTGATGCCATTAGCGATAACGCTATCCGCTAAATAATAGACTGCCGAGCTAGGGTGGTAGGTGTATTGGCCATCGCCTGATCCCACCGTCGCTCCAGCGGGTAATTCTTTTAAGGGCGCTTGCGTGCCGTTAGCACTGCCGTTTTTGGTGTAATAACCCGGGCCGCTAAAGCTTTGGTAGCCTTGTTGGGAATCGTTACCATTAGGGGCTTTGTTGTAAGTGAAACCAAATTGCTTTTCATTGGCTAAGCCCCCTAAAATCCCTGCTTGCATTAAAGCCTGGAAGATGTTTTGGGCGTTTTTGGCGATAGAGTTAGCTTCATTAGTGGCGGTGCATTGGTTTTGAGTGCTGCAAATGGTTTGATTGTTATTGGCTGTGGCTAAGCCGTCTTGTAAAAGGTGTTGCAAGACTTCAGGGCTAAAACTTACAGAGCTGCCATTAGGGGTGCTAAAAGATTTATTCGTTAAGGTTTGGTTATACCAGAGCGTGGTTAAAGCGTTGGTAATATCATCGTTTAAAGCGTTCATGGTATTGGCTAGACCATCAGGTAGGGCAATAACAGTGCTTTGATTGCCAAATTTGACGTTAAAGACTTTGGCGTTAGAAAGATTTTCAGGGTTACGGATTAAAGTCTCGCCGATGAGTTGGGTGAGCTTGTTTAAATTATTGACCAGAGATTGCATATCAAAGGTGGCATTGACATTGCCTCTTGGGGGGTTGTTGCCTGTATCGCCATTTTGGGCGTTTTGTTGATAACCCCCCGCATAGAGCAAACATCTTTTAGAAGGATCAGGGCAGAGCATTTGCATTAAAACCCTCGTTTGTTGGCCCATCGCTTCTAAATAATAGGCTAAAGGCACTGCCGCAGATTCTAGAGCGATAGCGTTTTGGCGGATGTAGGTGGATGCGTCTTGACTGGCGTTAAGCCCTGAGTTATCCACCCTTTGAACGGCTAGAGAAGTTTGATAACTCACCCCCATAAAAAACCCGTCATCTTCTGCCGCTAAGGGATTGAGAAAAAATAAGAGGAGTAGGCTAGAATAGACAAGCCATTTTTTATTAAAAACAAAGTTTTGCAAGGGGTTATCCTTTTCTTTTTAAAAGATTTGAGCTATCCTAAATTTTATCTTATTTATCGCTTAAGTTTAATGGTTAGTCGCTTAATTGTTGATTAAAAAGGGCTATTTTAGGCACTTAAAATCGTTTCAATAATGGTTTTTGCGCCGTCTTTAGCGATTTTTTGTTGCAATTTAGCGCTGATAGTGGTGAGGTTTTTATTGCCTTGATCGTCTTTTTGGTTGAGCTTTCTGATGACTTCAAAGAGTTTTTTAGGCAATAATTCGTTTTGAGGCACGACATAGCATAAGTTTTCTTTTTCAAATTCTAAGACATTGTAATATTGGTGGTTATTGCTCGCAAAAGGGTAGGGGATAAAAATCGTGGGTAAGCCATTGGCGCACAATTCCCACACGCTGCTAGCACCCGCTCGGCTCACGCACAAATCCGCTCTATGCATGACTTCTATGATGTTGTTGTGGAAAGCGAACAATTCTACCTTGTCCAACAGCCCTAATTCCTGGTAAAAAAAGCGTATTCTTTCATGAGCGTCTGAGCCGCAAATATGCGTGATTTTAATCCCTTGTTTGGTGAGTTTAGGAGCGTTTAATAAAGCGAATTCATTGATCGCTTTTGCCCCTTGCGAACCGCCTAAAAATAAAATATGCTTGATTTCCGTGCGAGTCCTAGCCAAATCAAAAAAAGCGTTTTGCACGGGATAGGAGGTTAAAACATGATTTCCCTTATCTTTAAAAGCGTAGCTTGAAAACACCGCCTTAGCTTTAGGGGAAAGGTAGCGGTTAAGAGAGCCTTTGATCGCATTTTGCTCATGGATATAAAGGGGTATTTTATTGAGTAAGCTTGCAAAACTCGCCGGCCCTGCGCTAAACCCTCCCACGCTAATGGTGTGCGTGATCTGGTGTTTTTTTAAGATTTCTTTGGCCTTAAAAGCGGCTTTAGCTTGCAAGAATAAAGATCTTATTTTTTTAAAAAAGCTTTTATTGATCACGCCTTGCGTGTTGAAAAAATAGCGTTCGCTAAATAGAGGGCTGTTTTCAAACCATTCTCTATCTTGCCCATAAGTGGAGCCTAAATAAATCGCCTCTATGCCTTGCTTTTCTAATTCTATGGCTAAGGCTTTAGCGATAGAGAGATGCCCCCCTGTGCCTCCCCCTGTAAGAGCGAATTTCATGCTAAAAACCTTTAAGCTCGTTCTCTTTCTTGAATCACAAAGCTTTTTAAAGGATCTCTAAAGCCAAAATCCGGATAATCCATCATAGAAAGCGCCACTTGAGCGCCAAAGCCATTTTTGGAATTAAACACTAAGGGGGCTAAGAAATTAACCATAGAATCTTCTAAATTTTTTTGCAACACGACCACGCAATACACCTCCACTTTAGAATGAGAATCTAATTCTAGCAGTAATTCTATGTATTTGGGTATCACAAAGCTGTATTCCCGCAAACAATAAGGATTCACTAAGACCATATCCAACGCCATGGGGGAATTGGTTTGGCCAATTAATCGGCTGAATAAGGAATCAATTTTTTCCAAACGCACTTCGTTGATATGCTCAAATCCTAAAATAGGGGCTTTTAAAAAGTAATTCACTGGACTATCCTTTTTAATTTAAATGCTTTGTTGTATAATTTTGAAAAAATACGCAACAATTAAAAGCGTAAAAGCAAAAGGCGTTCCAAAATCCAACCATTTTTCAAGGAACGCTCTATTTTAGGATAATAATAATAATGAAACAAGAACCCACCACCTACCAACCCCAAGAGATAGAAAAAAAGATTTATGAAATTTGCTCTCACAGGGGGTATTTTGAAATTGATGGCAATGAAAAAATCCAAGAAAAAGGCAAACGATTTTGCTTGATGATGCCCCCTCCTAATGTGACCGGTATTTTACACATAGGGCATGCTTTGACCTTAAGCTTGCAAGATATTTTAGCGCGCTACAAACGCATGGACGGGTATAAGACTTTGTATCAGCCTGGACTAGATCACGCTGGCATTGCGACGCAAAATGTCGTGGAAAAGCAACTTTTAAGTCAAGGGATTAAAAAAGAAGATTTAGGGCGTGAAGAGTTCGTTCAAAAAGTGTGGGAATGGAAAGAAAAGAGCGGGGGAGCGATTTTAGAGCAAATGAAGCGTTTAGGCGTGAGCGCGGCCTTTTCTAGGACTCGTTTCACGATGGATAAGGGTTTGCAAAGAGCGGTCAAATTGGCGTTTTTGAAATGGTATGAACAAGGTCTCATCGTTCAAGATAACTACATGGTGAATTGGTGCACTAAAGATGGGGCGTTGAGCGATATTGAAGTGGAGTATGAAGAGCGTAAGGGGGCGTTGTATTATATTAGATATTATTTAGAAAATCAAAAAGATTATTTAGTGGTGGCTACCACACGCCCTGAAACTTTGTTTGGCGATAGCGCTCTAATGGTCAATCCTAACGATGAGAGGTATAAGCATTTGGTGGGGCAAAAAGCGATCCTGCCTTTAATCAATCGCACAATCCCTATTATCGCTGATGCACATGTGGAAATGGAGTTTGGCACAGGGTGTGTGAAGGTTACCCCTGGGCATGATTTTAACGATTACGAAGTGGGCAAACGCCACCATTTGGAAATGATTAAAATCTTTGATGAAAAGGGGATTTTAAACGCGCATTGCGGGGAGTTTGAAAATTTAGAACGATTAAAAGCCAGAGATAAGGTCGTAGAAAGATTAAAAGAAAACGCCCTATTGGAAAAAATAGAAGAACACACGCATCAAGTGGGGCATTGCTATCGTTGTCATAATGTGGTAGAGCCTTATGTGTCTAAGCAATGGTTTGTCAAGCCTGAAATCGCTCAAAATTCTATTGAAAAAATCCAACAAGGTTTAGTGCGATTCTACCCTTCTAATTGGATCAATAATTATAACGCTTGGATGAGGGAATTACGCCCTTGGTGTATCAGCAGGCAATTGTTTTGGGGGCATCAAATACCGGTGTTTACTTGCGAGAATAACCACCAGTTTGTAAGCCTAGACACCCCCTTAAGTTGCCCTACTTGTAAGAGTGAGAAACTAGATCAGGATAAAGATGTGCTAGACACATGGTTTAGTTCAGGGCTATGGGCGTTCTCTACTTTGGGGTGGGGGCAAGAAAAAAGCGGTTTGTTTAATGAAAACGATTTGAAAGATTTCTACCCTAACACCACGCTCATTACCGGGTTTGACATCCTCTTTTTTTGGGTGGCCAGAATGCTTTTTTGCAGCGAATCGCTTTTAGGCGAATTGCCCTTTAAAGATATTTACTTGCACGCCCTAGTCAGGGATGAAAAAGGTGAAAAAATGAGCAAATCTAAGGGTAATGTAATCGATCCTTTAGAGATGATAGAAAAATACGGCGCGGATAGCTTGCGTTTCACTTTGGCCAATTTGTGCGCTACGGGCAGGGACATTAAGCTTTCTACTGCACATTTAGAAAATAACAAGAATTTTGCCAACAAGATTTTCAATGCGGTGAGTTATTTGAAACTCAAACAAGAAGCTTTCAAAGACAGGGAGCATTTGAGTGAATACCAAACGCCTTTAGGGCGTTATGCCAAATCGCGCTTAAATTCAGTGACTAAAGAGGTTCGTAACGCTTTGGATAACTACCGCTTTAATGATGCGACTACTTTGTTATACCGCTTTTTGTGGGGGGAATTTTGCGATTGGTTCATTGAATTTTCTAAAGTGGAAAATGGAGCGATAGACGAATTAGGGAGCGTGTTAAAAGAGGCTTTAAAACTCTTGCACCCTTTCATGCCCTTTATCAGCGAGTCTTTATACCACAAACTCAGTAACACGGAACTAGAAAACACTGAATCTATCATGGTCATGCCTTACCCTAAAGATTTGGCGCAAGATGAAAAATTAGAGCATGAATTTGAAGTGATTAAAGATTGCATCGTGTCTTTAAGGCGTTTGAAAATCATGCTAGAAACCCCACCGATTGTTTTAAAAGAAGCGAGCGTGGGATTAAGGGAGAAAATAGAAAACACAGAGCGTTTGCAAACTTACGCCCAAAAATTAGCGAGATTAGAAAAAGTCAGCGTGATAGCTCTCAAGCCTTTAAAAAGCGTGAGCGATGTGGGGGAATTTTGCCAAACTCATGCGAATTTAGAAAACCTTGATTTAAGCCCGCTTGTTGCGCGTTTAAAAAAGCAGTTAGAAAAATTGGAAAAAGAAAAATTAAAACTCAATTTGCACAATGAAAATTTTGTCAAAAACGCGCCTAAAAGCGTGTTAGAAAAAGCGCAAGAGAGTTTAAAAACGCTTTTAGAAAAAGAAAGTAAAATTAAGCAAGAATTGGATTTGTTAGAACAACCATAATAAAAGGATAGAAAATGTTTCAAGCGTTAAGCGATGGGTTTAAAAACGCGCTCAATAAAATCCGCTTTCAAGATGATGAAAAAGCGCTAGATCGGGCGTTAGATGAATTGAAAAAAACGCTCTTAAAAAATGATGTGCATCATAAAGTGGCTAGGGAATTGCTCAAAAAAGTGGAAAGTCAAACCAAACTCAATGGCATTGGTAAGCAGCAATTTTTAGACGCTTTAGAAAAGAGCTTGTTAGAAATTTTAAGCGCTAAAGGGAGCAGTGGTTTTATTTTCGCTCAAACGCCCCCCACCGTGGTTTTAATGGCCGGTTTGCAAGGGAGCGGTAAGACAACCACCACCGCTAAACTCGCTCATTATTTAAAAACCAAAAATAAAAAAGTGCTTTTATGCGCATGCGATTTGCAACGCTTAGCGGCAGTGGAGCAATTAAAGGTTTTGGGCGAACAGGTGGGCGTGGAAGTGTTTTATGAAGAAAATAAAAGCGTGAAAGAAATCGCTAACAACGCTTTAAAAAGGGCTAAAGAAGCGCAATTTGATGTTTTACTCGTGGATAGCGCGGGGCGTTTAGCCATTGATAAAGAGCTTATGCAAGAATTAAAAGAAGTCAAAGAAGTCTTAAACCCCCATGAAGTGCTGTATGTCGCAGACGCGTTGAGTGGGCAAGATGGGGTCAAAAGCGCGAACACCTTTAATGAAGAAATAGGCGTGAGCGGGGTGGTGTTAAGCAAATTTGATAGCGATTCTAAAGGGGGTATCGCTTTAGGCATCGCTTACCAATTAGGCTTACCCTTGCGTTTTATTGGGAGTGGGGAAAAAATCCCTGATTTAGATGTGTTTGTGCCTGAAAGGATTGTGGGGCGTTTGATGGGGGCTGGAGATATTATCTCGCTCGCTGAAAAAACCGCTAGCGTTTTAAACCCTAATGAAGCCAAAGATTTGAGCAAAAAACTCAAAAAAGGGCAATTCACTTTCAACGATTTTTTAAACCAGATTGAAAAAGTGAAAAAATTAGGCTCTATGAGTTCTCTAATCTCTATGATTCCAGGTTTAGGGAATATGGCAAGCGCGTTAAAAGACACGGATTTAGAAAGCTCGTTAGAAGTGAAAAAAATCAAGGCCATGGTCAATTCCATGACCAAAAAAGAGCGAGAAAACCCCGAGATTTTAAACGGCAGCCGAAGAAAAAGGATCGCTTTAGGGAGCGGCTTAGAAGTGTCTGAAATCAATCGCATCATCAAACGCTTTGATCAAGCGAGCAAAATGGCGAAACGCTTAACCAATAAAAAGGGCATTAGCGATTTGATGAATCTAATGAGTCAGGCTAAAAATCAAACGCCCCCTAAAATGCGCTAACTTTTAAGCATGTTTTAGGTGCTTTTGTTGTATAATCTCAAATTTAATACGAATATTTTAGGAGATTTTTGTAATGACAGTCATTAGACTCACTCGCATCGGGAGAAAGAAAAAGCCTTTTTACAGAGTGGTGGTAACCGATTCCAGGAAAAGAAGAGACGGAGGTTGGATTGAATCCATTGGGTATTACAACCCTTTAAGCGAGCCTAAAGATGTTAAAATTGATAAGGAGCGCTTGAATTACTGGAAAGGCGTGGGGGCTAAAATGAGCGAGAGGGTGGAAAAACTTTCTCAAAAAGCCTAAGGTTTTGTGAGGCTAGATGCG
This sequence comes from Helicobacter pylori, assembly GCF_006439795.1. Lineage (GTDB taxonomy): Bacteria > Campylobacterota > Campylobacteria > Campylobacterales > Helicobacteraceae > Helicobacter > Helicobacter pylori_CR. Next base: position 30,556 of record NZ_VEYL01000019.1, read on the forward strand.
CGAATTAGATCCTTTGAACACGCCTTTTTCTCAAGCTGAGTGTAAGGACTATTCGTATTGCGTGGCAACTTTTTTAGAAAAATATTTAAAAAAGGTTGTGTCTTTCCCGCAAGCTTTGAGCGTAGAGTACACGCTTTTAGAAGATAAAGTCAAGCAAATCACGATTTATACCCACCCATCAGACATGGGACATGTGATTGGCAAAGAGGGTAAAATGGTGAGCGCGATTAAGGCGTTCGTTTCAGGCGTGAAAGCCAAAGACGGGTTTTCTTATAAAATCGTTGTTTTTGCGAGTAATGATAAAAATGGTGATAAAAATCCCCATGTTTTAGGCGATCAAACGCCTTGAATTTTTTTCATGCTTTTAGTGGGTAGGATTGGTAAAAGCGTGGGGCTTAATGGGGGGCTAAGGCTTCATTTAGAGAGCGATTTTCCAGAGTGCTTAAAAAAGGGCGTTAAGGTGAGTGTCGCTCCATTGAACGCTTTCTCTTGTGCTTCTTCTTTTAAAGACTATGTGATCCATTCTTATGAACATGCCAAAAACCTGTTGTTTTTAGAAACTATCCACACGCCCGAAAAGGCTAAAGAGCTGACTAATTTAGGGCTTTTTATGAGCGAAGCAGAGAGCAAGAAACTCTGTGTTTTAAAAGAGGGCGAGTTTTTTTATTGCGATTTAGTAGGGCTTAGCGTGGTGGAAGAAAACGAGATTCTAGGAAAAGTCATAGAAATCCAAAGGATTTCTCAAACAGATTATTTCATGGTTGAAACCACGCTGAACTTGGTTGAAAAAGGTTTGGCTAAGATTTTTTTAATCCCTTATAGGGATTTTTATATCAAAGAAATCCTTTTGCAAGACAAAAAAATAACCACCCATAACGCTAAAACGCTTTTAGAGAATAGTTGAGTGAAATTCAGCGTTTTAACCCTTTTCCCGCAACTCATCTTGCCTTATTTTGAAGATTCTATTTTAAAAAGAGCGTTAGAAAAAAACCTTTTTGAATTAGAAGTGTTAAACCTTAGAGATTTTAGTGCTAATAAATATCAAAAAGCGGATCACACGCTCATTGGTGGGGGTGCGGGGCAAATTTTAGACCCTGAGATGATAGAAAACGCGCTCCATTCTGTTAAAAACCCTAAACACACGATTTTTTTAAGCGCGGTGGGCAAGCCTTTCAAGCAAATAGATGCGATGCGTTTGGCTCAAAAAAAGCATGTCGTTTTGGTGTGCGGGCGTTATGAGGGCTTTGATGAACGCTCTATTGAATTGGGTGCTGATGAGGTTTTTTGTATAGGCGATTTTATTTTAACAGGGGGCGAGCTTGGGGCGTTGTGCTTGATAGATAGTATCGCTCGCCACATTCAAGGGGTTTTGGGTAACGCCCAATCTTTAGAAAATGAGAGCTTTGAAAACCATTATTTGGAAGCCCCTAATTTCGCTAACGCTGTTTTTAAATCCAAAGAAATCAATAAAATCCCTGCTCCTTTAGAATATTCTAAAGGAAATCATGCTAAAATAAAGCAACTAAAGCTTGATTTGTCAAAATTAAGGACAAAATTTTACCGCCTTGATTTATTCAAACAGCACAAATCATGAAATTGACATTAAGGAAAACACATGAAAAACCGCTACATTCAGCAGTTTGAAGACGCTCAGTTAAAAGACAAGACCATGCTAGTATTTAAAGCCGGCGATACTTTGAGATTGGGTATTACCATTAAAGAAGGCGAAAAAACACGAACCCAGTATTTTGAAGGCGTGTGCATTGCGATTAGAGGCAATGGCGTGGATAAGACTTTTTGCGTGCGTAAAATAGGGGCTAACAATATCGGCGTGGAGAAAATTTTCCCTTTTTATAGCGAAAGTTTGGCGAGCGTTGAGGTGTTGCGCGTGGGTAGAGTGCGCCGCGCGAAGCTCTACTATTTGCGCGATAGGAGAGGTAAGGCAGCAAGGATTAAAGAAGTCCGCCATTAATTTCTGTTAAGATTCTTTTATCCATCATGCTGATGGGTGAAACGCTCTTTAGGGGTTGAAATCCGTTTTTTAACCGCTCCTCTTAAAATTAGCGTAAAACTTTTTAAATGGATTGGATTGGCTTGAAAAAGAGTTTTTTAATCCCTTTTTAGTTTTACCACCGACTTTTTTAAAACTCTAAACTCTTTTTAGCGTTGGCGTTCGTTTTTTTTCAAGGCAAAGCTTTGATCGCTTCTTTTCTAGCTTGCTATCTGTTAAACTGAATTTCTGGCTCTAATGGGGCGTTGGTTGTCAAATTTTAAAAAAGGTTAAAAAGCGTTTTTTACCATCAAAATACAAAAAGCCTGACGCAAGTTAAACGATAACTCCTTAAAAAAAACGATTGGGTTAGGGGATTTAAAGGGTTTGAAAGTATTAAAGCACGAAATATCCCCCTTTATTCTTAAGAAAGTTTTATTATAAAGTTTTTAAAAAATGAAAGGCTTTTGGTGTTTGTTTGATGAGAACAGAACCTTTATTTTATTTTAAAAAAAAAGCATGTTTAGATCCCCATGCTATACTCAACCCTTATGGCAAAATTCATATTTTGGGAGAAAGCATGGAAAAAACTGAAACCACGATTTTTGTGGATTGGGAAAATCTCATCGCCGATTTGAAAGCAATCCAAGAAACGGATGAGCGTTTAAAAGAGCCTAATTTTAATTTCAACAATCCCGAGCAACTCTTGGCGCTAATCGGTTCGTTTTTGGAGCCTGAAGAGGAATTGAAGCGGATCTATTTTTATGTATCTGAGCCTTTCACAGAAGTTGAACCTAGAATCAAGAGCAATAAAAAAGAAGAACTTGAGGAGTATAAAAAGAATAATTTTAAAGATTATGAGGAAAAAGTGAATAAATCAGGAATTATGCAATCTTTCAACCACAAGATCGCCCAACAAAATCAGGTGAAATTACGAGTCGGGCGAGTAAAGTTTAAACTCGTATCTGAGAACGAAAGCGAAGAAGTCTATAGCGTGGAAGCCAAAACTCACATACCGCATTTAGACTTGCGTCAAAAACAAGTTGATGCACTGTTGGCACATGATATTACCAAGCTGTATTACACCAAACAAGGAGGGTGTATTTTGCTGTTCAGCAAGGATACCGATTTTGTGCCTGTGTTAGAAGCCGCTTGGGAGAAAGGCTTTGAAGTCTTCATCGCCAACATTCAAGAAAGCCCCAATTCTGTCCCTTCAGACTTGAAAAAGTCTTGCAATGTGAGAGAACGCAGTGTCGCTGAAATTGTAGATAACTTGCCAAAAAATCAGTACACCCCCAAGAAAAAGAACTTTTCCCCCAACGAGCCTTTCAACAACCCGTTTAAAGACCAACTCTTTAAGAAGAACTAACGCATTTCCCCCACCAAGGGGACAAAAAAGCACCCAACTTAAAAGGGTTAGCTTAAGCGGATTTTTTCTAATCCATGATTTCACTTTTTGCTCTCTATTATGGAGTGATTTTTGAAAACGGAGATAAATTAGCACTTAATAGTGGTTTTATGGGGAATGCGTGCGTGTTTTTGGCGGTATTTAGATTTCTCAAAACCCGATCGTTTAAAAATTTTAACTTACTTTGTCAAAAATTTTTATAGTTTAAGCAAACCTTAAGCTTTCTATGACTATAATTTCATTTCCTTGTTTCAGCAAGGGCTTTTAAAAAGCCGCTTGATACCTTACAAGGATAGCTGATAAAGCAAACGATCTTTGAAAACTAA
>NZ_VEYL01000002.1:0-68806 GCF_006439795.1 Helicobacter pylori
CCCTCCGCCTTTGTTAGTGAATTCAAAAGGAGCGTTTAAGATCGCATCGCCCCAAGATTGGGAGTCTAAGACAGCGATCATGTTCAACATTAAATTAGTGAATTCTTCTGCGGTTTGTGGGGTGAAAGCTTCCCAGTGGTTTTCGTGATCTTTAAATTTGTTTTCATTCCTATAATTTACGACCAAATTTGTTTTAATCTTATTGAGCGTTTCAAAGACCCTTTGCGTGTTAGCGTCAGAAACAGAAGTGCTAGTGGCTTCAATTTTTGGAAGAAATAAAGTATAAGGGTCAATTTTTAGACCATCAAACGCCTCCCCAGGTAAAACAATCTTAGAGTGTTTGGGGATAGTCTCTATCACGCCTAGATCGATCACATTGCCTTGAGCGTCTGTAAAACTGAGCTTAACATTGCTTAGATTGTAAGGTAGGAAGTTTTCTATAGTTAATTGACCATTATACATATACAGCACTCTAACAGGGGATAAAGATGAGAATTTTAATTTTGAAATCGCTTCAGCATTGGTGAATAAATTAGCTGCTCTTTTTAAAACGGCGTCTGTGGGTAAATAATTATAAGTCGCGTAAGTGTTTTTTGTGGTGGTGTGTCTTTTTTCTTGCGTTTGCACGCCTTCTAACAGCCCGGTTTCAAACCCGGCTTCTACGAAAAAGCCGTTTTTCTCATTAGCTTCTAAAGCGCTGAACAATAAAAGCGGGATGAATAGTTTTCTCATGGTTATCTCTTTTTATTTTATAGTGTCTTTATTATACAATTTAAGGGGATTGTTTGCTGTTTTTTTGAAATTTAAAGCTTTTACAAAGAATTGGTATTTCAAATGGAAACAAAATTTTAAAAACAAGCGTTTGTTTTAGGGATTATTTAAAAATTAATCAGGCTGTGTTAATGAAAGTTTGGTAGTGGGAATCTTTAACTCCCCCCTTAATTTTTCTCAAAAGCGCTTTACTTAGCGCACTTCTTTATATCAATATTCCAGTCAGCACCGGATTTAATTTGATATTTTTGCGCGAAATTACCCATATTCAGCGCCACGGAAACATTCAACAAGCTGTTTAGATAGACCAACGGCTGGCCTTTTAAAACACCGCCAAAGCTCGCAACATACGGCATTTTCCCTTCGTATTTTTTCTTAGAACCTTTAGAAATCGTTACACACAGCGTGTCATTGAGTTTGATTTTTGCTTGATTGAGTAATTTATCGCTGATATTGCTCCAAACATTGCCATATTGAATATCCAAAATCGGGATATTACCCTTTACTTCCCCTTTTGTGGCTTTCGCTTTTTGGTAAGGAATTTCAACGACTTTTGGGGGAAGCTCTGGCCCGACCTGCTCAAATGTGATCGCCCCAGAAGCTAGGCGTGCACCGGTGTAAGCATACACATCACGACCATGGAAAGTATAGGATTTTTCAGAACCTTTCAAGCGGTTAGTTTTTTCATCAATTTCACGCACGCTATCAATCCCAAAAGTTTGCACCACCAAAGTCAGCGTGCCGTTATCCGGCGAGACGAAATACTGGCCGTTTTTAGTTTTCAATACCACCGATTTACGATTAGTGCCTACACCCGGATCAACTACGCTTACAAATACCGAACCTTTTGGCCAATAACTAGCACTCTGATACAAGCGGTAAGCGCCTTCCCAGATGTTATACGGAGGGATTTCGTGCGTTAAATCAAAGATTTTAAGATTAGAATCAACGCTGAAAGCGACGCCTTTCATCGCCGAGACGGCCCCATCTTTTAGGCTAAAATCGGTTTGTAAAATCAAAGCGTTATCTGCATAAACAGACGATAACCCTATGCACGCTGATAAAAACAACGCTGAAATCGTTTTTTTCATCTATATTATTTCCTGAATAACAAAAGTGGAGTGAATCGTTTTCTCATGGTTACCCTTTGTTGGCTTAAAGTGTTTTTATTATACAATTTAAGGGGGTTGTTTGTTTGTTTTTCACAATTTAAAGTTTTTACAAGAGATTAAAATTTCGTATTGAAACAAAATTTTAACGCTAATTAGGCTCTCTTAAGATAGGGGGTTTTATTTAAAACGCAATATCGCCAATATTTTCACTATTCTCTATATAGTATTTAAAACGCTCTTTTTCTAATTCGTTTTTCAGGATTTGTTGTTCTTCTAAAAGCAGGCGTTTTTGATCTTCTAGGGTGTTGATTTTACGGCTAATATAATAGATATTATTGCTTAAATAGATTTTAGGCGCTAACAGAGCTAAAAACGCACCCCCAAAAACCAACACGCCTATTAAAGCCATTAAAGAAAGGCCGTGCGGATTTTCATCTGCAGTTCCAGCAAATAATTCTTTCTTTTCGTCCTCTTCTATGTGCACAAAGCGTTCTTTTTCATTTAAAGAATGGTTTTTTATGCTCATGGCTTACTCATAATGACTTGTTCATGGTTTGAATTGAAACACCCTCATTTTAGCGCTTCGTGAACGCCTGTTGTTTTTAATTTCTTCTGGGCTTGGAGTGATGGGCTTTTTGGTTAAAATTTCGCCTAAAGCGTGATTGTTAGAGCAAGCGCATTTGAAACTTAAAGGATCGCAAATGCAATTTTTAGCGTAATCTTTAAAAGCGTTTTTCACTAATTTATCTTCTAAAGAATGAAAAGAAATCACGCACAAAATCGCTCCCTTAAGGTTTCTAGCGTATTGTAAAAACTCTTTTAATTCTTCTAATTCGCTATTGACTTCTATGCGAACGGCTTGAAACACCAAAGTCGCTGGATGGATTTTCTTATTTTTAGAAAGGGAGCTTAAAAAATCGCTCAAATCCTTAGCGTCTTTAAAGGGTTTTTTAGCGCGTCTTTCTGCAATTTTATGGGCGATTTTTTTGTATTCTTTGATCTCGCCATAGTCTCTAAAGATTTTTTCTAATGCGACTACAGAATAAGAGTTGATGACTTTTTGAGCGTTCAAATCGCTCTCTAAATCCATGCGCATATCCAGAGTGTGCGAGTGGAAATTAAACCCTCTGTTATCATCATCAAGCTGCAAAGAGCTCACCCCTAAATCCACTAAAACCCCTTTAATCTCCTTGTTATGCGTTTCTAGGGCTTCTTTAAAGCGTTTGGCAAACCCCCCGCTTAAGAGATGGTAACGCCCTTCAAAGGCTTTCAATCGTTCTTTAGCGATTTCTTGAGCGAACTTATCCTTATCAATGCCAATGAGTTTCAGGTGCGGTTTTTGGGATAAAAGGGCTTTAGAATGCCCTCCTAGCCCTAAAGTGCAATCTATCAAAACCCCTTCTTCTAAAGGCGTGAACGCTTGCAAAACTTCTTGCAACAAAACGCTTTGGTGCAAACTCTCTATTTCTTGCAAACAATCCCCTTAAAACCCCTAGATGAATTTTCCAAATGCCCACTCAATGGTGTTGGTTTTGTTGGTTACGCTCAAAAGTTTCTTTATAATCAATTTCAGCTTTTTAAGATGCGAAAACCCAAACTAAAATCCTTTTTATAAAGACTAAAAAGGGTTGATACCCTTTTAAAGGGTTTAAAAAGTGTAGTTATACCCTAAATAAAGCGAATAATCCCGTTTCAAATGGTAATAAAGATTAGTAGCGTTAGGACCCGCACTCAAAAACTTGTTGATGAGTAGCGGCACTCTCACGCCAAACTCTACGCCATTATGCTTGTAGATATTGGCTCTCACCCCAAAATTCAACCATACCTGAAAAGCGACAGTGGAAGTGTTGGTGCTATAAGGAGCATTAGGGTTGCAATAAGTAGGGGTACAAACATCAGGACCTTTAGCTTCAATGATTTGCTCTTTCCAATAGTTTGCCGCTGAGCTTTTCCAAGTGTTACCGCCGATAGCGACCCCACCAAAAATACCAAAAGAAGCGTTGTCTTTATCAATAATATCGGCTAACAAATCGCTCCCCACACCCCAAGAAACCATATCCAACTGGATTTTATTAGGTGCATAAACCTGCTTACCTAAATCGGCATGCCCATAATCAAAAAGCCCATACACTCTAAAACCAAACCACTTGCTTGTCATATCTAACGACTTGAACTGGAAAAATTTCTTATAACCCACATTCAACCCAAAACCATTCAAAGCCCCATTAGCGTATTTAGAGTGCCAATTGATATTAGTGCCTCCTGGATTATGCTTATTAGCGGTAAGACCTGGGGGGCAACCTACAACACTCCCTGTGCAATCCCCTGTGTTATAAATATTGCTATTCAAACGGGCTTGTCCAAGCTGATAATTAGTCCCTATATAAACACCATCACCTTCGGCTAACAACGAAGAGCTTAAAACTGCGGATAGAAGCCCTAAAGCTACAAACTTTTTCATAAATTCCATTCCTTTACATTCCTATCTTTAAAATTGTCTCATAAAATAATAGCATGTTTATCCTTAATCAAGCAAATATTTTTAACTCTTATGAATAAGAAATGATAATAAAACCATTCTTTTTTGAAGTATAATAGCTCCTTTTAATCCACTTTCTTATTTTAAGGAAACTCTTGCAACATAAAACCATTATGGATAAGATCATTATTCAAGGGGCTAGGGAAAACAATCTCAAAAATATTTTTTTAGAAATCCCTAAAAACCAATTTGTTGTTTTTACCGGATTAAGCGGTTCGGGTAAATCCACTCTGGCGTTTGACACTTTATACGCTGAAGGCCAAAGGCGCTATTTAGAGAGTTTGTCCAGCTATGCTAGGCAATTTTTAGACAAAGTGGGTAAGCCTAATGTAGATAAGATTGAAGGCCTAACCCCAGCGATCGCTATTGATCAAAAAACCACTTCTAAAAATCCTAGATCCACTGTGGGGACAATCACTGAGATTTATGATTATTTAAGGTTACTGTTTGCAAGGGTTGGGGAGCAATTTTGCCCCACATGTTTAGAGCCTATTAGTTCTATGAGCGCGAGCGATATTATTTCTCAAATCTGTCATTTAGAAGAAAATTCTAAAATCATTATTCTAGCCCCCATTATTAAAGATAAAAAAGGTTCGTTTAACGATAAATTAGAGAGCTTGCGTTTAAAGGGGTATGTGAGGGCTTTTGTTGATGGGGTGATGGTGCGTTTAGATGAAGAAATCCATTTGCACAAAACCAAAAAACACACCATTGAAGCGGTGGTGGATAGGGTAGTCATTAATAGCGAAAATGCTTCACGGATCGCTAGTGCGGTAGAAAAAGCCCTTAAAGAGAGCTATGGGGAATTAGAAGTGGAAATCTTGCAAGACAACGCGCCAAGCATCAGGAAGCATTACAGCGAGCATAAGGCATGTTTTAAATGCAAAATGAGTTTTGAAGAATTAGAGCCTTTGAGTTTTTCCTTCAATTCGCCTAAAGGGGCGTGCGAGAGCTGTTTGGGTTTGGGGACAAAATTCAGCTTAGACATTAGTAAGATTTTAGATCCTAACACGCCTTTAAATCAAGGAGCGATTAAAGTGATTTTTGGGTATAACCGCAGTTATTACGCTCAAATGTTTGAAGGCTTTTGCGGATATAATGGCATTGACACCGCACTTTGTTTTAACGAATTGAACAAAGAGCAACAGGACGCTCTTTTGTATGGGAATGGCACTGAAATCAGCTTTCATTTTAAAAACAGCTCTTTAAAACGCCCTTGGAAAGGCATTATCCAAATCGCTTATGACATGTTTAAAGAGCAAAAGGATTTGAGCGATTACATGAGCGAAAAAACCTGTTCTTCGTGCGAGGGGCATCGTTTGAAAGCTTCAAGTTTGAGTGTCCAAGTCGCTGGCTTGAAAATGGCGGATTTTTTAACTAAGCCCATTGAAGAGGTCTATCACTTTTTTAACGATCCCACGCATTTTAGCTATCTTAACGAGCAAGAAAAAAAGATCGCTGAACCCATTTTAAAAGAGATTTTAGAAAGGGTGTTTTTTTTATACGATGTGGGGCTAGGGTATTTGACTTTAGGGAGGGATGCGCGAACGATTAGCGGAGGGGAGAGCCAAAGGATACGAATCGCTAGTCAAATCGGGAGTGGCTTGACAGGGGTTTTGTATGTTTTAGATGAGCCTAGCATTGGCTTGCATGAAAAGGACACGCTCAAACTCATCAACACCCTTAGGAATTTGCAAAGAAAGGGGAACACGCTCATTGTCGTAGAGCATGATAAAGAGACGATTAAGCATGCGGATTTTGTTGTGGATATTGGGCCAAAGGCTGGAAGGCATGGGGGTGAAGTGGTTTTTAGCGGGAGCGTGAAAGATTTATTGCAAAATAACCATTCTACCGCTTTGTATCTCAACGGCACTAAAAAGATTGAGCGCCCTAAATTTGAACTCCCTAAAGAAAAGCATTTTTTAGAAATTAAAAACGTCAATATCAATAACATTAAGAATTTGAGCGTTCAAATCCCCTTAAAACAATTGGTGTGCATTACTGGGGTGAGCGGGAGCGGTAAAAGCTCGCTGATTTTACAAACCCTTTTACCCACCGCTCAAACCCTTTTAAACCATGCTAAAAAAGCTCAGAGCTTGAATGGGGTGGAGATTGTAGGGTTGGAGCATTTGGATAAAGTGATTTATTTAGATCAAGCCCCCATAGGCAAAACCCCACGAAGCAACCCTGCCACTTACACGGGAGTGATGGATGAAATCAGGATTTTATTTGCCGAGCAAAAAGAAGCTAAAATTTTAGGCTATAGCGCGAGCCGTTTCAGCTTTAATGTTAAAGGGGGGCGGTGCGAGAAATGCCAAGGCGATGGGGATATTAAAATAGAAATGCACTTTTTGCCTGATGTGTTAGTCCAATGCGATAGCTGTAAGGGCGCTAAATACAACCCCCAAACTTTAGAGATCAAGGTGAAAGGCAAATCCATTGCTGATGTGTTGAACATGAGCGTGGAAGAGGCTTATGAATTTTTTGCTAAATTCCCTAAAATCGCTGTGAAGTTAAAGACGCTTATAGATGTGGGCTTAGGCTATATCACTTTAGGGCAAAACGCTACGACTTTAAGTGGGGGGGAGGCTCAAAGGATCAAATTAGCTAAAGAATTGAGTAAAAAAGACACAGGCAAAACCCTTTATATTTTAGATGAGCCTACCACCGGTTTGCATTTTGAAGACGTGAATCACCTTTTACAAGTCTTGCATTCTTTAGTAGCGTTAGGCAATTCCATGCTAGTGATCGAGCATAATTTAGACATTATCAAAAACGCTGACTACATTATAGACATGGGGCCTGATGGGGGGGATAAGGGCGGGAAAGTCATTGCGAGCGGCACGCCTTTAGAGGTGGCAAAAAATTGCGAAAAAACCCAAAGCTATACGGGAAAATTTTTAGCTTTGGAATTGAAATAGCTTGATCATGCAAGAGTTAGCAAAGAAGCCATGCCTTTAAAATCTATCGCATGAAAGCTTGAAAATAACTCAATTACAAGAGGTAGGTTTAAGAACCCCTAAACTCACTATTTTTAGTCCTATGCAAAAATTATTAATAAGGCTTTATAACCAATAGCAAAAGAGCTTGATTTTAATGGAGCGATAATTTTTGTAGTGCGGTCTTAGGGGTTAAAAAATGACTTTTAATTTAAAAAAATAAGAAGATTAAAACCCAACAAGATTTTATTTATTATTGTTTTCCTTCTGCATGATAATCGCCTGAATGGGATCTTTGCCGATGTGGTTGCCAAACAGAGACCCCTTCAACAACTCGTAAAACACCTTGCTTGTCATTCTAACGACTGTCTTCTTTGAGTCTTTAAGATATTTGGGGAATTGCATTTTAACTTCTCTATCAATCATAGATCCCCACTTTTTATAGCGGAATTTGATCACAAATTCCGTTCCTTATATCCGCTCTACCTTGCAACTCCTAAACCCAACCCCCAAATACTTCCTCATCAACCACTCAATGTTGTAAGGCCCTCTATCCAAAAAACGCCTGATATTTGCAGAAAACCCTAAACACTCATCAACCCCTAATTCCTTAACGATAAACAATCTGCAATTGATAAAATCACCATCCCTATCATTAAGAACATCAATGATTTTATAAGAGCTACCATTGCAGAATGTAAAGCGGTTTTGCTATTCAATCTAACCATCGTTTCCTTATTCAACTGAACAATAACTCCGTTAGTTTCTTTATCCACTCCAACACCAATCGCTCTATAGCCAAATTTATCCACTCTTTTACTCAATTTGTTACACAACAAACCATGCAACTCCTTGTTTTTTAATTTCTTAACCATAAAATCATTCGCTAACATAAAAACTCCCCATTAATTGAACCCCAATCTTTAAATCCCTTTTGAGCAAAAATCCCAAATTAAGCGTTTCTGATAAATGCTTTTTTTAATAACTCCATGAAATTATAGCGTGATCACTAAAACCTATTAAACTTATCTGGTTGCAGATGAATGATAAAGAAGTTTTACAAACTACCTTTCTAAAAACAAATCTTTTTCTTGGATTTCTGCTCCTTCGCTTAAAATCGCCGCTCTTTCCACGACGCCTAAAAGCTCTCGCACATTCCCATGCCAAGAGTATTCTAAAAGGCGTTTTGCGGCGTTTTTTGAAAAGGATTTTGTCCCTAAATGATACACATCGCACACTTCTTTAAGCTTGATTTCAGCAATGGGTAAAATCTCTTCAACCCTCTCTCTCAAGGGCGCGATAGTTATAGGCACAATTTGCAAGCGGAAGAACAAATCTTCTCTGAATTCTTTCGCAGCGATTTTTTCTTTCATGTTGGCGTTGGTAGCGGAAATGAAACGAACATCAATTTTAACGCTCTTATTATCCCCAAGGCGCGTGATTTCTTTTTCTTGAACCACTCTTAAAAGCTTGCTTTGCAATTGAAAGGGCATTTCAGCGATTTCATCTAAAAAGATCGTGCCTTTATTAGCGCTTTCAAAAAGCCCCATTTTAGGGGCTGTGGCGTCCGTGAACGCTCCTTTTTGATACCCAAAAAGCTCGCTTTCTAATAAATGCTCTGGGATAGCGGACATGTTGATCGCTATAAAAGGGTGTTTAGAGCGTTGCGAATGCTCGTGGATGAAATGAGCAAAAACCTCCTTACCTACCCCGCTTTCGCCCAATAGCATGACATTAGCGTCCGTGCTTGCGACTTTTAAGGCTTGCCGTTTACTCTCTTCTAACGCTTTTGAAGCGGCTAAAAAGCTGTGTTTGTGTGGTTTTTTTAAAGGTTTTTCTAAAGGGTGTTTTTTTTGAAATTCTAAAACTTTTTTGGTGCGGTAAATAGACTCTAAAAGCAATTCTGGTTTAAAAGGTTTTTGGAAAAAGTCTTTCACGCCTAAACGAATGGAATCAATGGCTTTATTCAAGGTCGCATTACCGGTAATCACAATGGATTCATACTTGCCCTCTAAAAGGCGTAAAAATTCTAAGCCGTCCATATGGGGCATGTTAATATCCGTGATGACTAAATCAAAGCTCTCATCAAGTTTGGCTAAAGCGTCTTTAGGGTTTTTAAAACTCACAATCTCCAAATCGTCTTGAAGCTCAAAAAAAAGCTCCAGACTTTTACGCATGTTAATATCATCTTCTACAATGGCGATTTTCATTCTTCTTCCTTTCTAAAAATATCTAAAAATAACGCATCTCCCACTAAACTCGCTCTAACGCTTAAGGCTTTGAGGTTAAGAATGCTTGTGGTGGTGGTGCCGTTTCTATAGCTGTGATCATAATGCGTGATAGCGACCTGGCTTTTTAAAATGCAGTCTATGACTCGATCTTTTTCTTTTTTCAACGCTATTTCTAAAAGGAAGCGTTCCAACTTTATTGGGAGCGAGGGGTCTTTCAAATTAGGTGGGTTGCGAGTGATGATGGAGCAATGATAGTCTAAGACATAGGGGGCTGTTTTGATGCGGCTAACGATAGGTTTAGAGACAGAATACGCTTCGCCCATCACTCTGGAATCAACGATTTTCAAGCGGTACGAAATTAAAAATTCTTGATCTTCTAGGGGGTTTAGAGCATGCAAAGAAACCCCTAAAAAACACAATAAAAAATAAAAGGATGAAAAGAAACGCATCACTCAAATAATTGTGTAGGAGAGTTTTCTAACTTTTCTGACTCTTCTTTAGGGCAAGAATTGACATACATGACTTTATCGGCGGTGTTTATGAGCTTTACCCCACTAGCGTTTCTTCCGGTTTCTCTAATATCTTTAATAGAAACTCTGATCATTTTCGCGCTTGCAGTAAGGATCATCAAATCCAAATTTTCATCATCCACGCTGATAACGCCCACTAGATTGCCGGTTTTTTGAGTGAGCTTCATGCCAATGATCCCCTTACCTCCACGAGATTGTTCTCTATACGCTTCGGCTAGAGTTTGCTTGCCAAGCCCGTTTTCACTCACGCTCAAAAGCTTGTTGCCATCATCGCTAATAACGACCGCGCCGACAACAAAATCGTTTTCATTCAGCTTGATCCCTATAACCCCACGAGCATTCCTTCCCATTTCGCGCACATCTTCTAAAGGGAATTTGATGAAAATACCTAAATGCGATGCGATGAGCAAATGCTTGGCGTTTTTATCCACAACTTTTGCGCTCACTAATTCATCGCCTTCATCTAAAACAATCGCTCTGACACCACAACTCCTGTTGCTCCCAAATTCGCTCAAATTGGTGCGCTTCACCACGCCATTTTTCGTGAAAAAAGCTAAAGAGCGTTCATCGCTAAAGTCTTTGGTGCTTAGGGTTGCCATGATCTTTTCATCCGGAGCGAGCGAGATTAAATTCACAACGGCTTTACCCATAGCGATCCGGCTCGCTTCTGGGATTTTATAGACTTTTAAATGATACAATTGCCCCTTATTGGTGATAAAGAGCAAAATATCATGCGTGTTAGCCACAAAAAAGTTTTCAATGAAATCTTCTTCATAAGTGCTGCCTGAAAGCTTGCCCTTACCGCCACGATTTTGCTTTTCATAAGCTTTTAAATCCACTCTTTTCACATAGCCTTTATAGCTCATGCTCACCACCATAGGCTCATTAGCGATCAAATCTTCTATGTCAATACTTTCGTAAGATTCTTGAATTTCAGTGCGCCTTGGAGAAGAAAATTGCTCTTTGACTTCTAAAAGCTCTGTTTTGACGACTTCATTCAAGCGTTCTTCACTCTTTAAAATGCCATTGAGATCAGCAATAAGCTCTAATAAGTTTTGGTATTCTTCTTTGATCTTATCCCTTTCAAGGCCTGTTAAGCGTTGTAAACGCATTTCTAAAATGGCTTTACTTTGGATTTCGCTCAAAGTAAAACGCTCCATTAAGGCGTTTTTAGCCGCTTCTGGGCTTTGGCTTGTTTTAATGAGTCGCACGATTTCATCAATATTGTCTAGTGCGATCAAATAGCCCTCTAAAATATGCACTCTAGCCTTAGCCTTTTCCAATTCAAAAATCGTGCGTCTTATAATAATGGTTTTTCTGTGGTTTAAGAAAAGGCGCAACAACTCTAAAAGCGTGAAAATCTTAGGCTCTTTATTGTAAATAGCGAGTAAAATAATGCTAAAAGTGGTCTCCATGGTGGTGAGTTTGTAGAGATGGTTTAAGACAATTTCACTCATCGCGTCTCTTTTTAATTCAATCACCACTCTAATGCCCTCTCTATCGCTCTCATCGCGCACTTCGCTAATGCCTTCAATTTGTTTTTCTCGCGCTAAATCGCTGATTTGTTCCACCAATTTGGCTTTATTGGTTTGAAAAGGCATTTCATCTAAAACGATGATTTCTTTATTTTTCGTCTTTTCCACATGCACTTTGGCCCGCACTTTCACGCGCCCTCGCCCCGTTTTATAGGCTTCAACAATGCCAGTCTTGCCATAGATGATCCCACCAGTAGGAAAATCAGGCCCTTTGACAAATTCCAAAATTTCATCTAATTCAGCGTTAGGGTTTTCTAAGACATGAATTAAAGCGTCTATGATTTCATCAATCCTGTGAGGGGGGATAGAAGTCGCCATGCCTACGGCGATCCCATTAGCCCCATTGACTAAAAGGTTAGGCAGACGGCTTGGTAAAATATCTGGCTCTTTTAAGGTGTCATCGTAATTAGGCACAAAATCAATGGTGTCTTTATCAATATCCCTTAAAATTTCTTCACTCGCCTTAGTCATTCTGGCTTCAGTATAACGCATCGCTGCAGCGTTATCGCCATCAATAGAGCCAAAGTTGCCCTGCCCATCCACTAATTCCAAGCGCATAGAAAAATCTTGCGCCATTCTCACTAACGCATAATAAACCGCGTTATCGCCATGGGGATGGTATTTACCAATCACATCACCCACGATCCTAGCGCTTTTTTTATAAGCGACTTTGGAAGTTAGGCCTAATTCATGCATCGCATACAAAATACGCCTATGCACAGGCTTTAAGCCATCTCTAGCGTCCGGTAAAGCGCGCCCTATGATCACGCTCATTGAATAAGCTAAATAGCTCTCTTCAATAGAAGAATCAATCCCCACTTCTACAATATTTTTTGTTTCATTGACTGAATTATCTTGCATGCGTCTCCCTAAAATTTAATTACTTCAAATAAAGCGTTAAAAGATAACGCCCCCAAATCAAAGCCCAAAAAATAAGCCCTATCAGTTGGGCTGAACTGGCCATGTCTTTAGCCTTTTTGGCTAAAGGGTGGAACTCTGTGCTGGTAAAATCCACAGCCTTTTCAATAGAGCTGTTGATTAGTTCAACCACCACCGATAAAAAACAAGGCAAGATCAATAGCCCCCATTCTAAAAAATCTTTGGCCAAATAGCTCGCTAGAACGATACAAAAAAGAGCCAAGACAATGATTTGTCTGAACGCGCTTTCTTCAGCCCATGCGCATTTAAGCCCATCTTTAGAATAAAAAAGGGCTTTAAAAAGGCGTTTAAACCCTTTAGCTTTGGGGGGGACTTTGAAATCACTCATGGCTTATTTTGTAAGATTGAAAGAAATTCACGCTAAGGCTTTCTAACAAAGCGTTAAAAGTCAGCTTGGCGTTGTCTTTAGCTTGGGCGTTAAGAGCGATCTGAGATCGTTTGTCTTTAGCCATAGAGACAAAGGCTTGCAACAATCCTTTAAAATTCTGTTGGAGCGCGGTATCGTCTTTAAAATGGGACTGGAACAAAGCCATAAAATAGTTTTCTAAAGAAACTAACGCGCTTTCATAAGAAACGCTAGGGGTTTGAGAACGCAAGCTAAAATAAGGGGAAAAAAAGCCCAAACTCTCTTTATTTTGGTGGTAAAAGGACTCTAAAATGTTTTTAAGATGGCGCACTTGGATAGAAACGCTCAACTTTGGCGCTAAGAAACGCAGTTTGTCTTGCAACTCTTCTATGGCTTTAGCGTCTTTAGAACTCAAGGTTTTGAAAATATTTTTAAGGGATAGATTTTCTTGCGCCTCCATTAAACCTTCTTGAAAAAAAGTGTAAGCAAGGATATTCTCTGCATTAGTCAAATCGCATTTTAAGTTGTCGTTTAAGGTTTTTTCATCTAGAGCGTTGAATTTTAAAGAGCAATTCAAGCGCATGGGTTTGAATTTTTCCAATAAGGCATTCAAGTTTTTTAAGGGGATTTGATGGATTTTTTGCTGAATATCTTGTTCTAAAATAGGGGATTGGATTTGAGAATGGACAGAAAGGATAAGAGAGCTTTTATCTAAAGAATGGAGCTTGATATTTAAATCTTTAAAATCCATAATAGGGGAGTTTTGAGAGTCTAAAAAATGAAGCTCCTTAGAAACGCATGCGATTTTAAAAAACCCTTCGCATTCAAAAGGAGCGCCTACAATCCCCATGCCCTTAATATGGGGGCGTTGATCCAAATAAGCGTTAAGATAAGCGGTTAAAGATTTTTTAACCGACATGCTGGTAAAGAAGATAAACACCCCTAAAAGCACGCAAATTAAAGCCCCAATAACCACCATCCAAGACATGAATTTTTTAGTCAAAAAAACCCTTTATTTTATTGAAAGTATAGTGATAGAACTCATAAAATGCGTTTTCTTATTTTTAGAGATATTGACAATATCTTGCAGTAATTTTCCACAATTTTCTTCTTCCCAAGTGTGGTTTCGCTGGTGTACAAGGATAGAAAACATCGTGTTTGTTAGGGCAAAAAAGTCGTTAGCAATGCCTTGTGTTACTTTCATAGCTTTTCCTTTTAGGTGGATTAAGATTATACCGAGTATTAAATCAAAAAAAAAGAAAAAAAGCTTAAATTTTTTAATTTGCAGCCAAATTTGTTAGGATTGAAGAAAATTCGCTTGAGTTAAATTAACCCAAGCTTTTAGCGCCAAGAGGCATAAAGCCTCTTTCATAAAAAGGATTGAGCGATTTTAGCGTCTTTCTGGGGGCTGTATGCCTAGCCAATCTTTATAAAACGCCTCTATATCAGGCTCAAAATCATGGATCACAGGATACCAAGGAGTTGGGGCTTCAACATCTAAAAGGATGCCGCAATCCGGGCAAATATACTCCCGATACACTTGCCAGTGAGTATCACTAGCTAAGAGTTTAGGATACACCTCTTCCATTTTTTCTGCTGTATCGCGCACATAGATGTTTGCATGCAATTTCCAGTTCTCCTCTGGAGCGCAAAATGCATGACCGCATGAACACTTAATCACCCACTTTTTTTGAGCATCTTGCACCACAAACAAATGCGGCCCCAAGGGTAAGACGATTTTGTCATCAAAATCTACCTTATCTTGCAACACCTTCAAATACATTTGGAACCTTTCATGATCTTTAGGCATGCTAAGCATTTTTAAGACAGTGTTCCAATCCAAGTTCCCCTCTACCAAATTTTTAATTTGTTCTTGTGTGTATTTTGACATAACCATTCTCCTTTCTTTATTTCTCATCAACCAACAGAACTGTGCGCACATCAGGCAATTTGCTCAAATCCATCCTGTATTTAGATCCATAGGTGAATACGCCAAGCTCATCTTCTTTCACGCTCCAACTCTTTGGCAAGTTCCAGAATGTTTTAAAATCGTTTAAAAACTTGGGCGAGAGATCAAAGCTAGTCGCATACATGTGCTTAACCTGTTTGGAAGCTTCTTTTTCAAGGATAGCGTTTCTTTCTTGCTCCATCCATTCTTTTACAGGGATGGATCTAGCCTTTCTGTTTTCAAGAATTTCTTTTCTTCTGGCTTTCGTTTTGGCTTCATCTCCTACCCAAATGCCGTCTTTATTCTGGCTCACAATCGCACCATAAACCTTGTAAGCGTATTCTGGCAATAGCTGTTTGCTGTTTAGATCTTCTAAAATCGCGTTCAAATCCCTTTCAATCGGATCGCCAAATCCAGGACCGCCTTTGATGTAGTTCAAATACAAGTCGTAATTGTCAAAGCAGTTCTCGGTGGTGATGCATTGCTTATCCCTTTTGACTTGAGACGCATGAGAAATGTGCTTTTCATAATCTCTATCCGTTGGGTTAAAATCGCCCCCCAAAGGCAAGCTGGCGTTATTTTTAATCCTGTTTTTCAAGTCGGTGTTGTGCGCTTCAAACCTATAGCCACTAGCCGCTGGATAGCCCCCCATCATACCCCAATCGCTATTCATATAGCCATTGCCCATAAAGAACATGGTCCAATCATGTGCACCCCACACCATTCTTAAGGTTTCAAACCCGTTACCGCCTCGATATTTCCCATACCCACCGGTATTGGCTTTGACATTCCTGCCCAAATAAAGAAGAGGCTCTGCCATTTCCCAAATTTCAACATCGCCCATATCGCCCTCTGGATTCCAAATAGCTGCTGCGTGATTCAAGCCGTCTTTTATCGCGCAAGCTCCAGTCCCACAAGAACTTGTCTCAAAGCTATTCACCGCATGGATTTCTCCATCTTGGTTGATACCACCGCCTTGCAGCCAATTGGAAGTGTTAGCGTTCCCGGAATTGACCTCTTCTAAATACCCTCGGCTGTAATACGCTTGAGACAAGCCTCTCCACAAAGCGCTCCAACCTGATACCAAGAAGTGCCACGCATAAGCATGCCCGGTGCGCCTGTCATCTGGATTCATCCAAGTCCCTTTTTTGAGTCTGAATTGAGTCGCAAAATAAGCGCCATCATTGATGCGAGAAGTGGGTATCAGCGTTTGAGTCATCATCACCCAAATACCGCTAGTGAAAGACACTTGGTTGCAATTGAAAGAGTGCCATCCCCACCTGGACGCACCATCAAAATCCAATTTCCATGTAGCGTCTTTATTGATAGTGATTTCCACAGGAGAGTGCATGATTGTGTCTAGCTTAGCAAATTCAGAGCACACGCCAATATCCTTATGTGCATAAGGTACATCCACAAACGCTACCTTTCTATACTTGCCCGGTATGGTCATGGATTTGATCCTAGAGATAAGGCCTCTTCTCCCCTCTTCAATCACCTCGTCAATAAATCGCATGTAAGAATCAATGCCATCTTCTTTAATGACTTCCATCACTAAATCCCTAATCATATGGCACCCTGCAATCCTAGTCCTTTCATCTAGAATCCAATATTTAGGCGTGCGAACCGATCTTTGAGATTCATGCAACCAATCTTTAAAGCTCTCATCATTCGCTCCTGTTTTACGGCAAGTGATCATGTATCCATCCCCAAATCTTTGAACCTGTCCGGTGCTCATTGATCCTGGAGTAACCGATCCGGTATCAATCACATGCGTAACACCGCCTACCCACCCAATCAATTTTTCATCGTGGAAAATAGGCACAAGAGTCATAATATCGCATGGGTGCACATTCCCGATCGCGCAGTCGTTGTTGGTGAAAATATCCTTATCGTTGATACCGGGGTTGTCTTCCCAATTATTCTCTACCATGTATTTGATAGCTGATCCCATAGTGCCTACATGGATAATGATACCCGTAGAAGTCAGCACGCTATCGCCCACAGCGTTATAAAGCGTGAAGCATAATTCCCCCTCTTGCTCAACAATAGGGCTTGCCGCAATCCTTTTAGCTGTTTCTCTGGCATGCACGATACCGCCTCTTAATTTAGAGAACATTTTCTCATAACCGATCGGATCTCTTTCTTTAAACTCTAGTTTTTTGAGACCATTATAATGCCCTGTTTTTTCTGTCCTGGCTAGGATTTCATCTCTAGCTTGTTTTAAAGTTTTGCCGTTTTTCAATAAATTTGCCATTTTGAACTCCTTTATTTAACTTCTTTCAAGTGGAACAATCGGTGTTTGTCTAGTCTTGTCGCAAAGCCCTTGGGTATCACGAAAGTGGTCGCATCTGATTCCACGATCGCAGGCCCTATGACCTCATTTCCAGGCAGTAATTTTTCCATTTGCCACACATCTGCATCCACCCATTTTTTATGCCGATAGAATTTTCTAACGCCTATTTTGGCTTCTTTTGGGGGCGTAGCACCATGCTCTTTTTCAACCGGAATCACAGGTTTTTGCGTAGCCACAACACCACGCATGATCACGCCGGTCACGCTAAAACCAAGCTCTGGAGAACACGCTGATTCAGAATAAACGCGAGCGTAGGTTTTTTCATATTCTTTGACAATCTCTTCCCAATCAGCCACGCTTGCAGCTTTTGATACAGGAGAAGTGATCTCTAAGTCATTCAATTGTCCCATATACTGCATTCTGTATCCAGGTCTTAAGATTACATCTTTTTGAGAAAATCCATTGATCTTGAACTCTTCAATCACTTTGAGAGTCAATTCATCCCATGCGTCTTGAATGATCTTGCATGCTTCTACTTTTGACTTGTCTGAAGAATACTGCGGAATGGCTATATCCACGCTCTTGTCGTATCTGTATTCAAAATCAGCGCAAGCACAACCAAAAGCGCTAAATCCAGCCGCCCACGCAGGCACTACCACATCCTTAAACCCTAATCCTTCTGTGTAGCCATAAGTATGCACAGGCCCCGCGCCACCATACGAAAAGCACACAAAATCAGATGGGCTATACCCTTTAGCGCTAATATTGGATCGCAAGTATTCTTTAAGCTCCAAATCAAGCAACTCAATCACGCCCGCAGCCGCATCTTCTACGCTAATGCCTAGCGGATCAGCGATTTGCTCTTTAATGTGTTTTTTAGCCCTATCCACATCCAATTTAATCAAACCGCCTAAGAAATTATCCGGATTCAAATAGCCTAAAACAATATGGCAATCGGTTACTGAAACCGTGTCTAATCCGCTGTCTTTCCAACAAGTGCCAACTCTATACCCCGCGCTGTCAGGTCCTAGTTTAACCGATTGGCTGTGCGGATCAATGCGTACAAAACTCCCAGCACCCGCGCCAACAGAATCCATAGCCACAAGCGGTAGAGATAAAACAAGGCGTGCCATATCAGGGTCAGAAGCGATGTTGAAATTGCTCTTAACGATAAGTGCCATATCAAAGCTCGTGCCGCCAATATCGCTGCATGCAATATTGTCATAACCAAGCGTTTCGCCTAGCAATTTAGATCCAATCACGCCTCCAATAGGGCCACTCACAATAGTCCTAGCGAGCTCTTTAGCTTTCCAGCTAATGGTGCCTCCATGCGTTGCCATCACACGAAGATCGAATTTAGCGCCATGCTCTTTGAAGCGGTTGCTGACTTTAGAGAGGGTTTGTCTGCTTGGCTCAGCCGCATAAGCTTCTAAAATAGTGGTGTTCATTCTGTGGCTTTCTTTTCTTTGAGGGTAGTAATCCACAGAAGCGAACACAGGAATATTTTTACCCAATTTTTCAATTTCTTTTAACGCTATGTCTCTAACGATCCGCTCGCTTTCAGCGTTTTTATGAGATTGCAACAAGCAAATCACAATGGCCTTTGCGCCTGCTTCTAAAAGTTCCTTAACAGCAACTTTAACCTCTTCTTGGCGCACTGGGATAACCACTTGCCCCTTGACATCGGTTCTTTCTGTAACGCCTCTAATCCTTTTTAAAGGAATCAGCGGATCATCATACTTGTGCGTGTTGATATGCAACCTTTCTTCTAGCGCATACCCCAAGTAGGATTGCAACGCCCTGCCCATAGAATGCATTTGCTCAAAACCCTTATTGCAAATTAGGCCCACTTCCATCCCGCGCCTTTGGACGACCCGATTGAGCATCGCCGTTCCCGAATACACGCAAGTGACCAACTCTGGATAAACCTTACTGACATCTGATTTCCAATGCGATAAAGCGTCCTGTGAGCTATTGTAAATAGCTAAGCTCTCATCTTCTGGGTTGCTTTGGGCTTTACCAACTACGAAACTGCCATTTTCTTTCACAAAAAATGTGTCCGTCATGGTGCCACCGGCATCAATACCCATCACCTGAACTCTTGCGTCTTTCATTTTTTAGACTCCTTGTATTAAAGTGTTGTTTAAGGTAACCTATCAAGGTAACCTGTTTGAATTATAGGACAAATTTTAAAATGGAAATCGTTTTTTTTTTTAAAGCCAATCAGTGAAAATTTAGTGTGTGAAGTGAATAATAGTAATAAGTTCATTCAAAAAAATATCATATAGGGATAAAAGATAAAAAATATTAAACCTAATATTAAATCAAAAGGCAAAATTCAATTCTAAAGTGCCGATTTGGTGGTGTTTAGGCTGGGATTGAAAGGTTTTACTAATATCAGTGATCGTGAAAGCCACCCTAAAGCTGCGCCACATCATAGCCGCTCCTATTTCACTGGCATAAACAAAGTATTCTAAATTAGCAATGCCCCTAGTTTCAGGGCTATTGCCTTGAATGAAGATGTTAAGGGGTTGGAAGCGCCCAAAAGCCCCTACAAAAAAATAGACGGAAAATTTATCGCTATAAGGCATGCCTCCATCAAAAGCGGTATTGACCTTATTGACCCCATAATCAGCGTCCAAGTTATACCCAGCCCTAAAGAGCGAGCCGAGTTGGAAATAATCCCTCGCATTCCCAAGCTCCACATTAAACCCAGGCATTAACTCCATAGAAAAAAAACGAGTCTTTAAAAGGGGGACTTTTTTGAGCAATTGGTAGTGCAATTCAAAGATAAATTCGTTTTTGAGCTGCGTGTTCCAGCCATAAAATTGGGGGTCATGACCCCATTTATGAATGAGACGCTGCGTTTGAGCGGCCAAAGAATCTTGCCCTGTTGTGCCTAAAGAAAGCGTGAACAATTCCATGAAAGTTTGATGGCGGTTATACACATTCAAATTCACCCTCAAATACCCCCCATAAGGGTGGTTGTCATGCAAATGCACCAGTTTTCTGTTTTCAAGTGAAGGGGTATACATGTCTTGGGCGAGAGAAACGCCAAAACGAGTAACCCTAGGGCTTTTATTGAAAAACCCTAAATACGAAGTCCATTTCATCGCTTTATTTTTAGAAAAATCAAACTCTTTAGTAGAAAAACCTATTTGATTGCCTGCGGTATAATACTCATCAATGTAAGGGTTGATATAGCCATCATTTTCAGTCATCAAATTGATAGAATAGCGTTTAGAGGGCGTTAATGGGGTAGGAATATCCTCTTTTGCCCATGCAAACGTTCCTAATAATAAACATAAAATAAATTTGAAAAACAAAACAATTCCTTAGGTTATTATGGGGTTATTGTAACGAAATAAGGCTTAATTACAAGAGCGTTTAAGGGGTAAAAAGAGAAAACTTTACCCCAAAGAGCGTGGTTTTAGGCGTGAAAAACTCACACTAAAAAATAAAACACCCCGCACACGACTAAGCCTACAAAAATTAAAGTCAAAACGCAATAGCCCATAATATCTTTAGCGCCCAAACCCGCAATGGCTAAAGCGGGCAAAGCCCAAAAAGGCTGTATCATATTTGTCCAAGCGTCTCCCCAAGCGATAGCCATAGAAACCACGCCCGGATCCACCCCCAAGCTCTGCCCAGCCGGAAGCATGATAGGAGCTTGAATCGCCCATTGCCCTCCGCCTGATGGAATAAAAATATTGACAACCCCTGCGCTCAAAAAAGTCATGAGCGCGAAAGTTTTTTCATTAGCGATATGCGTGAAAGCCAAAGAAAGCATTTGCGCTAAAGAATGACCTCCCACGCTATGGCTTGCCATCATTCCCATAATCCCGGCATAAAAAGGGAATTGCAATAAAATCCCAGCCACGCTCCTAGCGGAATGATTGATCGCTTTCACATAAGCTAAAGGGGTTTTATGGAGCAAAATCCCTAAAAAAAGGAAAATCGTATTGACAATGTTTAAACTAATCCCTCCCCCTTTAAAAAAATAAATACCAAGATACCCAAAACCCAAAAAAACCAAAAGATAAGAAAGCAAAGCGCTGTTTTCCAAAAAATGCGCGATCGTTTTGTCTTGTTGGTGGTCAATGAGTTCTGTTTCCTTGTATTCGTCTTTTAAAAGCTTTGCGTCAATCTCAATGATTTCTTCCTTCTTAGGGTGGATCATTGCCATTAAAAAGGGTAACCCTATAAGAATGATCCCTATGATGATTAAATTATATGCAGAAAAAATTGTCTGACTGATAGGAATAGCTTTTTCAATCACCCCAGCGCTTATTTTGGACAGATTTTCATTTTGGGTGGCAACGCTTAAAGGGATAGAGCCTGATAAACCCCCATGCCAGATGACAAAACCCGAATAAGCGCTAGCAATAAGCAGCCTGTAATCCACCCCTTTAACATTTTTGGCGATCTCTTTTGCAAAAATCGCACTGATCACTAAGCCAAAACCCCAATTGATCCAATTAGCGATTAATGACAGAAAAGTAACCAACCATAAAGCCGTGTAATACCCTTTAGGTAAAGACGCTAGATATTTTAAAAGTTTTTGGACTAATTTAGCACTAGCCAAAGCCTGACCCAACACCAAGATAAGAGCCATTTGCATAGAAAAACCTAAAAGCGTCCAAGCACCATTCCCCCAACTAGAAATGACAGAAAAAGCGTCTTGCCCTGTCAAACCATAAACAAGAACAAACACGATAAACGATAAAAGAGCGACCAAAACAAAGGAGTCCGGCAAACATTTAGACGCCAAAAACACGCACGCTGAAGTCAAATGCCTTAATAAAAACATAAACACCCCTTTTATAAGCTATAGGTGCACTTCAAATTTGGCTTCTGTTTTTTCTCTCACTTGATCAAGGCTGACTCCCTCTTGCAATTCCACCAATTTCATGGCGTTATGGGAAAACTCAAACACCGCTAAATCCGTTATCAATTGATGCACCACGCCCTTTCCTGTTAAGGGTAAGGAGCATTCTTTTTTCACTTTAGACTCCCCGTATTTGTTGCAATGCTCCATGATGACAATCACTTTTTTAGCGCCATGCACCAAATCCATAGCCCCTCCCATGCCTTTTATGAGCTTTTTAGGGATCATCCAATTAGCCAAATCCCCATTTTGTGAGACTTCCATCCCTCCTAAAATCGCTAAATCAATATGCCCCCCACGAATCATCGCAAACGAATCCGCGCTGTTGAAAAACGAAGCGCCCGGCACCACGGTCACGGTTTCTTTGCCCGCATTAATGAGATCCGCATCAACGCCCTCCTCTAAAGGGTAAGCGCCAATCCCTAACAGCCCGTTCTCGCTTTGGAAAACGATATTCATCCCGCTCACTTCATTAGCCACAAGCGTGGGCAAGCCTATCCCTAAATTCACATACATGCCCTCTTTTAGTTCCTTTGCCGCTCTTTTAATGATAGCCTCTCTCATTTCGCGCTCCTTGTTGTGATTTTTTCTATCCGTTTTTCAAATTTCTCGCCCTTATAGATGTGTTGCACATAGATTCCTGGCAAGTGTATTTCATCTGGGTCTAATTTCCCAGCTGGGACAATTTCTTCCACTTCAGCGACGCATATTTTTGCCGCCATCGCACACAAGGGATTGAAATTTCTGGCTGTTTTTCTAAATACCAAATTCCCAAGAGTGTCGCTTTTATAGGCTTTAATAAGCCCGTAATCGCCTGTGATCGCTCTTTCTAAAATATACTCCTTGCCGTTAAATTCCCTTGATTCCTTGCCTTGAGCGATCAGAGTTCCAACCCCGGTTGGGGTGTAGTAAGCGGGTATCCCAGCCCCTCCAGCACGCAAGTTTTCAGCCAGCGTGCCTTGCGGTGTCAAAACGACTTCAATTTCTCCGTTCAGCATTTGCGATTCAAAAATCTTATTCTCCCCCACATAGGAAGCGATAATCTTTTTAATCTGCTTTTTTTCTAAAAGAATGCCAAGCCCAAAGTCATCAACGCCGCAATTATTGCTCACGACAACCAGATCCTTGATGCCTTTCTTATAAATGTAATCAATGGCGTATTCGGGTATCCCACACAGCCCAAAACCGCCCACTAAAATAGTGTCTCCGTCTTTTAACCCGCTCAATGCTTTGTCTAAATCAGTTATAACCTTGTTCATCTCATTCTCCTTATTTTTGTTCCACTATTACTGATAGCCCTTGACCGCCGCCCACACACAATGACGCACAGCCCACGCCATGACCGCTTCTTTTCATTTCATGCAATAAAGTTACCAAAATCCTAGCGCCGCTTGCGCCAATAGGGTGGCCAATGGCTATTGCGCCTCCATTCACATTCACGATATTAGGGTTTAATTCAAGCTCTTTTAACACGGCTATGCTTTGCGCGGCGAAAGCTTCATTGAGTTCAAAAAGATTGATGTCATTGAGATTCATTTTGACATTTTTAAGATTGTTTTTAATTGCAATACTAGGGCATATCCCCATTATATCCGGACTGCAACCACCCAAACCAAACCCCCTGATAGTGGCCATGGATTTTAACCCCAATTTTTGCGCTTTTTTAGCGTTGCATAAAATGATAATACTCGCGCCATCATTGATCCCTGATGAATTTCCTGCCGTTACCGATCCGTCTTTTTTGAAAGCGGGTTTGAGCTTTGCAAGGGATTCTAGCGTCGTGTCTCTAGGGTATTCGTCTTCTTTAAAAACCACCACGCCTTTTTTATTCGCTATTTCAATAGGCGTGATTTCTTCTTGGAATTTCCCTGCATTAATGGCGGCTCTTGCTTTGAGTTGCGACTGGAGCGCGAAATTATCTTGATCTTCTCGGCTTATGTGGTATGCTTGAGCGACATTATCAGCGGTGATCCCCATGTGGTAATCATTGAAAGCATCCCACAATCCATCATGGATCATGGAGTCTATCATGTTTGCATTCCCCATTCTTTTCCCCTCTCGCATGTCAAACGACAAATAAGGTGCTGCACTCATGTTTTCCACGCCACCGCACACCACCACCTCATCGCACCCAAGCATGATGCTGTCATGCGCTAACTGGATAGCTTTCATTGACGATCCACAAACCATATTGACGCTAAAAGCGTTTTTGTCATTAGGGATGCCGGCGTCTAGTTGGATCTGCCTGGCGATATTTTGACCCAAACCAGCACCTAAAACATTGCCTAAAATGACAGAATCCACATCGCTAGGCTTAAGAGAGCTCGCATTCAAAGCGTCTTTAAGCACGCTAACACCCATTTCTCTAGCACCCACATTCTTTAGAGAGCCTAAAAAACTCCCTACAGCGCTCCGCTTTGCCGCCACTATAACCACTTCATTCATGTCTTTGCCTTTAAGTTGATTTACTCATCATAGTATCACTTTTAAGTGATTGAAACCCTAATAAGTTTTATTCTGTTTTAGGTTTTGTTTTGAATTGAGAGCGATCCGTTTATTTTTTTCACAAAAATATTATTCTTATCGTTCAATGGTTATTGCATAATTTTTGATATTCAACACAGATTAGTTTAAAACTATAATTATTAGTTGTTAGGCTATAGCCTATTTTAATGATAGACTATATTATTTATTAAAAACTAAAAGTTTTATTAGTGCGTAAATTAGTATAAATACCTATATTTTCATCTTTATCTTCTAGTAATAAATTAATGATGGCTTTGCTAACACTTGGTTTTATACTGATTGGTTTTGATTATCCAATAAGGTTTCAATAGGAGTTTAATAGGGTGTTTAAGCAAACTCCCTAATCTCTTTCTCTAAAGCGTTAGTAAAAACGCTTGAATAGGATTTTTCCTTAGGGAATTTGGCTAAAAAATCATTCAATAGCCCAAGGTATTGCTCCTTATTTAAAGCCCCTTTCAGCACTTCGTATTTTAAAAAAAGCCAGTAAGTGTTAAGCGCATCGCTTTGGCAATAGCTATCAATCTTCTCCTTTTTCTCATTTTGGCTTAAATTAGGGTTGTAATAAATCGCATGCACTAAATCCCCGCTCACATCAAATTTACCAGGAATATTTGTCATAGAGCAAACGCCATTGAGATTCAACCCCCTAACAGATCCATAATGGCTCAAGCTATCCATTAAATCCAAATGGAACTGCTCGCTATAACGCGCGCGGTAATTTTCCCATTTGTTTTCTTGGCTGTAAAAAGCGTCTAAAGTTAAATTGTATTTAAGGG
The DNA here is from genome assembly GCF_006439795.1 of Helicobacter pylori. Lineage (GTDB taxonomy): Bacteria > Campylobacterota > Campylobacteria > Campylobacterales > Helicobacteraceae > Helicobacter > Helicobacter pylori_CR. Next base: position 25,377 of record NZ_VEYL01000002.1, read on the forward strand.
CTTTGAGCGTAAGTAGGGGTATATCAAAACCTCTGCCATTGAAGCTTATTAGGCGCGGTTGCTTTTCGTTAAAGTATCTAAAAAAATCTTCTAAAAGCTCTTTTTCGCTTGTAAAATCCTCTTTATTCTCGTGTTTTTGACCAAAATTCCCCACTTTGATAAATTGCCCGTAATCATCGCCAATGACCGCTGCAATAGAGATAATTTCATGCAAATAAAGAGGCAAAAACTCGCTCCCGCTTTTTTCTTTTTGCTTTTCAAAACTCCGTTCACAGATTTTTAGCGCATCATTTTCTTCTAATTGGAAATGCTCTTTACACAAGCTCACGCTAGGAATGGTTTCTATATCAAACACGCACAACATCACACGCTCCTTTCGTATTTTAACATTCTTGTCTCGCTTTTATTATATAACAATTAGTCTTATAGCGCTATAGTGCCAAATTTTAATATCAAAACGATATAACCAAAAATTAAAAGGCTTTAATGTGGAGCATTCAAACCCAATAAAAGAAATCACTATCGCCCTTGTGGGCCAGCCTAATGTGGGGAAATCATCCCTCATCAACGCTTTGAGCAACGCCCATTTGAAAGTGGGGAATTTTGCCGGGGTTACCGTGGATAAAATGGAAGTGGATTTGATCCACAAAGAGCATCAAATCACTATCATTGATTTACCTGGCACTTACGCGCTCAATGACTTCACCACTGAAGAAAAGGTTACTAAAGATTTTTTAGAAAAAGGGCAATACGATCTCATTCTTAATGTGGTGGATTCCACCAATTTAGAGCGTAATTTAGCCTTAAGCGTGCAGCTATTAGACACGAATAAAAAAATGCTTCTTGCGCTCAACATGTGGGATGAGGCACAAAAAGAAGGCATTAAAATTAATACAGAAAAGCTTTCTAAAGAATTAGGGGTTGTGTGCGTGCCTACAAGCGCAAGATCCAAAGAAGATCGCTTGAATACAGAGCTTTTATTAGATGAAATTGTCAGGCTTTATTCTCAAAATACTATAAACAATGAAAGCATAAAAGTCCCGTCTCAAAGCTTTAAGGAGTCTCTAAAATACAGCCAGAGCGCTCAAAGAATCGCTAAATTAGTAATCAGTGAAAACCAACAAAACGCGAGTTTTGAACACACTTATAAGATTGATAAGATTTTAATGCACCCGCGTTATGGGATTTTCATTTTTTTAGGGTTCATGTTTATCATTTTTTCCTTGAGCTTTTTAATAGGGGGGGGAGTGCAAAAAGCGCTTGAAGAGGGGTTCAAGTTTTTGAGCGATAGTATTAAAGAAAATGTGGCTAATGAAGATTTAGCGTCTTTGGTGGGCGATGGCATTATTGGGGGAGTGGGAGCGACGGTTTCATTCTTGCCTTTAATTGTGGTGTTGTATTTTGGGATTTCTTTACTAGAGACAACGGGTTATATGAGTAGGGTAGCGTTTTTATTAGATGGGATCTTGCATAAATTTGGCTTGCATGGGAAGAGTTTTATCCCTTTAATCACCGGTTTTGGCTGCTCAGTGCCCGCTTACATGGCGACAAGAACCTTACAAAACTATAACGAACGACTGATCACGCTTTTTGTGATCGGCTTTATGAGTTGCTCGGCAAGGCTGCCTATTTATGTGCTGTTTGTAGGCTCGTTTTTCCCTTCTTCAAGTGCTGGGTTTGTGCTGTTTTGCATTTATATTTTGGGGGCGGTTGTAGCATTAGTGATGGCCAAATTACTCAAATTAAGCGTGTTTAAAGGACAAACCGAATCTTTTATCATGGAAATGCCTAAATACCGCTTTCCCAGTTGGAGAATGGTCTATTTCAGTATCTACACCAAATCGCTTTCTTACCTTAAAAAGGCCGGGACTTATATTTTAGTGGGAGCGATTTTAATCTGGTTTATGTCTCAATACCCTAAAAGCGGTGCGGCTATGAAAACCTATAAACAAGAAAGCTTGTTAGTGGATAAAAACACCACTCTTTCAAGCGAAGCCAAAGAAGAAAAATTAAAAGAATTAAAAGCCGAATTGGATAAAAAGAATTTAAAAAACAGCATTGTAGGAAGAGGTGGGTCGTATTTAGAAAAAGTCTTTAGCCCTATGGATTTTGATTGGCGTTTGAGTGTGTCGCTTGTAACCGGGTTTATGGCTAAAGAGGTGGTGGTTTCTACTTTGGGCGTGTTGTTTTCTTTAGGGGATCAAAACGAAAAATCGGACGCTTTTAGAGAGATCTTAAGAAAAGAAGTCAGCGTGCCTAGTGGGATCGCTTTTATCGTGTTTGTGATGTTTTATATCCCTTGTTTTGCAGCGACCATTACTTTTGGTAGAGAAGCTGGGGGGATCAAGTTTGTAGCGTATTTATTCATCTTTACAACCGTTGTAGCGTATGCGTTTTCCTTGATAGCTTTTTATGCGACTCAAATTTTGGTTTAAAGGCTAGCCATAAAAGGGTTGTTAAACCCTTTATTGGTTTAAAACTCACCCTATTAGAAATATTAAAAAATTTTTATTTTTCTCCCAATCTTTTCTATAAACATTCGCATCAATCGGCATTTTTGATAAAAAAAGCTATTAATTTAATTTAAATAATAATTGTCTCAAAATTTAAGCTAAAACTAATAATGGTTATTATAAATTACACCTTGTTGTAAAAATGAACATTTTTCATAAAAGGTGGTAAATGAAAAGAATTTTAGTCTCTTTGGCTGTTTTGAGTCATAGCGTGCATGCTGTCAAAACTCATAATTTGGAAAGAGTAGAAGCTTCAGGGGTAGCTAACGATAAAGAAGCGCCTTTAAGCTGGAGGAGCAAGGAAGTGAGAAATTATATGGGTTCTCGCACGGTGATTTCTAACAAGCAACTCACTAAAAGCGCGAATCAAAGCATTGAAGAAGCTTTGCAAAATGTGCCAGGCGTGCATATTAGAAACTCTACAGGTATTGGAGCTGTGCCTAGCATTTCCATTAGGGGGTTTGGTGCGGGAGGCCCAGGGCATTCTAATACGGGAATGATTCTAGTCAATGGGATTCCTATTTATGTCGCACCCTATGTTGAAATTGGCACGGTTATTTTTCCTGTAACTTTCCAATCTGTGGATAGAATCAGCGTAACTAAAGGTGGGGAGAGCGTGCGTTATGGCCCTAACGCTTTTGGCGGTGTGATCAACATTATCACCAAAGGCATTCCTACCAAGTGGGAAAGTCAGGTGAGCGAGAGGACCACTTTTTGGGGCAAATCTGAAAATGGGGGGTTTTTCAATCAAAATTCTAAAAACATTGATAAAAGCTTAGTTAACAACATGCTTTTTAACACCTATTTAAGAACGGGGGGCATGATGAATAAGCATTTTGGAATCCAAGCTCAAGTCAATTGGCTCAAAGGGCAAGGGTTTAGATACAACAGCCCTACCAACATTCAAAACTACTTGCTAGATTCGTTGTATCAAATCAATGATAGCAACAAGATCACTGCTTTTTTTCAATATTACAGCTATTTTTTAACAGACCCTGGGTCTTTAGGTATAGCTGCCTATAATGAAAATCGTTTTCAAAATAACCGCCCTAATAACGATAAAAGCGGGAGAGCGAAGCGATGGGGAGCTGTGTATCAAAACTTTTTTGGGGACACGGATAGGGTAGGGGGGGATTTCACTTTCAGCTACTATGGGCATGACATGTCAAGGGATTTTAAATTTGATTCTAATTTTTTAAATGTCAATACCAATCCTAAATTAGGCCCTGTTTATACCGATCAAAATTATCCAGGATTTTTTATTTTTGATCATTTAAGGCGTTATGTGATGAACGCTTTTGAGCCTAATTTGAACTTAGTTGTTAATACCAATAAAGTTAAGCAAACTTTTAATGTAGGCATGCGTTTTATGACGATGGACATGTTCATTAGATCCGATCAAAGCACATGCGAAAAAACAGATATTATCAATGGGGTGTGCCACATGCCTCCTTATGTCCTTTCTAAAACGCCTAACAATAATCAAGAAATGTTTAATAACTATACAGCGGTATGGTTGAGCGATAAAATAGAGCTTTTTGATTCTAAATTAGCGATAACTCCAGGGATTAGATACACTTTTTTGAACTATAACAACAAAGAGCCAGAAAAGCACGATTTTTCCGTATGGACTAGTAAAAAACAGCGTCAAAACGAATGGAGTCCTGCCCTTAACATCGGATATAAACCTATGGAAAATTGGATATGGTATGCGAACTACCGCCGCAGTTTTATCCCCCCACAACACACAATGGTAGGCATTACTAGGACTAATTACAACCAAATTTTTAATGAAATTGAAGTGGGGCAACGCTATAGTTATAAAAATCTATTGAGCTTTAACACGAATTATTTTGTGATTTTTGCCAAGCGTTACTATGCGGGAGGCTATAGTCCACAGCCTGTGAATGCTAGGAGCCAAGGGGTGGAATTGGAATTGTATTACGCGCCGATTAGGGGTTTGCAATTTCATGTGGCTTACACTTACATTGATGCGCACATCACTTCTAATGCTGATGATATTGCTTATTATTTTACAGGCATTGTCAATAAACCCTTTGATATTAAAGGGAAACGTTTGCCTTATGTGAGTCCTAACCAATTCATATTTGACATGATGTATACTTACAAGCACACGACTTTTGGTATTAGTAGCTATTTTTATAGCCGCGCTTATAGTTCTATGCTCAATCAGGCCAAAAGCCAAACCGTGTGCTTGCCCTTAAACCCAGAATACACAGGGGGGCTAGAGTATGGTTGTAATTCAGTGGGGTTATTGCCCTTGTATTTTGTGTTGAACGTTCAAGTAAGCTCCGTTTTATGGCAAAGCGGTAGGCATAAAATCACCGGGAGTTTGCAAATCAATAACCTTTTTAACATGAAGTATTATTTTAGGGGAATTGGCACAAGCCCTACAGGAAGAGAACCCGCACCAGGGCGATCCATTACAGCGTATTTGAATTATGAGTTTTAAACTGGTTTCAAGCTTTTATAGCTTGAATGTTTTTAATATCAAACCATTTTAAAACTCGCTACTAAATTTTCGGTCAATAAATTAAACCCATCTACCAGAATAAACACTAAAATTTTAAAAGGCAGAGAAATCATTACAGGCGGGAGCATCATCATGCCCATCGCCATTAAAATAGAGCTGATAACCATATCAATCACCAAAAAAGGCAAGTAGAGTAAAAAACCGATTTGAAACGCTGTTTTCAACTCGCTTATCATAAATGCCGGGATCAAAACGCTCAAACTCACCTCATCAGGGGTTTTAGGGTTAGGCAGGTTTCTGATCCTAAAAAAAAGCGCTAGATCCTTTTCTCGTGTGTTTTTGAGCATGAATTCCTTGAAAGGCAGAGCGCTTTTTTCAAACGCTTCGGTGTAAGAAATCTTTTTATCCATATAAGGCTTAATCCCTGTATCATAAGCCTTTTTTAGGCTAGGTTCCATGATAAAAAAAGTCAATATCAAAGAGAGCGAGACTAAAATTTGAGTGGGTGGGGTTTGTTGCGTGCCTAAAGCGGTCCTTAAAAAAGAAAACACCACGATCAAACGGGTGAAACTCGTCATCACTAAGATCAATGATGGGGCTAAAACTAAAAGCGTGAGCAGGGCGATGACATTAAGGGTGGTTACGAGCTGTTTAGGATCATTAGGAGCGTTTAAAGAGAGATTGACGCTAGGCAAAGCGCTATCAGCGCTCATTAAAGGGCATATTAAAGGGCAAATGAGAATGAAAAAAATGAAAAAACGCAAAATTCTAGCCTTAAATCTTTGATAAAACGAAGTCAAATTATAAGATAAGGCATGTTAAAATTCCCTAAAATAAGTTTAAGGATTTTAATGCTTTCTGTAATCATACTGGCCGCTGGTAAAGGCACTCGCATGCATTCTAGCCTGCCTAAAACTTTACACACCATTTGTGGGGAGCCTATGTTATTTCACATTTTAGAGACGGCTTTTTCAATCAGCGATGATGTGCATCTTGTCTTATACCACCAACAAGAACGCATTAAAGAAGCGGTGTTGAAGCGTTTTAAGGGCGTAATTTTTCACACTCAAATCGTGGAAAAATATTCAGGGACGGGTGGGGCTATCATGCAAGAAGATAAAACGCCTATCCCTACAAAACATGAGCGGGTTTTGATTTTGAATGCGGACATGCCCTTAATCACTAAAGACGCTCTCGCCCCCTTATTAGAAAGCCAGAATAACGCTATAGGCTTACTTTATTTAGCTGACCCTAAAGGTTATGGGCGCGTTATTTTAGAAGATCATCAGGTTAAAAAGATTGTAGAAGAAAAGGACGCTAACGATGAAGAAAAAACCATTAAAAGCGTGAACGCTGGCGTGTATTTTTTTAAAAGGAAGTTTTTAGAAAAATACTTGCCCAAGCTCCATGATCAAAACGCCCAAAAAGAATACTATCTCACGGATTTAATCGCTCTAGGAATCAACGAAAACGAAAAGATTGACGCTATTTTTTTAGAAGAAGAGTGCTTTTTAGGGGTGAATAGCCAAACAGAAAGGGCGAAAGCTGAAGAAATCATGTTAAAAAGACTGCGAAAAAACGCCATGGACTTGGGGGTGGTGATGCAATTGCCTAATAGTATTTATTTAGAAAAAGGCGTGAGTTTTAAGGGGGAGTGCGTTTTAGAGCAAGGGGTGCGTTTGAGTGGGAATTGCTTGATAGAAAACGCGCACATTAAGGCTTATAGCGTGATAGAAGAGAGCCAAATTGTCAATAGCAGTGTGGGGCCGTTTGCCCATGCACGCCCTAAAAGCGTGATTTGTAATAGCCATGTGGGGAATTTTGTAGAAACTAAAAACGCCAAACTCCAAGGCGTTAAAGCAGGGCATTTGAGCTATTTAGGGGATTGTGAGATAGGGAAAAACACAAATGTAGGGGCTGGCGTGATCACTTGCAATTACGATGGTAAAAATAAACACCAAACAATCATCGGTGAAAATGTCTTTATAGGGAGCGATAGCCAGCTAGTCGCCCCCATAAATATCGGCTCTAATGTCTTAATCGGTAGCGGCACCACCATCACTAAAGACATTCCTAGCGGTTCGTTGAGCCTTTCACGCGTCCCTCAAACTAACATTGAAAACGGGTATTTTAAGTTTTTTAAAAAGCCTTAAGGAGCTTGAAAAGAACTGCTGTTTTAAAACCTTATTGAGCGTATTTTTAAATAACGATTTATCTTAATCCTATAATTTGTGAATAAACAAAACACTTATTGAGTTTTTTGTGATATTTGGCTGATCTGTAACAATGCTTTTAATAGGGTTGTGGTATAAATATTCTTATCAAGGTGTGCCAAACATGCCTTGAATCTCCATTTTATAAAAGGATTTGTTATGAGTGGATTAAAAGCATTTAGTTGTGTAGTGGTTTTATGCGGTGCAATGGGTGGAATGATTGGGGCTCTCGGAGGTCCGTGGGGTACTGTGTTTGGTGCAGGCATTGGTGGTGGAATAGGGGCATATTCTGGGGCTGAAATAGGCGATAGGGTAGAAGATTTTATCCGTGGCGTTGATAGAGAGCCGCAAGCTCCAAGAGAACCCACCTATGATCGTCATTTCGTGTATGATAGGTAGCTTTGGGCAAGAAAGGAGAGAGCATGAATATCAAAGAGCGTTTGAGCGATTTGGAATATCGATGGGCAATGGCTCTAGTCTATGGAGGATGTATCTCCATAACCACTAGGATTTTTTATGACATAAATGGTTCAGCTAGCGATCCACTTTTTGACCCTAAATACAGCTATTATGTGTGGTTAGTGGGTCTAATAGCGGCTTTATTGTCTAACCTCTTGTTCAACCCAAAAGGCAGGTCGGTAGGTTATTTCATTATTGAAACTTGGCAAGGATTCCCCAAGTTTTTTAAAGCCATTTTTAAGGCTAGGTTTTTTGGTGCGTTTTATGACGCTGTGTTAGGAGCAAGACTAAGGGATTTTTATGTGATGCTTTTAACGATACCCTTTATTATCGCTATGCATGAGATTTCGGCGTATTGTGGGCATCCTAGCAATCTCCTTGTAGAGGGTTTGGTCATTGTAGGGTTTCAAGGTTTTCTTAAGCTTTGCGCTAAATGGGGGTGGTGATTTAACCCAAATAGCATTAAATGGAGGGGGGAATAAAAACATTAAAGAAACTTTAAAGCGCATTCTCATTAATAGAACAAATCCAACTTGAACTTCTCTCTTTCTTAAGTCTTAAGTTTTTTATTGATACAATGCCAAATTTAAAAGAAAACGATTTGATTTAAAGGAAAAATTTTGATTACGGTGGTTAAACGAAACGGGCGCATTGAGCCTTTGGACATTACCAAGATCCAAAAATACACTAAGGACGCTACGGACAATTTAGAGGGCGTGAGCCAAAGTGAGCTGGAAGTGGATGCGAGGTTGCAATTCAGGGACAAGATCACTACTGAAGAAATCCAACAAACTTTGATTAAAACCGCTGTGGATAAGATAGATATTGACACGCCTAATTGGAGCTTTGTCGCCTCAAGGCTTTTTTTGTATGATTTATACCATAAAGTGAGTGGTTTTACAGGGTATAGGCATTTGAAAGAGTATTTTGAAAACGCTGAAGAAAAGGGCCGCATCCTTAAGGGTTTTAAGGAAAAATTTGATCTAGAGTTTTTAAATAGCCAGATCAAGCCTGAAAGGGATTTCCAATTCAATTATTTGGGGATTAAAACCTTGTATGATCGCTATTTGTTAAAAGACGCTAACAATCACCCTATTGAATTGCCCCAGCACATGTTTATGAGCATTGCGATGTTTTTAGCACAAAACGAACAAGAACCTAATAAAATCGCTTTAGAATTTTATGAAGTTTTAAGCAAATTTGAAGCGATGTGCGCGACCCCCACTCTAGCGAACGCGCGCACCACCAAGCACCAATTAAGCTCATGCTATATTGGCAGCACGCCGGATAATATTGAGGGGATTTTTGACAGCTATAAGGAAATGGCGCTATTGTCCAAATACGGCGGAGGGATTGGTTGGGATTTTTCTTTGGTGCGCTCTATTGGGAGCTATATTGATGGGCATAAAAATGCGAGCGCTGGCACGATCCCGTTTTTAAAAATCGCTAATGATGTGGCGATTGCGGTTGATCAATTAGGCACACGAAAGGGCGCGATTGCGGTGTATTTGGAAATCTGGCACATTGATGTGATGGAGTTCATTGATTTAAGGAAAAATAGCGGCGATGAAAGGCGAAGAGCACATGATTTGTTCCCGGCTCTTTGGGTGTGCGATCTGTTCATGAAAAGGGTTTTAGAAGACGCGATGTGGACTTTGTTTGACCCTTATGAGTGTAAGGATTTGACTGAGCTTTATGGGCAGGATTTTGAAAAACGCTATTTAGAGTATGAAAAAGATCCTAAAATCATTAAAGAATACATTAACGCTAAAGATTTATGGAAAAAAATCTTAATGAATTATTTTGAAGCCGGTTTGCCTTTCTTAGCCTTTAAAGATAACGCCAATCGGTGCAACCCAAACGCTCATGCAGGAATCATTCGATCGTCTAATTTATGCACAGAGATTTTTCAAAACACCGCGCCCAACCACTATTACATGCAAATAGAATACACCGATGGCGCCATAGAGTTTTTTGAAGAAAAAGAGTTGGTAACGACAGATAGTAATATCACTAAATGCGCCAACAAGCTCACTAGCACCGATATTCTTAAAGGCAAGCCAATCTATATCGCTACTAAAGTCGCTAAAGACGGGCAAACGGCGGTGTGTAATCTAGCAAGTATTAATTTAAGCAAAATCAACACTGAAGAAGACATTAAAAGGGTTGTGCCGATCATGGTTAGGCTTTTAGACAATGTGATTGATCTGAATTTCTACCCTAACCGCAAAGTCAAAGCCACTAATTTGCAAAATAGAGCCATAGGGTTAGGGGTTATGGGTGAAGCGCAAATGCTCGCAGAACATCAAATCGCTTGGGGGTCTAAAGAGCATTTAGAAAAAATTGACGCTTTAATGGAGCAAATCAGCTACCATGCGATTGACACGAGCGCGGATTTAGCGAAAGAAAAAGGGGTTTATAAGGATTTTGAAAATTCAGAATGGAGTAAGGGGATTTTCCCCATTGATAAAGCCAATAATGAAGCCTTAAAGCTCACCGAAAAAGGGCTTTTTAACCACGCTTGCGATTGGCAAGGTTTGAGGGAAAAAGTCAAATCTAATGGCATGCGTAATGGCTATTTAATGGCGATCGCTCCCACAAGCTCCATTTCTATTTTAGTGGGCACAACCCAAACGATTGAACCCATTTATAAGAAAAAATGGTTTGAAGAAAATTTGAGCGGGCTAATTCCAGTTGTAGTGCCTAATTTGAATTTAGAAACTTGGAATTTTTACACATCAGCCTATGATATTGACGCTAAAGATTTGATTAAAGCAGCGGCCGTGCGCCAAAAGTGGATCGATCAAGGCCAAAGCATTAATGTGTTTTTACGCATAGAAAACGCTAGCGGTAAAACCTTGCATGACATCTACACGCTCGCTTGGAAATTAGGGTTAAAATCCACTTATTATTTGCGCAGCGAAAGCCCAAGCATAGATGAAAAAAGCGTGCTGGATCGATCGGTGGAGTGTTTTAATTGCCAATAATATAAGCTTAAATAAGCTAATCTTTGCTAAAATGAGATTTAAAATTATTTAAGGAAGATGAATGCTTTTTGCGATGATTGGTTCAGGGGGGTTTATCGCTCCCAAGCACTTGCAAGCGATTAGAGATACAGGGCATTTTTTGGATTGCTCTTTTGATGTTCATGATAGCGTGGGGGTTTTAGATGAGTATTTCCCACAATCAGAGTTTTTTACCAATATTGAAGATTTTGAAAAGCATTTAGAGCAATCTAGGGCTATGGGTAAAGAAATCAACTATTTGAGCGTTTGCACGCCCACGCACACGCATTTTGATCACATCCGTTTCGGGTTAAGAAACGGCATGCATGTGATTTGTGAAAAACCCTTAGTTTTAGACCCTGGCGAAATACAAGAATTGAAAGATTTAGAGGTGAAACACCAAAAAAGGGTGTTCAGTCTTTTGCCCTTACGCTTGCATTGCGACACGCTGGCTTTAAAAGGAAAAATTAAGAGCGAATTAGACAAAAACCCTGAAAAGGTGTTTGACATCACGCTCACTTATATCAGCGTTCAAGGGAAATGGTATTTTTCTTCATGGCGAGCGGATGTGAATAAGAGCGGAGGGTTAGCCACTCAAATGGGAATGAATATTTTTGACACTTTATTGTATTTGTTTGGAGGCGTTAAAGACAAGGTTATCAATAAAGAAGAGCCTGATTGCGTAGGGGGGATACTCTTTTTAGAGCATGCCAAAATAAGGTGGTTTTTTTCCATCAATCCAGAACACATGGGAGTGGCTAAAGAGAAAGTTTATCATAAAATGATCCTAGAGGGCGAAGAAGTCAATCTTACGCAGGGCTTTGATAATCTGTATATAGAAAGCTACAAACAGATTTTAGCTCAAGGGGGGTTTGGTTTAGATGACGCTACGGCGTCTATCAAATTGGCTTATGAATTAAGAAACCTCCCAGTCAGCGAACCCAATGAAGATTCGCATACTTTGTGTTGCAAAAACAAAACAGACCAATAAAAACATAACTTTTAAAAGCGTTGTTTAGGGGGTTTTGGTTATTGGTGTTTGATTAGAGTAGGATTATTTTTAATTTTTTTAAGAGGGGTTTTTACTTTTTTAAGGGTTTTTATGGATCTTTATGCGTTATACATAGCGATAGGGCTTTTTATTGGCATTTTATCAGGGATTTTTGGCATTGGTGGGGGGATGATCATTGTCCCTATCATGCTCGCAACCGGACATTCTTTTGAAGAATCCATTGGCATTTCCATTTTGCAAATGGCGCTTTCATCGTTCGTTGGCTCTGTTTTGAATTTCAAAAAAAAATCGCTTGATTTTTCTTTAGGCTTGTTGATAGGGGCAGGGGGGCTGATAGGGGCGAGTTTTAGCGGATTTGTTTTAAAAATCGTTTCCAGTAAAATTTTAATGGTTATTTTCGCGCTTTTAGTCGTGTATTCTATGATCCAATTTGTTGTGAAACCCAAAAAAAAAGATTTTATAGCGGATACTAAACGCTACCATTTGCAAGGTTTAAAATTATTCTTAATTGGCGCTCTCACCGGGTTTTTTGCCATCACTTTAGGGATTGGCGGGGGGATGCTCATGGTGCCTTTGATGCATTATTTTTTAGGGTATGATTCTAAAAAATGCGTGGCGCTAGGGTTATTTTTCATCTTGTTTTCTTCTATTTCAGGAGCTTTTTCTTTAATCTATCATCACATCATCAATAAAGAAGTGCTTTTAGCAGGGGCGATTGTGGGATTAGGCTCTGTTATGGGCGTGAGCATTGGGATTAAATGGATCATGGGGCTTTTGAATGAAAAAATGCATAAAGCTTTGATTTTGGGGGTGTATGGTTTGTCGCTATTGATTGTTTTATACAAACTCTTTTTTTAATTGATGGTTTTATACCACTACTATTTTAAGACCCCTAAGAGTTTCCCTTTAGAGTATTTGCATTTGTGCGCTAATGAGAGCCATTTATTAAGATTGGATTTTGATGCGACCAATTTTTCTCATAACACCCCTATGAATACCCCATTAAAACTCAGCGTTCAAGCCTTGGAGCGTTATTTCTTGGGGCAACTTTTTGAATTTAATGCGCCTTTAGACTTGATAGGGACTTTTTTTCAAAAACAAGTTTGGTCTGCGTTAATGACTATCCCTTATGGCAAGACAAAAAGTTACGACGAAATCGCAAAGCTCATTAATAACCCTAGATCTTGCAGAGCTATTGGCAACGCTAATCGCAATAACCCTATTTCTTTGATCGTGCCTTGTCATAGAGTGGTGCGTAAAAATGGCGCTTTAGGGGGGTATAATGGAGGCATAGAAGTCAAAAAGTGGCTGTTAGAATTTGAAAGCAAAATTTTAAACCAGCAAGCTAAAAACCCTTTGATTTCTTAAAAAATGAGGGTTTAAGTTGTTTTATGGTAAAAATCCTTTTCTTAAGGGAGTAGGGGGGTGTTTTTAATTTTCTTCCCAAATGCTCGCCGCTTCTTCTAAACGCTGCTTATCAAAATGCGTGTAAATCCTACTGGTATTCAAGCTCGCATGCCCTAGAGCTTCTTGAACCAAAATCAAATCATGGCGTTTTTGATAAAGCAAGGTCGCAAAAGAATGCCTTAACATGTGCGCCCCATTTTTTTCTCGCCTGAGTCCTGCAAAATTGATGATGCGCTCCACTTGCTTATACAAATACGCTTGCGTTAAAGCGCTGCCTTTTTGGTTGCAAAACAATAAATCGTTTTTAACAGGATACAATTCCCTTTCTATGAGCCATTCTTTTAAAAGGCTCTCAATGTGGAAAGCTTTGAGCATCACCGCTCTGTATTTATCGCCCTTGCCTTTAATCAAAATCGTGTAACAGCCATTTTCTAAAGTAAAATCCTTTATTTTAAGCTGCAAGGCTTCATTAGAACGCATGCCTGTAAAAACGATGATTTTAATGAGCAGGCGGTTTCTGGTGCGCACTTTAGCGGACATTTCTATTTTATCAATGCTCTCTAAAAATTTTTCTAATTCTTCATTGTTTAAATGAGTAGGGAGCTTGTTGCCCGCGCTTTGATTCACTCCGCTGATGTTTTTAAGCGTGATATTATAAATATAAGATTTTTCATTTTCATTTTGATTTTGCTTGTCTATGTAGCTAAAAAGCCCGAGTAGGGCGATCCTGTAATTTTTCTTAGTGGCTAAACTCAAACCTCCGGTATAAATACTCAAAAATTCAGCCAGCATGACTTCATCAATGCTTTTGAGCGATCTTAAAGAACGCTTTTGAGCGTATTCGTAAAATTTGAGTAGGGGCAGTGCGTAGGTGTTGATACCTAGTAATCCGGCGTTACGGGCTTTTTTACAGATTTTTTCCAAGTGGCTTGCACTGCACGCTTGATTTAGTTCGTTCAAGCATTCAAAAACCTTATTTTGGTCTTTCACTTGGGAACTAGACAGGCTTGTGCATTTGTAACGCAAAAAACGCCCAATCCACAGCAAAAGATTTTCTATAGGGTCTTTTAATTCTTCTAGGGGGTGTTTCATTTAGGGTTTAGTCATCTATCAAGTGCAAATCAATGATATAAGAACCTTTAGTAATAATATGATTAACTAAAGAACTTTCAGGAATAACACGACCCCTTAAATAACTACTATAACTAATATAGGGAGACTGCATAATACATTCAACAAGCTTATCAACATTCTCTAGATCTAACTCTTCTCTAGGCACTTCAACAATCAACTGACTTGACTCTTTTAACAAAGGATTACCAACATCAAAGATAAAATGAAATGTGTTATCAAGCAAATTATACTTGATATCGTTTATTAGGGCATAATCAAGTGCCACTCCCTCTTCTTTCTCATTAATAGCGTTAGTAATAGTGTCTGATAATGGAAATGCTTGAGTTTTTAATCGCCCCAACAAATCCTCAAGATTTAAATCATCAATAGTTTTATTGTTTTCTAAAAAAAATGAACTTTCATCATCAATACATGCATGGATATTTCCTATCAGTCTTTTGAATATGTTTTTTTTAGTGTTGGGTAACTCATCATTTTCTAAATACTTTCTAAGCACTTTAATAGCTAATTGAGGGGAATTATCAATATCAAAGATAAAATAAAACGCATTATCAAGCAAATTATACTGGATATCGTTTATTTGAGCATGATTGAGTACCACTCTTTGGTTGATAGCGTTGATAATATCTTGCTGTATAAATAATCGTTCTTTTAATAAATTCTTTAAGTCATCAGGAGTAATAAAACAATATCCAGCATTTAGATCGAACGCATTAGCAATAATCTTTTCACCAATTATCTTACCACTTTTTAAACCCTCAGCAATTTCATTGATCTTACGGTTTTGTTCAGAGCTTACTCTATGATTACAAAAAGAAGGATCTAATTTAATTTCTTCATTCACTTGCTCTTGTATTTTGGCTATCCTTTTCTCTTGTGGAATTTTAGAATAACCATGCCAGCAATAGCAATCAAAGGTATCTCTTACTTTTCTGTTAAATGCTGCATATGGAGAAATTGATGAATTCTTATTGCTTGTAAAATTAAATGAAATTTTTTCATTGGGGCTTTTTGAATTTTTAAAGTTTGTAAGAAATTGTGGTAGTTCATTGGGGGCTTGTGGTATATTCTCTAAAAATTCAAGCAATACCCCTTTAAAATCAGAATTATTACCAATCAATTCAATTTTATGTGTGTTTGCGTTTTCGCAATAGAAAATACCCGTTGGCTCAAACCCTAAGTTTGCTTTCAATCCTAACAAGTATTGCTTTAAATTGAATGGTCTGTCGTTCTTGTTTGGCTTGCATTGGAATACAAAACAGCTTTTTAGATTATCTAAAATTAAATAGTCCTCAGTTATAATTGGGAAGTAAGAAAAATCACTATTCTTATCACTACAAAAACATGATTCTAACTTTTTGGTTTTATCATCAATATCAATAGGGTCGTCAGAGTTGCTAGCGATGAATATAATCCCAAAAGGCAATCCGTTGTTATTAATTCTCTTATGGAAATAAGATTCAATTTGCTTATTCATTAAATTTGTAAGAAATTGCGGTAAATCATGCGGTAAATCATTATGATTGAAAACATCTTTATTGGAAGTATCTTTGACTATATCTAACACTTCTCCAAAATCATTTCCATTGCTCACCAATTCTATTTCTATATTATAAGTGCCCTCTTTATTGCGGACAAAGTTTTCACAATACCAAATATTTCTACTATTATTGAAATTTTTGGATAACACTAGCAAGTAGTTTTTTAAATTGAATATTGCATCTGATTCGTCTGTAAATACCACAAATGCGGTAATTTCAGTAATGCTACTATATAATTCATAAAACTTTATAGAATTACACTTTTTCTTGCGCTCTAAAATTGATCTTAATTGTTTGTTTTTATCATCAACAGAAATAGCTCTAAGAAAATCAACGATAAAGATAACTCCAAATCTTATTGCCATTTATTATTCCTTAAAATCTATTTAGTTATGAAAACTGCACTTTTCAAACTTTTAAATCCAACCATTATACCACGCTACACCGCTTAAACTACAATATAAAATCCCAAAATAAAATCCTAAACAAGATTAACCCCCCCTTTTTTTAAATACCAATTTTTTTATCCCTTTGATTTGACAAAGCGAGCGATGCGTTCAATCCCCTTTTCAATCTGTTCTTCTGAGCATGCAAAAGACAAACGAACATAACCTTCCAATCCAAAAGCCTTTCCAGGCACTAACGCCACGCCTTCTTTTTCTAACAACTCATGGCAAAATCGCATCGAATCCCCCCCACAAAGGCTACCAATATGGATAAACAGATAAAACGCCCCATCAGGTTTTAAAGCACTCAGCCCTTCAATCGCATTGATTTTTGCGTGGGCTAAATGACAGCGTTTTTCAAAAGCCTGACGCATCGTTTCAATTTCCTTATCTACCAACCCCTCAAGCGCCACAATAGAAGCCATTTGCGTGATAGAATTGATATTGGAAGTGCATTGGCTTTGCAAATTATTCATCAATTTGACTAATTTTTTATCCTTGCTCGCCGCATAGCCCATACGCCAGCCTGTCATCGCCACTGACTTGCTCAAGCCATTAATGGTAATGGTGCGTTTTTTCATCTCTTCGCTCACTGCCGCGCAAGAAACAAACTCCCCTTTATAGACAAGCTTTTCATAAATTTCATCGCTAAGCACCCAAACTTTTGTCTCTTTCAAAACTTCGCCCAAAGCCTCTAATTCCGCCTTACTATAAAGCATGCCGGTAGGGTTTGATGGAGTGGTGAGAATGAGCATTTTTGTTTTGGGGCTTAAGGCGTCTTTAAGCTGCTTGGGGGTGATTTTAAAATGGCTTTTTTCATCGGTTTGAATGAATTGACTCACCCCTCCGCTGTATTTCACAAGCTCAGGGTAAGTTACCCAAAAAGGCACAGGGATAACCACCTCATCACCCTCCCCTATTAAGGCTTGAATCGCATTGAACAAGCTTTGCTTAGCGCCATTACTCACTAGAATTTCACCCGGTTCATAATCCAAGTTGTTTTCTTTTTTCAATTTAAAAGCGATCGCTTTGAGTAATTCAGGGATGCCAGCCACTGGAGTGTATTTTGTAAAGCCGTCATTTAGGGCTTTTATAGCCGCATCTTTGATCGCTTGTGGGGTGTCAAAATCAGGCTCGCCCGCTGAAAAACTTAAAATACCTTTTCCTTGCGATTTCAATTCTTTAGCGAGTGTGCTGATAGCGATCGTTGCGGATTCTGAAAGGGATTGGATTTTAGAGGAATACAACATGCTTAATCCTTGTTAAATTTTTGAACTATCATAACATGATCAAAAAGATTTTAATTTTAATTTTCAAAAAACTTTTAAAAATGTTTCAAAAGAAAGCAAGAGATTGTGTAAGAAAACTCTAATTGAAAATTCAATTAGAGAAAAACAAGCGTTTTAAATCAGAAATTGTAACGATACCCTACATAAAGGCTGTATTGACGGCGGTAAGTGAAGCTCAAATTCCCATGGTTAAAATAATAAACATTGATAGTGGGAATCTTCACGCCAAAGTCAAATTCTTGGTGCTGACCAATATGAGTGCGAATCCCTAAATTAAAAAGGAATTGGAAAATCGCCGGATCAAGGCTGTAGGAGGTGTGCTTGTAAGGGCTTTTAGTTTCCAAAAAAGCTCCTGTCGTATTACCCCAAGAGTTACCCGCAATTTGAACCCCAAAAAAGAACCCTAGAGTCGCATCCTCTTTATTGATGACATTGTATAAAGTGTCAATACCCACGCCATAAGTGAACATGTCAGACAGATTGCCCATTGTCCCTACTTTGGTCGCACATGGTTCATTGAGTTTGCACACCCCACCATTATCCGATGTCAAAGCGTTCGCTCCAAATACGGCATGCCCGTAATCCATAAAGCCATAATAGCGTGCACCAAACCATCTCTTTTCCCCGAAAAACTGCTTATAACCCACAGTAAGCCCTAAACCTTGCATGACAGCCAGATAGTCGGTTTTACCCACAGGGAATTTAGGGTAGTTAAATTCACTGCTTTTGGGGGGGTTTTTAACGCTTTGCGAAGCCTGACCGACTTGATAGCTAATCCCCAAATACCAAGCGTTTTTCTCGCCTTTCACTGCTTTATACTCTTTTGGCTTTTCCAATTGCTTTTGCACTTCTGTGCTACCTTCTGCTGCCAAAAGACTATTACCTAACACTACCGATAAACAGAGCGTTTTAAACACTACAAACTTTTTCATACAACATTTTTCCTTCTAAAAGTCTACATTTCGTATAATAATAACATAATAATCTATAAAAAACCTAAATTCTTAAGAAAAACACCCCTAAAACTTAAAATTTTAAATTTTCTAGGGGGTTTTAGCGGTTTGGCTCGGTGATTTTTTCTGTTTTTGGGGGGTTTCTTAATAAAGTTTGATAAACTCCAATGTTTTAAATAATGAGTATTAGGAAATAATCTATTCTTTTTTAAAACCATTCTCACAATCTTTAAGCAAAGCAAGCATCCTATCAAGCGCATCTTCTTGCATTGCTTGTTTAAGTAGTTGCTCATGAATAGGTTGTTCATTATTGAACTTTTTCGCTGTTTCTCTATCCATGTATTTATTTTTTAGTTCCAAGAATATTTTTTGATATTGCTCGCTATTTAAAATGCCTATTCTGTGCATGTTGGATGTTAGAAGTAAATAATATTTATCTTCTTGTATTGTTTTTCTATTTTGATTCTTTTCCCAAATATTGAGCAGAAAATTTTTTACATTTTGATTGACACCATCGTTATTTTTTGTAATGGGAAATAAATCGCAAATGAGATAATTAGAAATGAATATCTGTGTGTCATTAGGAAGTTCCATTATTTCTTTAATAAGCGTATTGATTAGAGCTTGCTGCATGAGATCTAGATCAATATTATTATACTCAATATTGTATTGTTGCAAAATAAAGAGCAAATTTTGCATACAGCGTGGTGAACTTTCTAGGATCATTAAATACCCGCTAAAGTTCTCAGTCAGTTTTCTAATAAAAGAAAAGAGAATGCGATCCAAAATAGAAAACTTAATCTCTGCTTTAAGTTCTATTTTAAATTTATTCCATTGTTTTGTAATGAAATATCCCATCGAATCGTAACTATTCCGTAGATTGTTTTCATCACTATACCCATAAAATAGTGGTATATTGTACATATTATACAAACTAATATACCAAACATCATAGTTTCTTTCACGAAAGGCTTGTTTGGAATTTATTTTTAATGTCTCAAAAGATTGAATACCTTGTCCAAGATGGTAGAGTAAAAACGCTTTTTCTAATTCGTTAAGAACGCTAGAGCTTTTTAGTGATATTATTTCACTAATTCTTTTTTTCATTGCGTTATAATCAAAATTAAAAATCATTTTTCTTAGTTGCTTAGTTGAAGAAATAATTCCGCTGTAACTTTTAGAAATATCTTTTGGTTTATCTTTTTTTATCTCTTTTAGAAAGCTTAGCAGTTCCTCATAATGTCCTTGTTTTCCAAAATATTCTTGAGTATAAAGAATGTGAATGTTTTTATTTTTGTAAAATTCAAATTCAATCCTATCAAACTCTTTAGCTGTTTTAATAAAATAGATTGGTTTTACACTTTTTGAATGAGAATTTACCCAAGAAATAATTTGCTTTACATTTTGATCGCTCAATGAGTAGCCAAGCAAAATCACTGTATCCGTTGAAAAAACTCCCTTAATATAATTTTCAATCAAGGGAAAATTATTACTATACTCTAAATAATCTTGTTCTTTAAATACGATGTTGTTTTCATCTAAACTTCCGTGCATTTTAATAAACTTTGCAAAGCCGGTTGAACTCCCAATATCCTTATCGCTCTTTATGATATTGAAAAATCTTCCTTCTTCATTGATTGCCTGTTCAAATAGATTGTCCCAATTTGTTGTGATTAGATTTTTAATATTCAATTTGACAATTCCCAAATGCAAATCATTTGGCTTTGCGTTATTAGGGATTAGAGATTTTAAAGTTTGGTAATAAAAACTTTCCCCAAATTGATTGTAAAATTTTTCTGCAAGGACAAGATAATCCTCATTTTTTTTAGTATCACCATAAAGACACTTTTGAAGCTCATTGATCAAATCACCCCATTTAGGCAATTTTGATTCAGCGCTTATTCCAGCTCCTGCAAATATGCTTAAATAGTTTTCATTGTGAGCTTTCCTAATATTGTCTATTGATGTCTCAATAAACTCTTTGTATTGTTGATGATTCACTCAAACCTCTTCTCGCTGATCTTTTCTATCAAATCCACGCTTTTTACAGAGAGTGTGATGACCCTACAAAGGAGTTCAAAAACGTATTTGCCGCCGGCGTAATCGTTCGGGTTGTTTTCAATCAAGCTGTCTGTATCCGTAGTCTTTTGATAGCATTTAATCACCCAGTCAATCGCGCTTTTGCCATTCACCACATACTCAAAGGCTTTTTTGGGGATTTTGGTGATAGTGATATTTTTGTTATAGATGATGCGGCATTCCCCTTTTTTCATTTCTTTTATCATTTTTTCCACATCATAATAGCCTTTTTCTTCTGCGTTCATTAGCGTGGCGCGTTGAATGCTTGCATGCATTTCCCCCTTCTCATAGTTAAGGTGCAGTTGGGCCAATTCTTTACCAAGAATAGAGAGTTCTTTAAAATCCTCGCTCAAAGCGATTCGCGGCGCTTCTTTGGCGAGGGAATTTTTGTATTTTTCCAAATAGCCTTTATGGTGTAAAATCGCATAAATGTAATAAAAAATCTCTTCTTCAGTAATAGTATTATCTTTATAATGCCTCCTGAAGAGGTTGAGTGCATAGCCGCTGATGGCACAATGGCGATTCCCTAAATCATCGTAATAATACAAAGGGTAAGTGTTGGCATCGCCTATAAAATGAATATCGGTGATAGCGTCGCTCACCAGAGCGCTAAAATTCCTTATTGTGGTATTGATCACCACATTCTGAGCGTCTTTATCCGGGAAAATTTTTTTCATTAAATAAAAACTATAAGAAAGTTCTCGCTCATAGTAAAAATATCGTTTATTAAAAGGGCGATACAAACTAACAGAGATTTTTTCTTGTGAAAAATCATCAAGTTTTTTCCTTTTTATCAGTTGCATTTTAAGATTTTGAACCCAAGCAATTTTCGTTTTATCGGTGGTGATTTCGTTATCGTTGAGTTGTTTATACAGATCGCCTGATTTGACGCCTTTGGTGCGTTGTTTGAAAGCTTCCCTAAAAACCTCATTGAAGCGCTTCAAGTCAGCGTTGTAAGTGTCAATGCATTTTTGCACATTTTGGCTTAAAGCGTCTTTAGAAAAGTTATACACCCACGGATCACGGCCCGTTATAACGCCCATAGAATTGATGTCAAAAACGCTAGGGTTTTGGAGTTTTTTGTCCCTTTTTAAAGGGATGAGTTTTTCAAAAGCGTCTTCTCTTTGGTTGATCCAATCGCCTTTTTCATTCGGGGTGATTTCCTTAAAAGGCACAGATTCCAAATTTTCAAACGACGCCAGCCGGTTAAGCTTTTCCTCTCTTTTCAAATAATCCCCAATATCGTAGTAAGAAATCGCGCCATTTTTCACGCTTGCATCTTTCACAAAAAAGATGATCGCTATCGTCACTCTGGATCCGCTATCAAAAATTCCAACGCCTTCCTTTTTTTGCTGCTCCCCCGAAGTCCTGGTGTTCCCTCTCAAATTCAACACATAAAGATGCGCAAATTCTTTGGCCACGCATTTCCTGAACCCATCGCCGCTTTTAGAGTCAATAAAACCCCCGTTCACCACAAAGCCTACCACCCCCTTATCTTTAACGACATCGCTTGCCATGCAAATGCTTTGAATGAGCGTGTCTCGTGTGGTTTTCCCCACTTTAGCGGTGGAATTTTTGCAGTATTTTTCAGTAACCCTTTTTTCAAGCTTTGGGTGTGAAAGGTTTTGGTTGTTATCGTTTTGGCTCTTTGCGCCGGCTGAATAAGGCGGGTTGCCGATGATGACCCTGATGTTTTGTTTTTCCATAGTGGATTTGATTTCTTTGTTTTCTTTCAAATCTTCAAAAAACGGGAATGCCCCCTTATTCGTTTTTTCCTCATAAATATCCAGGCTGTCCGTGAGCGCGATATTTTTGAAATTTTTTAACGAGCTATCCCTATTTTGCGCCGCTTGGGTGATATTGATTAAAGCGATGTAATAGGCTAAAAGCACGATGTCAAAAGCGAATAAATGGTTATCAAACTTCTCTTTTAAGGCTTCATCGCTAATGAGATTATTTTCCTTAGAAAGCAAACGAGAGATAAAACTCCCGGTGCCGGTGAAAGGATCAAAAATCGTGATGTTTTTATCGTTAAAATCCGTGTTGAAATGCTTTTTCAAAATGCCGTTAGTGGCTCTTAAGATGAAATCCACCACCTCTATAGGCGTATAAACGATCCCTAGTTTTTCGCTTTGCTTTCTAAAGGCTACTTTAAAGAAAGTGTTGTAGAGGTTTTTGATGAGTTCTTGTTGGCTTTTTTGGCTTTTGGCGTGCACTGCTTCGGTTTTCACGCTTTCATAGAAGTTTTTAAGATCTTTAGTTTCTCCTTCTAAGCCCAGAGTGGAGAGTTTTTCTACCATTTTATTCAAGGCTTTTGCGATAGGGTTTTTAATATTGTCCCCAAAAATCGCATCAAAAATGGGCTTAGTGATGATGTGAGAAGTGATCATGTCTAAGGCTTCATCTTCTTTGATGTTTTGATGGATATTTTCCTTTAAGGAAGTTAAAAAGCCGTGGAAAAATTCAGGGTTTTTGTCAAAAATAATTTTCAAGCGGTTGTTCAAGGTCCTTGCGATATTGCCCGTTTTTTTGGTGAAATTTTCCCAATAATTCCTGTCCCCTAATTTAGTGGGCATGACATTATACACGGCGTCCGCTAGATTTTGCAGAAAGATAGCGTCAAAAAGGGTTTTTTGGGCTTGTTTGGGATCACCGCTTGGCTCTGTTTTATCTTTTTGTGGCTTTTCATCGCGCGAGTATTCATCGTCTTGATGTTTTTCATCATCGCTCCCAAAGATTTTGATTTTTTCTCTGAAAGTGGCTTCATCAACCAGGCTTGGGTCATGGCTTCTTAAGGCTTTTAGCACTTTCCAAATGTTTTTGAAATTGGTGTTATTGACGGCTTCGTTCAGGTTGTTTATTTCACTCTCTTCTAAAGCGATAGGCAAAATGATATAGCCTCTTTTCTTGCCTTTGCTTTTTCGCATCACCCTACCCACCGCTTGGATAATATCCACCATAGCGCTTTTGCCATCAAAAAAGACAATACTATCTAACGCCGGGACATCCACCCCTTCGCTCAAACACCTGGCGTTGCTCAACACCTTACAAGTGTTGTGTTTAAATTCATTGAATTGTTCTAATTTTTCAAGCCTGACCTTACAATTCATGGTGCCATCAATGTGATCGATGCTGATTGTTAGGTTTTTAGAAATCTTTTTCTTAAGATCTTCATCATAGCATTCCATGATCGTTTCAAAGGAGTCTTTAATGTTCTTACTCGTCTTAATGCTTCTACAAAAGCTTATGGCTCTTTGAGAGGGCTTGGTGTCTTCTTGGTTTTTCAAGTCGTTATCTTCTTTATTTTCATCGTCTAACGCGATTACATCCTGCTTGGCCAACCCTTTATGAGTGCCGACAATCTTACAAACAAATTCGTTATTGATGAGCTTTTTATCTAATTTAGTGCCTTGGGCTTCAAGCCGACTGATCTTTTGATTCACGCTGTTAGTAACGCCGCTTAAATTTTCTTTCCGCACCGCTAAAATCATGACTTTGTAGTCTGTCAAGAGATCTAAAGCAATCGCTTTTTCAAAATTGAGCGTATAGATTTCTTCGCCAAAAATACCCTCATCGTCCATAGAATAGATGACATTATCGCTTTCTTTGGCTTTAGCTTTGGAGCTTTCGCTATACACTTTAGGCGTGGCGGTCATATAAAGGCGTTTTTTAGCCTTGATGTTGTCATCGCTATGGCAAAGCGTGAAAGCGTTTTTATCGTCCCTTTCATTCGTGGAATACATAGCCCCTACCGTTCTGTGGGCTTCATCGCAAATGATGAGATCGATTTCACCCAAACCCGCTTCTTGCGCTTCTTTAATACGCAGTGCGCTTTGATAGGTTGAAAAAATGATGAAGCGCTTGTTTTCTTTTTGCGCTTGTTCATAAACGCTTAAAATGTCTTCAAGGCGAGTGGAAGGCTTTAAGGGGAGCTCAGAAAAATTAATATCGTCTATATCATCATCGCTTTTATTTTTCTTACCTTTCCC
Source organism: Helicobacter pylori (assembly GCF_006439795.1). Classification (GTDB taxonomy): domain Bacteria; phylum Campylobacterota; class Campylobacteria; order Campylobacterales; family Helicobacteraceae; genus Helicobacter; species Helicobacter pylori_CR. The sequence continues at coordinate 49,911 of NZ_VEYL01000002.1, forward strand.
GACTTTATCATCGCTGCACACGATAGAAGCGTAAAAAGGATCGCTTTTTTCTTGCGCGTATTCTCTAAAAGTTTGAGAAAGCAAAGCGATGCTTGGCGCTAAAAAAAGCGTGATCTTGGGATCTAAAGCTTCCATGATTTTTAAAGAAGTGTAAGTTTTGCCTGTCCCGCACGCCATAATGAGCTTGCCTCTAGTGTTTTTAGGGTCAGAAAAATACTCTTTGGTGGCGTTTATGGCTTCTATTTGGTGAGGGCGTGGCTTTTTCTTGTCGCATAAGGGGAGTTCGCTTTGCGTGGTATCCAGCTTTTCCCAATCAATCTGAGAATAGATAAAATCCTCTTCAGTGATTTCATCAATATCAATACCCATTCCGTTGCTTCTGATTTGTTCAATGGCTTTAAGAGCGTTAGAGCTTAAGTTAGAAATGGAGATGATGATCCCTTTTTTAAACCTAATCTCCCCTACCCCGCTTTGTAATTGGGTCAAAAAAGTCGCAATGTCGTTAAGCGAGATGTTGTTTTGATGGTATTTGCATTGCACGGCGATGTATTCTTTTGAAGTCGTTGTAACCACCATATCAATCCCTCGATCGCCTTCTTTCCCCCTTAATTCCCAATCGTTCCAAAGATCAATAGACTCGTATTCATTAGCGCTGTCATGCTCTTTTAAAAAACGCTTAGAAATTTTTTCAAACAAGCTCCCTTTTTGGTTGGGGGGTATGGCTTGCAATTTTTCTTTAATGAGTTTATAAGTGCTGATTTCTGACATTGTCATTCCTTAAATAGCGGTATTAAAGTTTTGTATTATATAAAAAGATGTTAGAAAGCGGGGTTAAAAAGGCTTTTTATTCAGCGCTTTTTAAGGCTTTAGCGATGAGTTCTAAAGGGTGCAAAAATGATGGGGTGTTAGGGTCATCTAAAGACTTTAAAGCGTTGTTTAATTGCATGTGGCATGCCCCACATTCTGCACTTAAAATTGTAGCTTTGGTGTCTATGATTTCTTTAGCCCTAAGAAGCCCCACTTTTAAAGAAAATCCCGCCTTTTCGGTTTGCATCGTAATCCCCCCAAAACCGCAGCAATTGTCCGGCATTTCTTTAATTTCATAATGCGCATGGAGCAAGTTGCGCACTTCTTTATGAGCGTTTAGGGTTTTTTTGGCATGGCAAGGGTTATGATAAGTAATAACCTCTTTTTTTCCCTTAGGGATTTTTTCTAAAAGATTTTTTAAAGGGGTGTGTTTCTCTAAAAACACGCTCGCCAGATAGATTTTAGGCGTGATTTTTTCCAAGCGCTTCACATACAAATCCTTATCTTTTTCGCCTAAAAACACCTTGTAATAATCGTTGATGAGCATGCTAGCGCATGTGGCTTCAGGCACGATGATCGCATCCACTTCATCTAAATAGCTTTCAAAGCATTCTATGTTTTTTTTCACTAAAAAAAGCGTGGTGTCTTTATCGCCGGTAAAATACGCAGGCGCTGAGCAGCATTCTTGCTTAGGAATGATCGCTTGAATGTTGAGTTTTTCTAAAATATACAACAAGCTTTCCCCCACTTGCTGGTAATGGTAATTGCTCAAGCACCCTATAAAAACCGCCACTTTTTGAACGGGGTTTTCTAAAGGCTTCATTTTTGCATGCTTTTGTAAAAAACTTTTTTGATTTAAGGGAGGCAGTGCGCTTTTTTTAAAGCGTTTGAACAAGCCTTTAAACACCGCTCTAGGCTCTAAACTATCATCTCCTACTCGCTTGAAGATACAAGGGGCTAAAAAATGCGCAACAGAAAACACCCTATCCATTTTTTTGCGGTTTTTTAAAAGGGAAAAATAGGATTTTTTATACCAAGCAATGCCGTATTTTTGAGCGATTTTTTCTCTGGCTTTTTCTATTAAAGTGTCTATGGGCAAATGAAAGGGGCAAATTTCCACGCAAGCGGTGCATAAAAAGCAAGTTTCTAAAAGGTGTTTTAAATTCGTGTCTAATTGGAGCTTGTTTTGAGCGTTTAGGCGCATCAAATCTAAAAAGCCTCTAGGCGAAGTCGCCTCGTCTTTATGGATGCGGTATATGGTGCAACCTGGAACGCATTTAGCGCATTTGACGCAAGCATCCCCTACTTCTTCAAAAATATTCCCGTTCATAGCGTTTTACTGAAATGTTTTTCGCCCCCACGCAAATACGCGTCAAACTCCATAGCCATGTTTCTAACGAGCATGCCCCCTGTTTTTGTCATCTCAAAGCCTTTAGCGTTAAAAGAAAGCAAGCCCGCTTCTTCATAAGGCTTTAATTTTTCTAATTCTTTTTTAAAATGCGCTTTAAAATCAACAGGGAATTTTTCTTCAATCTTAGAGTAATCCAATTTTAAATTGCTCATCATGTGCATGATCACTTCTTTTCTTAAAATATCTTCTTTGGTGAGCGCTACACCCCTTTCTACCGGTAAATGCCCCAAATCAAGGGCTTTTTCATAGTGGTGCAAGTCTTTATAATTTTGCGTGTAATAATCGCTCCCTTCGCCAATGCTCGTAACGCCAATGCCAATGGTTTGAGTGAATTTTTTAGTGGTATAGCCTTGAAAATTACGACGCAACTCTGCTTTTTGAAGGGCCAGATACAATTCATTATCGCTTTTAGCGAAATGATCCATGCCTATCATTTGGTAATGGGCTTTTTCTAAAAAACTAATGAGAGCTTCTAAAATTTCTAGCTTATCCCTAGGGCTTGGCAATAAGGTTTCATCAATTTTACGCATCGTTTTTTTCACCCAAGGCACATGCGCGTAATTAAATACCGCTAATCGGTCCGGATCTAATTTCAAAACCCATTCCAAAGTTTTTAAAAAACCCTCTTTAGTCTGGTTGGGTAAGCCGTAAATCAAATCAAAATTAATGGATTTGATGCCGTAATCTCTGGCGAGCTTCACGGATTCTTGAACCATTTCAAAAGGCTGGATCCGGTGGATGGCTTTTTGGACTTCAAAATCAAAATCCTGCACCCCAAAACTCAAGCGGTTAAACCCCCTATCAAACAAGGTTTGCATGTGTTCTTTAGTGAAATGCCTAGGGTCAATCTCGCAACTCATTTCAATATCTTGGCTGAAATTAGGGAAAACTTCTTGAATGCTTTGCGTGATTTCATCTAATTGAATGGGCGAAAAAAAGGTCGGCGTGCCGCCTCCATAGTGGAATTGCGCCACTTCTCTGTTGGTATCCATCGCGTTTTTTAAAAGAGCGAGTTCTTTTTTAAGGTAGCTGATATAGCGGACTTTTTTCTCTTCTAAGCTGGTGTAAATGACTGAACAAGCGCAAAAATAACATGCGCTCCTGCAAAAGGGCAAATGCGTATAAAGCGATAAAGGCATGGGGTTTTTGAGATGGTCATGGTTAAAAAACGCCGTTTTCAAGCTCTCTTCATTAAAATTTTCTTTAAATTCCACCGCCGTTGGGTAGCTGGTGTATCGCGGACCAGGCTTGGAATATTGTGAAAATTTTTCAAAATCAATGGTTTGCATTAAAAATTTTCCTCATCGCTATTGTCAAAATTTTCAAAATGATTCTCATTGAAAGGGGGTTGTTTGAACATGTTGTCAAAATTAAAAAATAAATTAGGGTGTTCTTTTTTGATTTGTTTGACAAAGTTTAAGGTGTTGATATTAGGCAAATTCCCGTCTTTTTGGCGTAAATTTTCTAACAATTGCAAGGAAACTTCGCGCACGTCTTCAAAATCAATCGGCGCTTGGGTGATAATATCCCTTTCTAATTCCGCCCTAAGCCTGGCTTCAAAAGCCTTTCTGGCGTTTTCTGCCAAAAGAGAGATCACATTATCTGGCACCAAAACATAATTTTTATCTTCTTCATCAGAAATAAAATAAGCTTCATTTTTTTTAAACGCCCCTTTTTCCAATTCTAAAAGCATTTCATTAGTGCTGATTTTTTTGAGAAAGGCTCTGTTTTTTTGGGTGGTTAGGCTATTGATAAGTTTTTGTGATTTGGTTTTAGAAACTCGTTTTTTAGGTAATTTTTCCACTTTATATCCTTTTTAAACTGATTGTATCCAATTTCGTTTAATTCTCATTATAAATCGTTTTTAAATACTCTATTTTTGAAGTCAAATTGAGTAATACCATATCAGCCAACACCAATGAAAGCAAACTCTCGCACACCACGCTCCCTCTAATCGCAATGCAAGGATCATGCCTGCCCTTCAACAAGCATTCGCATTCGTTATTATTAATGTCTATGGTTTGTTGAGGTTGGAAAATGCTTGGCGTGGGTTTGAAATGCGCTTTAACAATAATTTCTTCCCCATTGCTCATGCCCCCTAAAACCCCTCCGCTACGATTGCTCAAAAACCCTTTTTGATCCATTAAATCATTATACTCTGAGCCTTTTAGTAAAGAGCTTTCTACCCCCTTGCCTATCTCAACCGCTTTCACCCCGTTAAGCCCCATCATCGCTTCAGCGATTTTAGCGTCTAATTTAGCGTATAGCCCTTGACCTAATCCAATGGGGAGCTTTTGATTTGTTTTCACACTTCTCGCTCTAATCAAAGCCACGCCCCCTATGCTATCGTGGTTTTTGATAGCGTTTTGAATGGCTGTTTTTTGCGCTTCTTCTTGTTCTTCATCTAGAGCAAAAATCTCGCTTTTTAAAGCGTGATTGAAATCATAGTTTTTGGCTTTAATGCCCCCTATTTCCATGATTCCGCTTTCACAAACAATACCAATTTCTCTTAAAAGCATTTTAGCAAACGCCCCAGCAGCCACTCTTATAGCGCTCTCTCTGGCCGAACTCCTCCCCCCACCCCTAAAATCTCTGATGCCGTATTTATGAAAATAAGTGAAATCCGCATGGCTAGGCCTAAAAAGGTTTTTAATGTTATCATAATCCTTGCTCCTAGCCCTTTGGTTATGGATTAAAAACCCTATGGGCGTCCCTGTGCTAAAATCTTCAAAAACCCCGCTTGTTATTTCCACTTTATCGTCTTCTTTTCGTGGCGTAGTGAAAACATTCCTCCCCCCTTGGCGGCGCTTCATTTCATTTTCTAATAGTGCATAGTCTATTTTAATCCCGCTAGGCATGCCGTCTAATACCCCCCCTATCACATCCCCATGCGATTCCCCAAAAGTCGTGAGCCTTAAAAAACGCCCCAAAGTGTTCATTTTGCTTCCTTAAGTTTTTGAAGCGCTTGATAAGCGCATTGCTGTTCGGCTTCTTTTTTACTCTTGCCTTTAGCGGTCGCATACATTTTATCTTGAATGTATAGAGCCATTTCAAATTCTTTATGGTGATCGGGCCCTTTTTCTTGAAGTAATTGGTAAGTGGGGATCACGCAAAATTGCGCTTGGGTCAATTCCTGCAAAGCGGTTTTATAGTCCATAAACAAATGCTCCAGATCCAAACGCTTGTAAGCGCGATTGAGTAAATTTTGCATGATTTTACGCACCTTAGCTAACCCCGCTTCTAAATACACCCCAGCCATTAAAGCCTCAAAAGCGCTCGATAAAATAGAGGGTTTTTCTCTCCCTTTAGAAATTTCTTCAGAAGAAGAGACGCGCAAATAATCTTGCAAAGCAATCGCTTTCGCTAATTTAGTAAAACCATGCGCGCTCACAATAGAAGCCCTTAATTTAGAGAGTTTGCCCTCATCGTATTGATAGAATTTATGGTATAGCAACTCCCCTATCACCAAGCCCAACACCGCATCGCCCAAAAATTCCAAGCGCTCATTGTTTAAAGCGAGCTTGCATGATTTATGCGTTAAGGCTTGCTCCAATAAACGATTGTCTTTAAAAGAATACCCTAAAGATTTTTCTAGCGTTGTATAAGGGTTATTAGGCGTTACATAAGGGCTGTTTTGAGAGCGTTTGTTTTTCATCATGTTTCCCTTTAAGTGGTCGTTTTGACCCGTTTTTGCGCCTCTAATTTAGCGAGGCTGTCGCATCGTTCATTCTCGGCATGCCCATTATGCCCCTTGATCCAAACAGCCACAATCAAATGCCCTTTAGAGACTTTTAAAAATTCTTTCCATAAATCCACATTTTTGACTTTAGAAAAATTCTTTTTTTGCCAGTTAATCAGCCACACATTGATCGCTTGGCACACGTATTGCGAATCGCTATAAAGCGTGATATGGCATGGGCGTTTCAAAATTTTTAACGCTTCATTGAGCGCTCTTAATTCCATGCGGTTATTCGTGGTGAATGATTCGCCCCCGCTGATGATTTTTTCTTTATCTTTGTAGCGTAAAATCGCCGCATAACCGCCTGGCCCAGGATTGCCTAAAGAAGAACCATCGCAAAAAATTTCAATTTCTTGCATTTAATCCACTCCCATAGCTTTCTTTAGAAATTTTAAGCACCATATCCATAAACGCTAACTGATAACACACAGGACACCTATGGCTTTCAAAAGGAAAGATTTGTTTGCAATGCTTGCAGCGGTATTCAAAAGTCAGACGCGCTTTCATAGGGCTATGCAATAGAGCGCGTAAAACCTCTAATTCAAAAACTTGGCAAGGTTTGTTATCCAAAAGCAGCCCTTGAGATCGTGCGATGTCTTGCAAAATGGCATGTTTTTCTAAAATAAAAGCAGGGATATTCATATTCCATAAAAGATCGATCACATTTTCTAGCCGTTCGGTTGCATCAATCTCTTGCCAAAAAAGATTTTCATCATAAGATTTTAAATGATTTAGGGCGATTTTTTTCAAATCTAACGACGCTTTTGAAACATGCAAGATTTTAGCCGCATCTTCCTTATTCTCTATTAAATGCATGAGATAAAGGTAATTTTTAATCGTTTCAATTTCAGGCGTTTCTAATTCTTCCAAACATTCCAAAGTCTCTAAAGCCTTTGAATAATCTTTTTCTAATTCATACGCATGCAAAAGTTTCAACAACGCTCCCACATTCCTTGGGGAAAAGCGCAAAATTTCTTTCACGGTGTCTTTTGTTTTTTGCAAATACCCCACACTAAAATAATTTTCAGCTAATAAATCTAAAACAGCGATTTTTTCTTCATCTTTTAGGGGGCGATTCAAAAGCCCTTTTAAGATTTCAATACTCATTTGTACATCCGCTTTAGAATACGCTCTGGCTAAAAACATCAAACTAGAAATTTTGGCATGCTTTAAAAGCTCGTCTAAATTCTCACTGCTCGCATAGGCGTTTTGATTTTGGGCGAATTTTTGTAAAAATTTTTTGTTTTTCTTTCGGGTGAAATACGCCCTAGCCTGTTCTAATAGAATGACAAGAGCGATAATGAAAGTAAATAAAGCGATAGAAAATAAAGAATCTTTATAGAGGAAATTGAAGTGTTGCACAATCTAAAAATCACTCTCTAATCATCACAATCCTAGACTTAACGCGCAATTTTTCAAAATGCTCTTCTAAAATCTTATCTTTAGATTCTTCCACTAATTTTTGAGCGATGAATTGCTTGGCCTGGCTGAAACTCACTTCGTTTTTACCCTTCTTTTCCTTGATATAAAAGGTGATGAACTGCCCCCCACCCCCATTCATAACGGGCGTGAAAGATCCTTGCTCATGCGAAATAAAGACTTGAGCGATTTGAGGGTTTAAGGTTTTCATCTCTATTTTTTCATTGGCCTTACTCACCCCTGGAATTTCTAAATTAGGATCTGCCATAGCCCTTTCTAAATCTTCTTGATTGGTGGAAGTGTAGCGCACGGTTTCTATTTCTGTGGGGATACTGAATTGCTCCTTGTGTTTGTTGTAATATTCGCGCATTTTGGTTTCAGAGCTGGTATCCACATTGGTGAGCAAAATATTACGCAACAATTCTTGCATTTCCAAATGCTCTTTAAGCTGATCCCTATAGAGTTTATAATGCCCCTCAGCCATAAGCATTTGTTTGAAATGGTCTAAATCCATGCCTTGTTGTTGCGCCATCATCGCCATTTCTTGGTCTAGCTTGTCATCATCTACATGGATTTTCAAGCGCTCAATTTCTTGGTTTTTAATGCGTTCAGCAATCAAACGATCCCTGGCTTGAGCCTTACTCACTTTAGATTTTTCTTGCTCTTCTTGGATTTGATACAGCGTGATAGGCGAACCATTAACGAGCAATGAAATGCCCCCTACGACCTTATCTTCAAGGGTGTTGTTGGCAGCGTTATTAGGATTACCAAAAATGGAATTGAATTGAGAGCTAGGGCTTGTTCCTTTATTTTTTTCAAGAGTTTGAGAGGTTGTCTCTTTTTCTTCAAGTTTTGGCGCGTTATTTTGAACGCCTTGATTTTGCGTGCCTTGATTTTGAACCCCTTTAGTGCCCTCTTTGATTTTAGGAGGCGTTATTTTCTGAGTGGGATTTTTGGCATCCCCATGATGGACTTCTGCTCTGGGCTTTCTCTTGGCTTTTATTTCTTTCTTTTCTTCGGTGTTTTTCTTTTCTTCTTTTTTATTTTTCAAATCCTTATTTTTCAAATCCTTATTTTTCAAATCCTTATTCTTCAATTCCTTATTCTTTAATTCTTGGCGGATTTTTTTATCCAAAGAAGACTCTTGCTTCCTCCCTTCTAAGGCTTCCACTTTAGATTCCGGCTCTGCATAAACGATCCCAATAAACAACAAAGCCTTCAAAACATAAGAAAAAATTTTCCTCATCAACCCAATTTCTCTTTCAAAATAGCATTCACCACGCTAGGATTAGCGCCTTTTAGATTTTTCATCGCTTGCCCCACAAAAAACCCAAAAAGCTTGTCCTTACCGCTTTTGTATTCAAGCACCTTATCAGCGTTGTTTTTAAGCACCTCTTCTATCACTTTAACAATCGCTTCTGTGTCATTGACTTGAGACAAGCCCATTTGTTCAATGAGCACATCCACATCGCCCCCTTGCTCTTCTAAAAGCTTGTCTAACACATCTTTAGCACTCTTGCCTGAAATCTTGCCCTCATCAATGCGTTTGGCTAAAGCGCCTAGCGCATGAGCGCTAACTCCGCAATTTTCTAAAGTGATCTCGGCCTTCAAGCGCCCTAATAATTCCACGCAAAGCCATGTTACGCTCGTTTTAGCCTTAACCCCAAGATTGAGCATGCTTTCAAAATACTCCGCCAATAAAGGATCGCTCACCAATAAATTCGCATCGTCTTCTTTAAGGTTAAAATCTTTCATGTAGCGGGTTTTTTTCGCACTGGGCAATTCACTGATCTTTTGAGATTCTTTTAAAAGTTTTTCATCAATAAAAACAGGATACAAATCCGGATCTTTAAAATAGCGGTAATCCGCTGATTCTTCTTTATTGCGCATAGAAAGGGTGATCCCTTTGGCGGTGTCAAAAAGGCGCGTTTCTTGAACCACCTCTTCATTATAACGCCCGCTTTCCCACGCCGCACTTTGGCGCTCTATCTCGTATTCAATCGCTTTAGCGATGAATCTAAAGCTATTTAAGTTTTTAATCTCCACCCTCGTGTAAAGCTTTTCATCGCCCTTAGGCCTAATGGATACATTCGCATCGCACCTGAAATTCCCCTCTTGCATGTTCGCATCAGAAATCCCTATAAAACGCACGATAGCATGGAGCTTTTTCAAATACGCTATGGCTTCTTCACTATTTCGCATGTCCGGCTTGCTGACAATTTCTAATAAAGGGGTGCAAGCGCGGTTCAAATCCACCAAAGAATAATGACCCTCATGGATATTTTTACCGGCGTCTTCTTCCATGTGGGCTCTTTCAATACGCACGATTTTTGTGCCCTCTTTGGTGTCAATCTCTAACTTCCCATCGCTCACAATGGGGACTTCAAACTGCGAAATTTGATAAGCCTTAGGCAAATCAGGGTAAAAGTAATTTTTCCTCGCAAAAATGGAATACTGGTTGATATGAGCTTCAATGGCTGTGCCTAATTGGATGGCTTTTTTAACCACTTCTTTATTCAATACCGGTAAAGCTCCCGGTAAACCCAAACACACAGGGCATGTGTTAGAATTGGGGGTTTCTCCAAAGCTTGTAGAGCAAGAGCAAAAGATTTTGGTTTTGGTGTTGAGTTGGACATGGACTTCTAGCCCGATTACAGCTTCAAATGGCATTATTTGTCCTTATTCTTTTTATTGCTCACAATGGCAAAAGTCAAGTCATTGATTTCGGTATGCTCTTTAATGAAGTCATTGATCTCTTTCAAACTCATTTTTTGGATTTGATCCAAGAGCGTTTGGTTGAAATTTAAAGGCAAACCTAAATAAAAATAATTGTAAGTAGTATTCAAGCGGCTAGAGATCGTCTCATTCCTTAAAGGCTCAGAGCCTAGTAAAAACTTTTTAGCGTCGTCTAATTCTTGTTGCGTCATGCCTTTTTCTATAAATTCCTTAACGATTTTTTTAACTAAGGCAACGCTTTTAGCTTGAGTGCTGAGCTTGGTTTGCAAATACCCGCTAGCAAAATGCGCCACTTTAGAAAAATTGGAGCGGATATACACGCTATAAGCCAAGCCCTCTTGAACCCTGATTTTTTCCATCAAACGAGAGCCAAACCCTCCCCCAAGCACAAACATCATGACTTTAGATTTCGCTAAATCCTGTTTTAAATCCTTGATTTTAAAGGGCGCACCAAAATACACGAAAGCCTGTTCAGTGTCTTTATAGAGGATTTTTTCGCTCTTTTGATCACTCGTTTCAAAATAAGGCTCTTCATACGCTTTACCTTGCGGCAAGAAATTAAGAGCGTTATCTAAACGCTTAAGGGTTTGATCGATTTTCAAATCGCCCCCAAGCACCACCACGAGTTTATTGAGTTCAAAGACCTTAGAAAATTGCTGTTTCAAATCCTCTAGCTTGATTTTTTGGAGGCTCTCTTTAGTGCCTAAGGCTGCGTTAGCTAAAGGGGTGTTAGCAAAAAGTTCTTGTTTTAAAGTCAATTTAGCCAAATAGTCAAAATCGCTTTCTTTTTGTAAAAGCGCGGCTAACATTTGGGTTTTGACCTTTTCTAAAGCGTTTTGCGTGAAGTTAGGGGATTTCAAAAGCTCTTTTAAGCGCGTTATGGCTTCATCTTCGTATTCTTTTAAAAATTCTAAAGTGATTTGCAAATCTTCTGTGCTAGTATCCACATTCAAACTGATCGCTTTTTGCTCTAAAAGTTGCGCAAACCCCACCGCACCAAGCTCTTTAGTGCCTTCGTTTAAAACTTGCGCGAACAATTTCGCCAAACCCAACTGGTTTTTATCGCTTAAGCTCCCACCCCCTCTAAAAGCTAAATGGATAAACCCCATGGGCAATAAATGATTTTCTTCATAAATCACAGGGACTTTAGCTTGATTGATTTCTTGGTGTGTCAAAGCGCTCGCTTGTAACCCCATAAAAACTCCTAATAATAAAGTGATTAAAAATTTTTTCATGCTCTTTATACCTTTGCTTTAGCCGGATAACGCTTTAAGATTTCATAAGCGGTGTTTCGTTTAGCCGCCACGCTCCCAATGTCTTCAATAAGCTCTATCATTTCCGCTTCATTCATGCAAAAACTCGTCCCGGCCGCTTTCACTACATTTTCTTCCATCATCACACTCCCTAAATCATTCGCTCCAAACAATAAGGCTAACTGCCCTATCATAGAGCCTTGAGTAACCCATGAGCTTTGTATGTTTTGAATGTTATCCAAAAAAATCCTACTGCATGCCAAATAGCGTAAATACCGATTGGAACTTGCTTTTTTAATGCTTGGGATTTCTTCTTTTAAGGGGGTGTTGTTGGGCTGAAAACTCCATAAAATAAAAGCCCTAAAGCCACCGGTTTCATCTTGCAAATCGCGCACCCTTTGTAGATGCTCTATTACATCTTCTTCATTATCCACGCTCCCAAACATCATGGTAGCCGTGCTTTTAATCCCGCAAAGATGTGCCATTCTATGCACTTCAATCCACCGATCACTGCTCAATTTTTTAGGAGCAATGACATCGCGCACCCTATCGCTTAGTATTTCTGCTCCCGCTCCTGGAATGGAGCTTAACCCAGCGTTTTTCAACCTTTCTAAAACTTCTTTTAAAGGCAATTTAGAGATTTTAGAAATGTAATCAATTTCAACCGCGCTAAAACCATGAATGGTAATGGTGGGGAATTTTTGAGCGATATGGCTGACTAAATTTTCATAATAGTCTATTTTGAGCTGGGGGTGCACCCCCCCTTGAAAAAGGATCTGCGTGCCGCCAATAGCGAGCAATTCTTCAATCTTTTGATCAATTTCTTCATAGCTCAACACATAGGCGTCTTTTTCTTTTAGGGTGCGTTTGAACGCGCAAAACTTGCAATCCACAAAACAAATATTGGTGTAATTGATATTCCTATCCACAATAAAAGTCGTCAGGTTTTCAGGGTGCAAGCGTTGCTTTACTCTCAAAGCCCTTTGCCCTAATTCTTTCAAGGGCGCGTTTTTCATTAAATCCAAAATTTCTTCTCTGTTGATGCGCATTTTAAAACCTTGTTCCCATAGAAAATTCAAAATGTTGCGTGTAATCGTCCATGTTAGGGTTGAAGCACAGCCCTTTACATTTCTTGCCATTGCCATCGCCCCATTGGTTGAAAAACGCTATAGGGAAAATGAGCACCAAAGGCCCCATGGGCGAAATCCATTCAATCTGTAAGCCTGTAGAAGCTCTCCAAGTCGCTCTTTCAAACCCAGCCCCTATAACGCCATAATCTTTAAAATTCGCTGTTGTGAGGGGAGCGTTATAGAAGAAACTCCCCCTAGTTGGGGTTTTAAAGGTCAAGAAACCAAAGTCAAAAAACCAAGCTAAACGCATTTTAGCCGCTTTTAACACCCCATAGCTCAATTCTGTAGAAGCGGTGAAGATCCCATCGCCTCCAAGCCACAAGCCAAACTCATCTTTAGGAGTAACCGATCCGTTCCTAAAGCCTCTCACCGTGGTTACGCCCCCCATGTAGAAGGTGGAGTTTAAGGGCAAGTAATCATCGGTGTTATACCTAAAGATATAGCCTCCTTGCGTTTTAAAGCGAGCGATCAAATCTATCAATAAATATTTTTGCAAATGGTGGTAAGCGGCGAATTTACCATAGACTTTAGTGTTACGGACATTCCCGCCTAACCCGTTCCAAGAATTGAGCGTGCCAGAGCTTGGCAAGCCAGACATCGTCGCATAGGAGCTAAAGATAACCCCATTTCTAGGGAAATAATAATCATCGGTGTTGTCATAGCTCACATCAAGGGTGAAAGAGCTAGTGATTGGCGTATGGTAATCCCTATCCCAAATACCTTTTATTTCTGGTGAGGTGGTGATCGCTCCAGGGTTAGAACAATTTTCAGGTTGTAAGGGAGTTCTACCGCCTGATAAGCGATTGATAATCACCGATGCGGGGGTAGAGCATTGCCTTGGAGCGACCACTTCATTAACAGAGGAATAGTAGCGGTTGTATAAAGGGCTGCTGAAACCAAGGAGTTTGGTAACATTCAAGTTATATCCTAAGCTCACATGGGTTCTGTTACCCAGCATGCGCCCAACATTCACCCCAAAGCCCCCGCCTTGTTGGACGTATTGGTAGCTTATCCTATAATCCGCATAAAGATTGATCGTAGAGCTATACCAGCTGTCAAAAATCCTTGGATTAGTCAAGCTCAAATTCCCAGCAAACATACGCCCCGCTCCTCTTGGCATGCCCGGATAAGATCTGCCCCCCCCTGTAGCAATGTTAGCATACAAGCTCATGCTTTGCCCTGTGCCAAAAAGGTTTCTTTCGCTCACGCTCCCATTAAGCATAAGCCCTCCATAAGAGCCATAGCCTAACCCAAATTGCAACTGCCCGGTGCGCCCCTCTTCTACGCTCACTAACAAATCCATAAGCGAGCTATTCACCCTTTTTTCTTCAATTTTGACTTTAGAGAAAAACCCTAAACGCCTTAAAGAATTTTCGGAATTTCTGAGTTTGGTCAAGTTGTATTTATCCTTAGGCCCTAGTAACAATTCCCTCCTAATGATTCTATCGCTCGTGCGTTGGTTCCCTGAAATGATGACATCATTGATATACACCATATCGCCCACTTCAATACGATAAATGACTTTCACAAGCCCGTTTTTTTCATCTTTATCCAAGTCTGGCTTCACCACCGCAAACGCATAACCCTTATCAGCGATTTCGGTTTTTAAAATTTGCGCATCCGCTCTTAAATGCTCAATATTAAAGACATCTTTTCTCTTAACTTTAAGCGCTTTTTCTAAGGTTTTTAAGGGGACTACCGGGTTGTCAATCTCTATTAAAATGTCTGAAATCCTGTATTGGATCCCCTCTTTGACTTTATAATGAAGCTTAGCGTCATGGGTAGAAAAATCCGTTTTCAAAAAAGGCGAAGAAATATGAGCGTCCAAATAACCCCTACGCATATACACATCTTGGATACGCAAAGAATCGTATTCTAATTGATCTAAACGCAATTTCCCATCATTCAAGCCCCACATCCAGCCCATGAAATCTCGTTGCTTGTTCGCGCTCAAAGATTCAATCATGCGGCGTTTTAATTTCGCGCTCCCCTCATAAATGGATTGTTTGATATAAATGCTATCCCCCCTATTCACATCAAACACGATTAATAACGCGCCCTCACTGACCTTTTCTGTGCGCACCTCCACCACGCTCCCATAATAGCCCTGCCCCTCTAAAGCTGTCTTTAAAGCCGTTTTAGCATGCTCTAATTTTTGCTCATCAAAGGTGTCGCCCTTTTTGATCCCCATTTGGGATTTTAATTCGCCTTTTTCCTTTTCAGTCCCATAACCCTTGATTTCTACCCCGGCAATCCTGGCTTTTTCATCAAAATGAAACTCTAATATACCGCCTTCAAAAGTGGCATAAACGTCTTTAAAATACCCTTGATTGAACAAAGCCAAAACAGCGGTGTCTATTTTTTTAGAATCCACAATATCGCCCACACGAATCTTTATAATTTCATTAGCGAGCATGTCAGACATGTAAGAAAGCCCAATATACGAAATGGATTTGACTTTCATTTCTTTAGGCGTTTGATTGGATTGGGGGGTTTCTTTTTGAGCTTCATTTTTTTGAACTTCATTTTTTGGAGCCTCATTTTTTGGAGATTCTTGAGAGGCTTCTTTTGGAGAAGTCAAATCGCTTGGTTTAGAGCCGTTGTTCTCTAAAGCTTCAACGCTGGTATTCATACATGCGAAAACAAGAGAAGATAGAATTAATTTTTTAATACTGATTTCCTTAATAGATTTTAGCTTGAGTGTTGTTAGTAGTGTTATTATAACTAATCATTCTTAAAAACGCTAAAAATTATTAAAATTTCTGTATAAAATTATACAAACTATCCCTTTCTACCGCAACAAAACCAGCGTCCTTGATTTTAAATATCAAATCTTCTTTTTCTAAACCATGCCGGCTCTTCGCGCCTGCTGCGCTTTGAATGCTCTCTATCTCTATCGTGCCGTCTAAATCGTTAGCGCCAAATTCTTGAGCCACTAACGCTAAATTCAAGCCCAAAGTCGCCCAATAGGCTTTAATGTGGGGGATATTGTTTAAAAGAATGCGGGATATAGCGATAGTTTTTAAGATTTCTATCGCGCTAGGGGATTTTTCCACTTTCAAATAATTGTTTTCTTTTTGATACAACAAGGGGATAAAAGCGTTAAAGCCCCCTTCTTTATTTTCTACTTTATTTTTAGGGCTTTGAATTTTTTTGATTCTCAGCATGTGATCGATGCGATGGATTTTATTTTCAATATGCCCAAAAAGCATGGTAGCGTTACTCATTTTGCCTAATTTGTGCCAATAAGCATGGATTTCCAACCACCGAGAAGATCCCACCTTACCATTACAGATTTTACGCCTGATTTCTTCATCAAAAATCTCCGCTCCCCCACCAGGCATGGAATCCACCCCGGCTTTGAGCATGTCTTCTAGCACCAATTCAAAAGGTTTGTTGAATTTAACGCTTAAAAAATGCACTTCTGCAGCGGTCATGGCTTTTAAATGCAAGTTAGGCATTTCTTGTTTGATGGTTTCAAACACCTTTAAATACCATTCATAAGAGTAATTAGGGTTATGGGCGCTCACGATATGGACTTCTTTAATCCCCTTATTGTAGGAATTTTTAACCTTTTCTAGGATTTCTTCTAAGCTCATTTCATAAGGGTTAGGGTTTTTTCTGTGGGCTGAAAAAGCGCAAAATTTACAAGCGTCCGCGCAAATATTGCTGGGGTTTAAATGCCTATTGACATTAAAATACACGATTTTTTGGTGCATGTTTTGGCGCATGCGATCCGCTGCTTCCCCTAGCGTGTATAAATCATAATCATAAAGCCTCACTAATTCTTCACTTTCAGTAACTTGATTGTCTAATACTTTTTCTAAAAAGTCCATGGTTAAATTGCCCTTTCGTTTTAAAAACAAACATTGTAGCATTTTTAGATTGAAGAATGCTTTTTATATATTATATAAAAATATCCCTTTTAACCCCCCTATTGATGCCAACCCTTTTTTTGACCAAATTCTCATTAAAGTGATTTTTATGATAAAATCTAAGCTTTATCAAGCCATTAGCTGGCGTTCTTTCTCATTTTTTGCAAGTTTTTGAAAATTTTCATACTCTTGTTTACTTTTTCATTATCATTTATGCTATAATTATGGGACAACTTAAACCAACACAAAGGAGATACTATGTTATCAAAAGACATCATTAAGTTGCTAAACGAACAAGTGAATAAGGAAATGAACTCTTCCAACTTGTATATGAGCATGAGTTCTTGGTGCTATACCCATAGCTTAGATGGCTCGGGGCTTTTCTTGTTTGACCATGCGGCTGAAGAATACGAGCATGCTAAAAAGCTTATCGTTTTCTTGAATGAAAACAATGTGCCTGTGCAATTGACCAGCATCAGCGCCCCTGAGTATAAGTTTGAAAGTTTGACTCAAATTTTCCAAAAAGCCTATGGACATGAGCAACACGTCAGCGAGTCTATTAATAATATCGTCGATCACGCCATAAAAAACAAAGATCATGCGACTTTCAATTTCTTGCAATGGTATGTGGCTGAACAGCATGAAGAAGAAGTGCTTTTCAAGGATATTTTGGATAAAATTGAGTTGATTGGTAATGAAAACCATGGCTTGTATTTGGCTGATCAGTATGTCAAAGGGATCGCTAAAAGCAGGAAATCTTAATTTTAGGATCATTGAGTGCAAAAACTAGCCGTTTTTGATTTTGACTCCACGCTAGTCAATGCTGAGACGATTGAGTCTTTAGCGAGGGCGTGGGGGGTGTTTGATGAAGTGGAAAAGATCACTTCACAAGCCATGAATGGTGAGACAGATTTTCATGAAAGTCTTATTTTAAGGGTTTCTAAGCTCAAAAACATGCCCTTAAAACTGGCCAAAGAAGTTTGTGAAAGTCTGCCTTTATTTGAAGGAGCGCTTGAGCTTGTTAGCGCCTTAAAAGAGAAAAATTACAAGGTGGTTTGCTTTAGCGGAGGCTTTGATCTAGCGACCAATCATTACAGGGATTTATTGCATTTAGATGCAGCTTTCAGTAACACGCTGATCGTGGAAAATGACGCCTTAAACGGCTTGGTTACGGGGCATATGATGTTTTCACACTCTAAAGGCGAAATGCTGCTCGCCTTGCAACGCTTGTTGAATATCACTAAAACGCGCACTTTAGTCGTGGGCGATGGAGCGAATGACTTGAGCATGTTCAAACATGCCCACATTAAAATCGCTTTCAACGCTAAAGAGATTTTAAAACAACACGCCACGCATTGCATCAATGAGCCTGATTTAGCCCTAATCAAGCCTTTGATTTAAAAAATTTTTTTGTAAAATACTCCTTTTAAAGGATAACCATGTTCCAACCCTTACTAGACGCTTATATAGAAAGCGCTTCCATTGAAAAAATTACCTCTAAATCTCCCCCCCTAAAAATCGCTGTGGCGAATTGGTGGGGAGATGAAGAAATTAAAGAATTTAAAAAGAGTGTTCTTTATTTTATCCTAAGCCAACGCTACACAATCACCCTCCACCAAAACCCCAACGAACCTTCAGATCTAGTCTTTGGCAATCCTATTGGATCAGCCAGAAAAATCCTATCCTATCAAAACACTAAAAGAGTGTTTTACACTGGTGAAAACGAAGTGCCTAATTTCAACCTTTTTGATTACGCCATAGGCTTTGATGAATTGGATTTTAATGATCGTTATTTGAGAATGTCTTTGTATTATGTCTCTTTGCACTATAAAGCCGAGCTTGTTAATGACACCACCGCACCTTATAAGATTAAGACTGACAGCCCTTATGCTTTAAAAAAACCCTCCCATTGTTTTGAAGAAAACCACCCCAATTTATGCGCGCTCATCAATAATGAGAGCGATCCTTTGAAAAGAGGGTTTGCCAGTTTTGTCGCAAGCAATCCTAACGCTCCTAAAAGGAACGCTTTCTATGACGCTTTAAATTCCATAGAGCCAGTTACTGGGGGAGGAAGCGTGAAAAACACTCTGGGTTATAATGTCAAAAACAAAAACGAATTTTTAAGCCAATACAAATTCAACCTGTGTTTTGAAAACTCACAAGGCTATGGCTATGTAACTGAAAAAATCATTGACGCTTACTTTAGCCACACCATTCCCATTTATTGGGGGAGTCCTAGCGTGGCGAAAGATTTTAACCCTAAGAGTTTTGTGAATGTGCATGATTTTAAAGATTTTGATGAAGCGATTGATTATGTGAGATACTTGCACACGCACCCAAACGCTTATTTAGACATGCTCTATGAAAACCCTTTGAACACCATTGATGGGAAAGCTGTTTTTTACCAAAATTTGAGTTTTAAAAAAATCCTAGATTTTTTTAAAACGATTTTAGAAAACGACACGATTTATCACGATAATCCTTTCATTTTCTATCGTGATTTGAATGAGCCTTTAGCGACTATTG
>NZ_VEYL01000002.1:68906-151067 GCF_006439795.1 Helicobacter pylori
ATGATTTGAGGGTTAATTATGATGATTTGAGGGTTAATTATGATGATTTGAGGGTTAATTATGATGATTTGAGGGTTAATTATGATGATTTGAGGGTTAATTATGATGATTTGAGGGTTAATTATGATGATTTGAGGGTTAATTATGACCGGCTTTTACAAAACGCCTCGCCTTTATTAGAACTCTCTCAAAACACCACTTTTAAAATCTATCGCAAAACTTATCAAAAATCCTTACCCTTATTGCGTGTAATAAGGAGATGGGTTAAAAAATAAGGCGTATTTTAAGACTGATTAAGAAATTGGAGTGCTATTTTAAAATGTGCTAACGCTTCTTTTTTGAGCGTGGGGTTTTTGAGCATGTCCTCTAAAGCATGGGTGCTTAAAAAATGTTTGGTTTTTAAAGACACGATGCGCCCAAAGGACTCTTCTTTAGAAAGGTTTAAAAGGCGTTTGGGCAAAATCTCGCCAAATACCACAATGACTTTTGAAGTGCTGTTGTCTAATTGCCATGTTAAATGAGGCAGGCATGCGTTGATTTCTTCTTCTAAATTGAGGCTGTTAGAGTCGCATTTAAGGAGCGATAAAATACTGCAATCTTTTAAGGGGTAGTTAAAAACCTTTTGGATAATGCTCTCTAACATGACCGCTTTTAAATTGTTTAAGAAATGTAATTGGCTATCCAGCATGGGGGTGAGCGTGATGAAAGCGAGCTTGGAAGTGGGGTTAAAAAGCCCGATCACCGGTTTTGAATGTTGATGGCGTTTGCACAGATTACAATTTTCTATACCCTCATGAACTTGTTTGTTAAGGGGCTTATTTTGGGGCTTTATAAGGCTAATATCCGTATAAGTTTCGCCCAAAAGACGCTCCATATAAAGGGAGCGTAAAGTTTGAAGGCGTGAAAGTTGCAAAGCGTTCAGTCTTTATGTTTTTTGAAAGCGTGAGGGCTTAGCATGTTTTCTGGCTTGAAAATATCGTCCAATTGCTCTTTAGTTAGGATTTTCTTTTCTAAAGCGATGTCATAGATAGAGCGATCGCTTTTTAAGGCTTCTTTAGCGATCATAGCGGATTTTTCATAGCCGATATGAGGGTTTAGCGCGGTAACAATGCCAATGCTGTTAAAGACATAATCGTGGCAAATCTTTTCATTAGCCGTGATGCCTTCCACGCATTTAGTCGTTAAGGTTTCAATCGCGCGCCCTAAAATCACAAAGGAATGGAAAAGCTTGTAAGCGATAACCGGCTCAAACACATTGAGTTGCAATTGCCCTCCTTCTGCGGCTAACGCCACGCTCAAATCGTTCCCAATCACCGCAAAGCACACTTGATTGACCACTTCAGGGATCACCGGATTGACTTTACCGGGCATAATAGAGCTACCCGGCTGCATTTTAGGCAAATTGATTTCATTCAGCCCAGCCCTAGGACCTGAGCTGAGCAGCCTTAAATCGTTACAAACCTTAGAAAGTTTCACTGCAATACGCTTTAACACCCCACTCACTTGCACATACGCTCCCGTGCTTTGAGTGGCTTCTATCAAATTGTTAGCCATGACAAAGGGGCGGCCCGTTACTTCTTGGATTTTCTTTTCAATCAAACTGCGATAATCCGGGTGCGAATTGATCCCTGTGCCAATAGCCGTGCCGCCTAAATTAAGCTCTCTTACCCAATTCCTAGCGTCTAAAACCTGCTCAATATCCCTATCAACCATCAAAGCGTAAGTTTCAAACTCTTGGCCTAAAGTCATAGGCACAGCGTCTTGAAGTTGGGTGCGCCCCATTTTAATCACATGAGCGAATTCCTTAGCTTTTTGAGCGAAAGCGTCCCTTAAAGCTTTCATGGGAGCGACCAAATTGCTCAAGCGCTCATAAATCGCAATTTTTAACGCGCTAGGATAGGCGTCATTAGTGGATTGAGAGCGGTTGACATGGTCGTTTGGGTGGCAAAATTGATACTCGCCCTTTTGATGCCCCATGTATTCTAAAGCCAAATTAGCAATCACTTCATTCATGTTCATATTCGTGCTTGTGCCAGCCCCCCCTTGAATCATATCCACAATGAATTGATCATGGTATTTGCCATCAACCAACAAATCGCACGCATGGCAAATCGCAATTTTAAGCTTTTCATCAATCAGGCCTAATTGCGCGTTCGCTAAAGCAGCCGCTTTTTTGACTTGCGCAAAAGATTTGATAAAAACAGGATAACTGCAAAGCTTGTCGTTGGTGATGAAAAAATTTTCACTCGCTCTTAAAGTTTGAATCCCGTAATAAACTTCATCGCTAATTTCCATTTGCCCAATGAAATCATGCTCAATACGCATAAAAGCTCCTTATGTAATAATTGAAAAATATTCTAGCTATTGTAACCAAATCTTGGATTATTTTTCTTTTAAACGCAACACTTTTGCCCCTAAGGCGTTGATTTTATCCTCTAATCTCTCATAACCCCTATCCAAGTGGCAAATCCTATGCACCCTACTCACGCCCTTAGCCACTAAAGCGGCTAAAACGAGAGCCGAAGAAGCCCTTAAATCGGTCGCCATCACATCGCTTCCGGTAAGCTCTGTGGATCCGCTAATGGTAGCCACATTGGTTTTTAGGCTGATATTAGCCCCCAAGCGTTGCAGTTCGCTCGCATGCATGAAGCGGTTTTCAAAAAGCGTTTCTTCAATCACGCTCGTCCCCAAACACTGCGTGGCTAACGCCATGAATTGCGCTTGCATGTCTGTGGGAAAGCCTGGGTATTCTTTCGTGGTGATTTCAAAGGCTTGTCGTTTTTTGGCCGGATGAATTTCTATAGAATTTTCTTGAATATCTAGCGAAAAACCAATTTCTATAAGCTTATCCGTAATCGCTTGAAGATGGTTAGGGATGATACGATGGATTTTAAGCTGGCTGTTAGTGATAGCCCCCACGCATAAATAAGTGCCTGCTTCAATCCTATCGGGTATGATTTGAATGTCTTTTAGATTTAAAGCGTCGCTTTCTACCCCCCTAATCTTTAACTCGCTGCTGCCAACGCCCTCAATTTCTACCCCCCCACTCTGTAAAAACGCGCACAATTGAGCGATTTCTGGCTCTTTAGCGGCGTTAATGATGCACGTGATCCCTTTGGCAAGACTGGCTGCCATGAGAGCGTTTTCTGTGCCTGTAACGCTGATTTTATCAAATAAAATGTCATTCCCTTTCAAGCCTTTAGGGGCTTTTGCATGGATATAGCCTTGCTCAATTTTGATTTCAGCCCCTAATTGTTGCATCGCTTTTAAGTGCAAATCCACTGGCCTTGCTCCTATAGCGCACCCACCAGGCAAACTCACTAAGCATTCTTTAAAGCGCGCTAATAAAGGGCCTAAAACCAAAATAGAAGCGCGCATTTTACGCACCAAATCGTAAGTAGCTTCGGTGTGGCTCAGGGATTTAGCGCTGATTTGAAGCGTGTGTGGGTTAAGCCATTCTAATTCTGCACCTAAATTTTGCAACAATAACGCCATCGCTTTTATATCCACCACTTGGGGCAAGGATTTGATTTTGACTTCTTGTTGGCTTAAAAGCGTGGCGGCTAAAATGGGGAGCGCAGAGTTTTTCGCCCCTGAAATTTCTACTCCCCCTTTTAAAGGGACTTGTCCTACAATCTCTAAAAAATCCAATTCTATCCTTTTTCTTTTTTATTCTTAAGGGCTAAGCCGGTAGCGTTAGCGATTTTTTGTTGGTAATTAGGGTTAGCGTTTTCTAATTCTTGCCCAAAATTAATAGCGTCTTCTAATTCAAAAAATTCTGAAGCGACTAATTTTTGGATCGTTTCTAACCACAGAGTTTCTTTATCTTTAGGGCAAATTTTAAAACGCTCATTGAAGTTGTTTTTAAGTTTTTCTAAAGCTGGCACGCTTTTAAGGTTTTTGATTTGTTCGCTCAAATCTTCTAAAGAAAGGCTTTTATTAGGAATATTTTGCTTTAAGGGGGGGCGAGTAAGCCTCCAAACAAGCCCCACCAATAACACAGGCAGCAGGCATACAAAGAGAATCAAATACATGTAAGCGTAATAAGTCAAATTGCCCATGTTGATAAGATTTATAAGCGTTTTTTATAATAAGCGTTACTCGCTTCAATATAGCCTTCCACGCTCCCGCAATCGTATCGTTTGCCTTTGAATTGGTAAGCGATGATGCGCTTTCTTTTGGCTTGAGCGCGTAAGGCGTCTGTGATTTGAATCTCATTGTTTTTACCCGGTTTCGTCTCGCTTAAAATTTCAAAAATATCTGGGGTTAAAATGTAGCGCCCTATCACGGCTAGGTTGCTTGGGGCGTCTTCTTGGCTTGGTTTTTCCACCATGTCTTTAATCTCATACACCCCCTCTTCTAACCATTCGCCCCTAATCACGCCGTATTTTGAAACTTCTTCTAGCACCACTTCTTCAATGGCTACAATGGAGCATTGGTATTTTTGATACAATAAAATCATTTGCTTTAGCACGCTTGGATAATCATGGCTTATACACAAGTCATCGGCTAAAATCACCGCAAAAGGCTCATTGCCTATGAGGGCTTCTCCGGTTAAAATCGCATGCCCTAAGCCTTTCATTTGCTTTTGGCGCACATAGGAAAAACAGCATTTTTCTATAATGTTACGAATGCTTTTTAGAGCGTTTTCTTTGTTAGTGCCTTGGATTTGATGCTCTATTTCATAGCTCGTGTCAAAATAATCTTCTAAGCTTCGTTTATTCCTACCCGTAACGATCGCCATCACTTCACAGCCTGCTTCCATCGCTTCTTCCACAGCGTATTGGATCAAAGGCTTATCCACAATGGGCAGCATTTCTTTAGGAATGGTTTTAGTGATCGGCAAAAAGCGCGTGCCATAGCCCGCGGCAGGAAAAAGGCATTTTTTAATCATGGTTTGTCCTTTGAGTTAAGAGTTTGTTCTAAAAATCCATCAATAGGGATGAAATTCCCAAAAATTTCTTGATAAATCAAGTAATTGAGCATGACTCTAAAGCCATACATGCGAGTCTCGCTATAAGGCATAAGCTCCATGCTAAGCCATGGCTCAAAATGATTTTTTTCTTTAAATCGTTTGGAGCTTTCCAACCACCTCCTTAAAAATCCAGGCCCAGCGTTATAAGCGTAGGCGACAAAAAGGGGGTGGTTGAATTCTTTTTTCAAATGGTTCAAGTAATAATTGCCAAGTTTGAGAGCGATGTTGGGGTTAAACATGTCGTTTAGATCAACATTATCCATGCCAAGGCGTTTAGCGAAAGGCCCTACATTAAAGGGCATGATTTGCATAAGCCCCAGAGCGAACGAGCGCGAAATGACTGCCGGGAGCAAAAAGCTTTCTTGCCTAGCGATCGCATACGCCATAGCCTTTTCATCTGTATTTTGCCATTCAATAATGCCCTCATAAGGGGATAAATAATAATAAATCTTGTCTTTATTGCGTTGGCTTAAAAGATAGGTCAATTCAGGGGCGCTTTTTTCATAATACAGGCTTTTTAGCATCGCATTAAACGCGCCCTCATCTTTCAAACTCAAAGTTTTTTCCTTAAAAATTTGCCACGAAAAAGGGTCATAAGTGTTAAAAGGAGGATCTTCTTGGCTTAAATTTTGGATGTGAGAAATGATGCGGTAATTGGGCGTGGTTTTTAATTTTCGGCTCGCATAAAGACTATAGAGGTTTAAAGCTGGGCTTTGTGAAAGGCGCTCCAAAGTTTTTTTCTTTTTAGAGACTAAATACTGCCAAAAAATCGCTCTGTCTTTTGAAAAATCATCATCTTTAACCACCGCTTCTGATCGTTCAAAATACTTGAGCGCTTTAGAGGGTTTTTTGCGCAAGATTTCGTTAATCCCTAGAATAAAAAAGGTTTGCGCGTTGCTGTGGGTAGCGTTACTTTTAGCCAGAGCGTCTTTAAAATGATCCAATTTAGGATCTAAGATAACCTGATAGATCAAGCGGTTAAACGCCGGGTAATCTTCATCTAAAAGGCGGTTTAACTCTTTAATAGGGATATGCTTTTCAAAAATTTGGAGCTTTTTTTCATAACTCAAATGATTGAAAAGCGCGCTAAACACTTGCACATTAGCCTTAAATAAAGAAGCGCTCACATGCTTACTTTGCAAAATTTCTAATTCTTCATAAAGAACGGGGTAAGCCTCTTTGATTTTAGCTTGTAAGGGCTTAAGAGTTTGAAGGGGGATTTTATCAAAATCTCTGATTTTTGATTTTAAAGCGATAGCGATACAGCTATTTTGGAAAGTGTCTGTTGTTTCTAACATGCTTTCTAGAGTAATTTGCTTGCAATAAATATCTTCAGGCAATTTAACATCAGGGCTTTTTTCTGCATTGTCTGAGCCTTTTTCTTGCATGGCCTTTTGTAGGGCGTTATTTTTATTTTGGGTCAATTCATAGGCTTTTTTAGCGTTTTCTAAAGTGGTTTTTTTATCGCTAATATAACGCCACAAATAATAATCCCTAACGATCCCGGCGGGCTTTTTTTCTAAATCTTTTAAACTCAACTCGGTTTGAGAAAAACTAACACCAAGCACACCCATAAAAAATAAAATAAAAAAACGCATGATTTCCTTTAAAGACTTTTGGCGAGCATAAAAAGCCACTGAATGAGCGTGAGATCCAAGAATTTCAAAACGATGACCACCACTAAAGGAGCGAAATCCAACCCGTTAAACACCAACTTGAATCTAGAGCGTAAAAAATAAAACACCGGCTCACACAAGCGAGAGAGGATTTGCATGATGGGGTTATTGGGGTTAGGCTGCACAAAACTGATAAGCGAATAAATGATCACCACCCACATATAAATCGTAATGAGCGAGCTTAAAATCACCGCTATCGCATTAATAAGGGTAGAAAAAATCATGCTTTGAGCCTTAAGACTTCTTGATAATGGCTTTGGATATAAGGGAAAATCAAAGGCAATTCAACGCCATGCGAGTTCCCGGTTAAAAGAATGCGCAAAGGTTTGAAAAAATCCTTACCCTTAAGCTGGCTTAATCGCATGGCTTCTTTTTTAAAACTTTCAAAATCCTTATACGCTTGAAAATCCATGCTTTTTAGAGCGTTAAAAAGCACTAAACAACGCTCTTTAAAATCTTCGTTCTCGTAAGTTTTAACAATATCTTTTGGCTCTAAAAACAACGAAATTTTTTCTTTCAATTCTAAAAGCGTGCCGCATTCTTCTATAAACAATCTTAAAAGCCCTAAGAGGTTTTTATCTTTTATTGAAGTGAGTTCTAATAATGTTTCATCGTCTAAAAGCTTTAAATGCTCGTGGTTTAAGTGTTTTAAATATTTTAAATTAAAATGAGCCGGGGAACTGGAAAGATTTTCTAAATCAAACCATTCTATCGCTTCATCAAGGCTAAAAACTTCCTTAGGCACTTTATTGCCGATAGTGATGAGATAATTCACAATAGCCTCCGGTAAAAACCCTTGATTCAAAAGCCATTTCACGCTGGACGCTTCATCTCTTTTACTCATCTTTTTACCGCTTGTTTCATCTAAAATAATGGGCAAATGCGCATAAACAATCGGGTCGTTTGAGCCTAAAGCTTGCTGGATTAAAATTTGTTTAGGGGTGTTGCTCACATGATCTTCGCCTCTAATGATCAGACTGATTTTATAGAGCAAATCATCGCATGCGCAAGCGAAATTATAAGTAGGGCTTTTATCTTTTCTCAAAAGCACAAAAGAATCCAATTCATCAGGCTCAAATCTCACTTCTTTTTTAATCGCATCGTTGAAAGACACCGCATGATTGGGGGCTTTTAAACGCACCACAGGGGCATGGTGCTTGTCTTTTTCTAAAGTGGCCCACTCGTCTAAATACCTGAAAGGGCGTTTTTCATTTTTGGCTTTTTCTTTTTCTCTTTCTAAAAACTCCGTACTCGCATAACAATAAAACGCTTTATTTTCTTTCAGTAATTTTTCTGCCATTTCTCTATGGTAATCTATATTATGGCTTTGATACACGAGCTTGTCCCAGCTTATCCCCATAAGCTTTAAAATTTCTAAAATCTCTTGGTCTTTGCCTTCAATGTTACGCTCTTTGTCCGTGTCTTCAATGCGAATGAGAAAGGGTTTATGTTGCTGTTTGGCTACAATGTAATTGAAAATGGCTGCCCTTAAATTCCCTATGTGCATATCCCCTGTAGGCGAAGGCGCAAAACGAAGCATAAAAACCCTTTATTTAAAAATAGTTTTTGATTATACCTAAAGAATACTTAATTGTGTTGCGGTAGTTCTGTTTTATCAAACATGAATAGGCATTATTCAAGAGATTAGCGCTTGGCTAACGCCAAGCTCTTTATGGTTGGTTATCAAAAAGCTAAAAGCGTTTTTATTCAATCACTTCATAAATAACTTCTGTCTTCCAGCGGGTTTTAGGGGTGATTTCTTGGTTGCGATAACCAAAACAAGCCATTACCGACACGCCAAATTCCGCCGTGTTCAGATAGCCTTTTTCCTCTAAATAAGCCTCCACTTTTTCTTGATCATACCCTTCAATCGGGCAAGAATCAATGCCTAACATGGCCGCTGCCATCATCATGTTCGCCATTTGGATATAAGTCTGCTTGCTAGCCCAATCAAACAAAGATCGTTCGCTATTGAGTTTCATATCGTTCTCTTGGAAATTTTTGATGATTTGAGCGAACCTGGAATTAGTGTCATAATCCCTTTTTTTAACCTCATGCATCACTTTCTTAACATAATCGCTGTCATAAGTAACGCCTTTTCGCACAAGATAAATGACAAAATGGCTCGCTCCCTCTAAACCAAAAAGTGCCCCCCAGGCCATCGGTTTTAAATCTTCTTTCATGCGTTCATTTTTTAATAAAAGCATTTTCCATGGTTCAAGCCCGATTGAAGAAGGGGCTAATCTCCCCACTTCAACCAAAGCTTCCCAATCCTTTTGGGAAATACGACGATTAGGATCGTATTTTTTGCAGCAAATCGTTGGTGCTGTAAAGCAATCACTTGTTCTCTGTCCATTTTAATGTTCTCCTTTTTCTAAATAATGATAAACGGTTGCCATATCCATTTCGCCTAAACCGGATTTTTCCGCTTGAGAATAAAGCTCTTGCGCTTTGGATAAAAATGGCAATTGAATCGCCTCTCCTGCTTCATTGTTGGCTAAACGAATGTCTTTGAGCATGAGTTTCAAACTGAAAGCGGCCGGATAGCTATCTTGTAGCCACATGCCTTTTTTAGCTTGAAAGAGAGGCGAATTCATGCCAGATTGGCCAATAATTTGTAAAAATGACTCTGCATCAACCCCTAAATGTTTGGCTAATAGCAAAGCTTCTGAATAAGCAACCCCCCATTTGAGCCAAAAGACTATTAATGGATAATTTAGCCCCTGTCCCTTGACCAATCTTACCCAAATAAAAGGTTTGACTCCCCAAATGCGCCAAAATAGGTTTGAGTTTAGAGATAACTTCTTCATCACCTGCCGCTAAAATCAATAAAGCCCCAGCTTTGGCCGCACCAACCGATCCTGAAACAGGCGCTTCAAGGTAAGTTACTTGATGCTTTTGAGCGGTTTTTTCTAAAGATAAGCTTTCCAAAGGGACGATAGTGCTCATATTCACCACGATTTTTTCAGACATCTGTTCCAAAAATTCTGGCACTAAAACAGCATCAATCGCCGTTTTATCCGAAAGCATGGTAAAAATCAGATCAACTTTAGCGGCCAAATCTATAGGGTTAGTATAAACCGCTACGCCCTTTTCCTTTAAGGGGGCTGCTTTGCTCTCTGTTCGGTTATAAACCGACACTTCTAAATTTGCATCATGCAAGCGAGCCGCCATAGGAGTCCCCATAGCCCCAAGTCCAATCCATCCGATTTTCATTTAACCCTCACTTATTAGCGTGAATACGCCACTAAACCATCTAACCAAGCCTGATGGCCATTTAGCATCGCATTAGGCACAGATTTCGCTAAAGCTTTAGCAGGGACTCCCGATTGGCTTTCTTGGGTTAGAATACGCACACGATCATTATCTAATTTTTCAACAATCCATGCGTGATAGACTTCAAGATGCTCATCGCCTTTAGCTTCATTCCAACCTCTCCAAGCCAAACGCAGTATGGTGTCTTTCAATTCAAACTCTTCCACCTGTGCCTCCACTAAAAAACCAAAAGTTTCAAAACGGAAACGAGTCTTGTCTTTAAGAATGGTATTGTCTTGATTATGCATGTGGACATTCCCTGAATTTTTGTAATACTTTTCCCAACAAGATGCGTCTCTTAAATGCTGCACCACTTTATTAAAATCCAAATCTTTGACAATGACTTCATTGGACACAAAATTATCAGTCTCTCCTGGAATCCATTTTTCAGGCCATTGAATCGCATTCATCGTTATCATGTTTTCTCTGTTTTTAATTTTTTCTGCCTATTGGCGAAAGATTTATAGCATCATTAGGTAAATAATGACCTTTAACCCACTCAATCAGCCATTCTAAAGCGTTGTTTTTAGGATTTTCAATGACTGAATTTAAGCATGCGTTTAAAATTTCGCCGATTTTTTGGTGTTGGTAACCCAAGCTTTGAAGCGTGCCGCCCTTAAGGACTAAATGTTCTTTTTTAAAAGGCTCGTTAGAATCAAAGATTTCTTTTAACAAGCCTTTAATTTTTAAAGCGTGTTTGGGGTTTTCTAGCGCATAAAAATCTAAAGCCAAATTAAAAGGCTCTAAATCGTAGTTTTTCAATAAAAATTTTAACTCTGTTTTGTTGTGAATATTTAAAAAAGCTTTGTGGCATTCTTTAGCTTTGGAAAATAAAACACAAGTTTTTTTAGGGTAGCGTAAATTTTCCAAACTTTTTTGATGCTTAAAAAACCCCAATAATCTTAATTCCAAATTGAAAGGCGCGTTTTTTAAAAACCCTAAATTTTCTATTTTTTCTTGAATAACCAACTCCAAAATTTCTTGATATTCTTTGGCCACTTCATAGGCGTTTTTCCCCATAAGAAGCTTATTCAACTCACTTTGTAAGCGTTCTTTAGAAAGGTGTTTTAACAAATCCTTACACGCAAAAACCGCCCTTTTGGTGTTTGCTGCTATCTTAAAGCCTAAAGTTGCGCTAAATCGCAACGCTCTTAAAATCCTTAAAGCGTCTTCAAAAAACCTCAATCGCGCTTCCCCCACGCATTCAATCGTTTGATTTTCAATCGCATTCTGCCCTTTAAAAGGATCAATCAGCCCTTTTGTAGGGCTATAAGCGATCGCATTCATGCTAAAATCGCGCCGCTTTAAATCGTCTGTTAAATGCGTGCTAAAAACCAATTCTTTAGGCTTTCGGTGTTTGATATGCCCTTTTTCAATTCTAAAGGTTGTAATTTCATAGCTTTGATGGTTTTTAAGGGCTGTGATCGTGCCATGTTTGATACCGGTTTCTAGCACCCTAAAATGGTGCTTTAAAAGAAGCTCTTTACTTTCATTGACTAAAGCGTTTGAGGTCAAATCGTAATCTTTTGGGGTAATGCCCATTAAACAATCGCGCACGCACCCCCCTACCAAGTAAAGCTCATAAGAGGATTTTTCATAAATATCAAACAATTCTTTTAATTCTGTATTTAACTCAAACACGCTTTTTACTCGTAAAATTTCTTTGTGTTATTATATCTTTTTAGAATTTTTAAGGAATTTTGATGGGACAAGAAATTTGCGTGATCGGTTTTAGCGGCGGGCAAGACAGCACCACTTTGGCTGTATGGGCGAAAAAGCGTTTTAAAAAAGTCTGTTTAGTGGGGTTTGATTACGCGCAAAAACACTCTGTGGAATTAGAATGCGCTCAAAAAATCGCTTCTCTTTTGCAACTCCCTTATGAAATCATCTCGTTAGATTTTTTAGAGAATATCACCCGCTCCGCGCTTTTTAAAAACTCTAACGATTTAATAGGGCATTCGCATGTGCAAAATAAAGATTTACCCAATTCTTTTGTGCCTAATCGTAACGCCATTTTTATCACCCTTTTGCATTCTTACGCGCAAAAAATAGGGGCTAGCAACATCGCTTTAGGGGTTTCGCAAGCGGATTTTAGCGGCTATCCAGATTGTAAAGAAGATTTTATTAAAAGCATTGAGCATGCCCTAAATTTAGGATCAAACACGGCGATTAAAATCCTAACGCCTTTAATGTTTTTGAATAAAGCGCAAGAATTTCAAATGGCTAAAGATTTGGGGGCTTTAGATTTAGTTATCAAAGAAACGCACACCTGCTATCAAGGAGAGCGAAAGATTTTGCATGCTTATGGCTATGGCTGCGATAAATGCCCAGCATGCCAGTTGAGAAAAAAAGGCTTTGAAGAGTTTCAAGCTAAGGCTTTGTTTCAATAAAGCGTTGGTAAAAATACTCAAAAGCATGTTTAAGACAAACAATCAAAGAGCGGTAAAAAGCATGTTTTAATGTTTGTTTTTAAAGTTGTATGTATAGTTAAGATAAACGCTCACCACTCTTTTATAATCCAATTTATCCCCATAATTATCGCTATAGTAATTGACTTTAAAGGCTGGCACTTTAACCCCTAATTCCACGCTAGAACCCCCAAGATATATTTCATCACCATAGCGATCAACATCGTATTCATCATTATTCCAACGAACACCAAATTTTCCTTGCAACTGAAAAATCGTGCGGCTCTTGACTTGATTGAAAGGGGTGAGATTATTGCTCGCAAACCAAGTGCTACCCCCTAGTTCCATGCTAATCACAAGCCCTGAAGATTTTCTAAATACATGCCTTGATGCTTTTTTTAATGTGTTAGCGTCTAGCGTTCTGCCGGTCATGTCTTTGTAAAATATAGAGAGCCCTTTTACCCTTCGTTGAACATATTTTTGGGACGCTCGCTTATCGTTAGTCCAATTAATGAGCAAATCCGTATTGAAACCATAGGGTAAAAAAGCAATTAAACCGCTGCCAGGAACAGAACCAACGCCACCAAGTTGGTAACCGAAAAAAAGAGAGTGCCTAAACCCTATAATCCTTTTTTTACCCAAAAAATATTTATACCCAAAGCTGAGTTCGTTAAAAAGACCGCCCGATCCACCATTTCCTGCGAATCGGTTAGCGATTTTTGTTGAATCTTTCACTTCGTTTAAGGCGTTTTGCGCGTCTCTTATGGCTTTTGTGTTTTGTTGGGGGAATACTGAATTTTTTGCGTTATTGATCGCTTGATTTAAGGCGTTTTCTGCTGAAGCTTTTTCGCCGATATTGCCTTGTCCTTGAATATAGCTTCCTTCTGCAAAATTTAAACCTAAATAAAATCCATTCCTTTCAGCGTGGAGCCAAAACGAGAAAAAGAGAGTTAGTAAAAGGGTTTTTTTCATGGTTTTTCTTTGGTTTAAGATTTGATATTATGATTAGGTAGTTTATCATAAAAATAAGATTTTAGTGATTGGGTTTTAATGGAAAACACAATTAAAATAATAAAATAGCCACAAAACCACCGCTTAATCAACATTAAATTAAAAACATGTTAATCTTTAGTTATTTTTAAATTTAGGAAACCCCATGCATCAAAACAATAAAACTTTTTTACCCAACCAATCCGCTCATCTTTCTAAAATCGTTCTTTTTTTAAACACCGGCTTTTTAGCCTATCTGTTAAGTGCTTGTGGGGCGAATGTGCCTATAGAAGAAGTGTTGGTTAAAGATCCCAAAGAGACCAAAGCCCAAGAAGTCGCCAGAGAAGAAAGCGCCATCCAGCAAGAAAACGCTATTATTGATGCACACACCACGCCTTTAATCAATCGTTTCACTAATTATAGCGCTTATGGCTCTTTAAACGGCTTTTACAATTCAGTGGATAACCTCAATTCGCCCATGCAAAACGGGATGTATGGAGGCTATTACATGCCTTATTATTACATGCCCTATGGTTTCATGCCTTATGGGTCTGGCCTTATGCCTTATGGGCCTTATGGGTATGGAGCGCCTGGATACTTCCCTTACGCTTTTTATTGATTGAGCGGCTTTAGCGAGTGCGGTGGTGTTTTCACTCAAACATGCTTGTGTTTTCTAATGGTTATTTCTAACATGCTAGGGTGGTGTGATAGAAAAAGACTATATTAAGAGGAGATATTCTTATGTGTATAGTTAGAAATTTATTTCTTGTATCGCTTGTGGCTTATAGTAGTGCGTTCGCAGCGGATTTAGAAACTGAGACTAAAAGCGAAAAAAAAAGCAGTAAAAAGTTTTACAAACTCCATAAAAACCATGGATTAAAAACCGAGGCTAAAAACGACAAAAAGCTTTATGATTTCACTAAAAGTAGCGCTTTAGAAGGCATAGATTTAGAAAAAAGCCCTAACCTTAAAAGCCATAAAAAAAGCGATAAAAAGTTTTACAAACAACTCGCTAAAAACAATATCGCCGAAGGGGTGAGCGTGCCGATTGTTAATTTCAATAAAGCTCTGTCTTTTGGGCCTTATTTTGAAAGGACTAAAAGCAAAAAAACCCAATACATGGACGGCGGGTTGATGATACACATCCGCTTTTAAGCCCTTATTCATAATCCAAAAACGCATGCGTTTTAAGGGCTAGAGTTTTAGGGAAATACCGCACAAACAAATCCAAAAACACTTTTTCGCTAAAGAAATCCCCAGCGATCGTTACTTCTTGGACGCTAAAATTTTGCGCGTTATCCCAAATGAAATTCCCTAAAAACTCCGCTAAAGAATCCAAAATCCCCAAACTCAAAATTTCATTTTCCACGCCTGCGAGCCTGAAACTCATCGCGCTGTGCATGATCTTTGAAAAGTTTAAAGCCATTTTCAAAGAATCGTCTTTAAGGATTTTATAATCAATCCTAGGGCCTTTAGGGCGTAAGCATTCTTTAGCCAAAGGAATAACGCTCTGCGTGCAAAAATCTTCGCTATAACCCAAAACAAACCCTAAAATGCGAAAAAAATCCAATAAATTAGTGCCCCCTAGATTGTATTTAGAAAGCTCTACAATGCGCGCGTAAAAATCAGGGAATTTAGTGGCGTAGTTTTGTAGCATTCTAGAGGCTTTTTCATCTTGTTTGAGGAGGTTAAATATTTGATTGAAATCAAAACTAACGCTTAAAAGCGTTTTTAAAGAACCATTAGCATGCAATAACAACCTTGTAGGGCGCTTGAAACTAAAATATAGAACGATAGAATTGGGGGTTGCGCTTAAAAACTCTAATTCATCTTTAAAGGGAAAGGTAGAAAAATTATTTTCTAGCACGAATTTTTTAGTGGGTGTGATCAAGCGTTTAGGGGTTTTAAAAAGCGCTTCATAATGTAACAGCACTTCACAAGAACGGCTTTCATGCATAAAAACAAATTCTATCCCCTCATCTTGTAAAATACGGCACAATAAATTCAATATAGGGTCAAAGGGCAGTTGGGCTATGATTTCATCGTTTTTAAAAGTGTCTTTAAACACGCTTTTTAAAGAGGCTTTGATGGAGGGTTTTTCCAAACTGGCTAAATATTTAGCGTCTTCTAAAGGCAATTTAGTGCAACTCAAAACGCTAGAAAGATCGCTAAAAATAACGCTTGGAGAGGGATTTTTTAAAGAAAGGGATAATGCTCCTCTAGAAGTGAAAATAGGGATAAAATCCTGTGTTTTAAGCATCTCTTTTAATTGGGTTAAGCAATCTATAAGCTCTTTAGGGCTATGGATTATATCTCCTTTAAAAGCAGTGTTTTTGATAAAACCCAACGTATTGGCATATAAAGATGCATTTTTGTCTAAAAAATCTTGATGCTCTTTAGCGTTCATAAAAAGGGGCTTTGAAAGGCTTGTTGTTTGGAAAAGATTTTCATCTAAAGGCTCTGTGATTTCCTTTAAAGACAAAAAGCTAAAATCTAAAGAAAAGGGCAAAATTTCGCTTAATTTTTGCGCGAACTCTAAAGTGATCTCAGCGCTCGCTTGGAGGTAGAAAGAAGTCATGTTATCTTTATAAACGCTATAAAAACGCGCTTGCAAATGGAACGCTATTTGCTCTAAAAGGGGCATAAAATTCAGGCTTGTTTTTTCATTAACGCATTTAAAAAGAAAGACAAAAACCAATTCAAAAACCCTTATAAGAGAGTTCAGCGATACAATCTAGGGCAATATGATCGGTGCGTTGCATTTTAACTCCCCATGCGTTGAGTCGGGTTTCTATGGCTTTTAAGGCTGTTTCTAAAGCGTTTAACATTTCGCTTGAGAGTTTGAAAGTGGTCTCGCTCCCTATCACAAAAGGCACAAGCCCCACGATAAAAGTTTTAGGCAAATCCCCTAAAAACTCCGTGAGTCTTAAAGTGTGTAGCATTTCCACTTCATGCGCGCTCCCAGCCCATGTGATTTCTTTAGGAGCGTCCTTAAAATCAAAGGCATAGACTGATCCTATCTCAACGCCTTCAGCGCTCACGCAATCTAAAATCAAAACCTTTTCATACGAAGTGATTAAAGGAATGAGTTGCTGAGCCATTGTCCCCCCATCTACAATATCCACGCTAGGGAAAAAAGAAAAATTTCTTTTGAGGTAGTGGGCTAGATGCACCCCAATGCCTTCATCGCCAAAAAGGATATTGCCAATGCCTAGAATTAGGATTTTTTGACTCATTCTTTGGTATAACCATAGCCATTAATCATAGAATCCGCCCCCGAACTTTCATACCTGATAGAATGGAAAAACACCATATAAACATGCACAGGGACAAACAAAATAAACCCCCAAGTCGCTAAGTGGTGGATAAAACGAATGTTCGCTAACCCCCCACAAAGCGCTTCAAACCACTTAAAAGCGCTTGCTAAAAACGCCCCAAGCCCCGCATGATAGACATTATAATACAGCACCACCCCGCTCAAACTCATCAATACGATCAAAACAACCAAAGTGAAATAAGCCACGAGTTGGATAGGGTTATACGCTCCTTTAGTGTGGGGTTTGCCGCTGATAAGAAAATATGCTTTCATCTGATCAATCCACGCTTTTGGGCTTAAAAGTTGGCTGAAACTCCTGCGTTCCATTAAGCTTTCTTTAGTGAAAAAAAGATAGGTTCTAAAGATTAACGCGCTAATGAGCAAAAACCCAAACATGACATGAAAAGAGCGCACATAAGCTTGTAAAAGATACACCCCTTTATAAAAGCTGGAATTAGGCTGCAAAAAAGGGTAAGCGATGTAAAACCCTGTAGCGATTAAAGCAAAAATACTCAAAGCCCTAACCCAATGGAAAAAGCGCACAAAACCTGAATACTCTTTGTGTAAAACGACCTTATTCATTTTATCCATGCGTAACCCCTTTTTAGAATTTAGCGAAATTAGGCTCTACTTTAAACTCGTTCAAAGACTGCCCCTTAAAATCCATCACATGCACTGAGCATGCGATGCATGGGTCAAAAGAATGGATAGTCCTAATGATTTCTAAAGGTTGGGTTAAATCAGCGATTTTAGTGCCAATCAAGCTCATTTCATAAGCCCCCCTTTGATTTTGAGAATCTCTAGGCCCTGCATTCCAAGTGGAAGGCACCACCGCTTGATAATTTTCCACCACGCCGTTTTTAATACGCACCCAATGGCTTAGCATGCCCCTTGGCACTTGACCAATGTAGCGCCCTTTATATTCTTGATTTTTATCAATGTGATAAGGAGCGCAAGTGCTTTGATCGCTTTTTAGATTTTCCACTAACGCATCAAACGCCAAAAGGCCATTATCAGCGATCGTCTTAGCTTCAATACACCTTGCAGCTGTGCGCCCAAGCGTTGAAAACAACGCCTCTAAAGGCAGTTTCGTGTCTTTTAAAAACTTAGTAGCCACTTCAGTAACATAAGGGTTTTTCGCCGCTAAACCTACCACTACGGAACTTAAAGGGCCTACTTCCATGGGCTTACTATCGTATCTGGGGGATTTTATCCAAGAATATTTATCCTTAGTGTCAAGCACTTTAGCAGGGATTATTTTATTTTCAATCCCCACGCTCTCGCCGTCTTTTAAACCGGTATAATGCGGGTTAGTTTGCCCGTCATAAGGGTGGAGTTGCACCTCTTTAGTGTCTTCATATTGATACCAAGAATGCGTAACCTCTTCTTTAATCAAACTCTCATCAATGGGGTGCAGTTTAGAAATATCCCCATCAAGCACCACCCCACTACTCAAAAGGTATTTATCCTTCCCGAGCAACACTTCTTCATAAGCGATAAAATTCCTTAAGCCACAGCCTTTAATAACGGATTGCTCGTTAGCGAACATTTCGCCTGCCATCACCAAATCAGGGTAGTAAGCATGGTTGATAAAATTGGCTACCACTTCAAACTTGCTCTTCCATTCCGCCAACCTTGTTGGATCCAATATATCCATAACGCTCGTAACACCCCCTACCGTTAGGCTTTGTGGGTGAGGCTGTTTGGCTCCAAAAATAGCGGTCATTTTCGCCGCTTCCCTTTGGATTTCTAAAAGCTTGAGGTAGTGGCTTAAGACGATTAAATTTTGCTCTGGGCTTAAACGATAGGTTTTATGCCCATAGTAGCCATTACTAAAAGGTCCCAAAGATCCACCTTTAGCGAAATCATTCAAGCGTTTTTGAACCGCTTTTAATTCGCCCGCACCGGTATTAATAGGATAAGGGCTGTATTTGAAAGAAAGTTTTGCCGCTTGAATGGGATCGGCTTTTAAAGCACTCATAATATCGCACCAATCAAGCCCATGCAAAGTATAAAAATGCACTACATGGTCATGAAAAAGCAGCGCCATGTTCATCAAAGATCGCACTAATTGTGCGTTTAATGGGGGGGTGATGCCTAGAGCGTTTTCTACCGCAGTGATACCGGCTTTATAATGCGAATAAGTGCATACCCCGCAAATCCTTTGAGCGATAAAGCCTGCATCTCGTGGGTCTCTGCCCTTAATGATCGTTTCTAGCCCCCTAAAAAGCGTAGAAGAAGAAAACGCATCGGTGATCACATTATCATCATCTACGATCACCTCAATCCTTAAATGCCCCTCAATCCTAGTGATAGGATCGACTACGATTTTTTTTGACATGTTAATCCCTTACTCTTTGTTTTTGATCGCTTTAGAAAGGAGTGCATGCGCGGCAATGCCAATAGCGGTTGCACTGAGTAAAGTCGTGCCGACTTTATCCGCCACTTTATCAGCCCCTAATCCATCAAAAGCGGTTTTAATGGAGCGATTCGCCAAAGGCTCTTCAAAAGGACTCATCGTATCCCAAAAATTAGGCTCAGAACACCCTATGCACCCATGCCCTGCACCTATGGGCCAAGAGGTGTGTGAATTGAAGCGGAGTTTGGAGCAATTGTTGAAAGTGTAAGGCCCTTTACAGCCCATTTTATACAAGCAAAAGCCCCTTTTAGCGTTTTCATCGCCAAAATGTTCCACAAACTCGCCCGCATCAAAATGCCCTCTCCTTTCGCACAAATCATGAATCCTGTTCCCATAAGCCCAAGAGGGGCGGTTATACGCATCCAATTTAGGGAGAGCCCCAAACATCAAGTAATAAAGCACATTGCCCACGATATTTTTTTCACTAGGCGGACAACCGGGAACATTGATCACGGGTTTATCAATGATTTTATGCAAGGGTTGCGCGTTAGAGGGGTTAGGGTAAGCCGCTTGAACGCCCCCAAAACTTGAGCATGTGCCTATGGCAAAAATAGCGGCTGCGTATTGAGCGGCTTTCCTACACTCTTCAGCCCCCGTTTCAGCGTTTGGACCTTGAGTGAGAAAGTATTCTGTGCCTTGGGGGATACCGCCCTCTACCATTAAAATGTAATTGTTTTTATGCTTTTCTATGGCGTCATGCAAGCTTTTTTCAGCTTGAAAACCGCTCGCTACCATGATGGTCTCATGGTATTCTAGGTTGATGTAATCAAAGATAATGCTATCAATGGTGGGGTCTGCACTCCTTAACAAGCTCTCGCTGCAACCGGTACATTCTGCCATGTGCAACCAAATCACAGGCAATCTGTTAGCCACTTCTACCGCTTTCAAAGTCAAGGGAGCAAAACTAGCCGGTAAAGCTAAAGTCGTGCTCATCATGCCCGCCCACTTCAACAAATCGCGCCTAGAAATGCCCGCACCCTTAAACTCGTCTTGCAAGTTTTTATGCTCGTTATGAGCGTTAAACGAGCTGACTATCTCAAGGCGTTCTTCAATCTTTTGATAGGTCTTTTTTTCATCGTAGAACATCGCCACTCCTTAACTGGAAATTTTCATTATCTTAACATAATAAAAATAACACAGTTACAATTGATTGTTTTTTAATTTTTATTTAGGTTGAGAGAATTTCTTTAATATTAAGTTTCATTTGGATAGAATTCCCAACTATTTTATTTAAAAAAGGAACAAAATGAAAAAAGTACTCATCATTAACGGGGCCAAAGCGTTCGGGAGCTCTGGGGGGAAACTCAATGAAACTTTGACCCAACATGCAAAAAAGACTTTAGAATCTTTGGGGCTAGAAGTGGATACAACGATCGTAGATAAAGGCTATGAACATGCTCAAGAAGTGGAGAAATTCTTTAACGCTGATGCGACGATTTGGCAAATGCCTGGCTGGTGGATGGGCGAGCCTTGGATTGTGAAAAAATACATTGATGAAGTCTTCACTTTAGGGCATGGGAAACTTTATGCTAGCGACGGCAGAAGTTCGCAAAACCCCACTAAAAACTACGGGAAAGGAGGCTTAATGCAAGGCAAAAAATACATGTTGAGCTTGACCTGGAACGCTCCCATTGAAGCCTTTAACGATCCTAATGAATTTTTTGAAGGGGTGGGTGTGGATGTTGTGTATTTGCATTTGCATAAAGCGTTCCAATTTTTAGGGCTTTCAGCGTTGCCTACTTTTATTTGCAACGATGTGGTGAAAAACCCCCAAGTAGAGCAGTATCTTAACTCTCTCACCACGCATTTGCACCAAGCTTTTGGCAAGTGATTTTAAAATTTTTTTAACCCCCCCATTTTTTGGGGCTTGATTATTCCACAATAAAGTCTTTAGGATTGAGATCGCAGCCTAAGATAAGATCCCTAAGATTACTGCCCACCGTTTGATAACTCGTATTGCTCACAAAGTAGAATCCGTATTTTTCAAAAGGCACAACAAGAGTGCCATCTCTATCCCTTGCTTCAGCTTTTGCTTTATCCCAGTAAATGTATCTTGGAGACTCATCGTCTGTGTAGCTTTCAAAGGCTTCTCTGGCGTTTTCTAGCAAATAGTCTATGACAACGCTAGCCAATTCCTTAGCGTTTTTTGCTGTTTTCCTTTGATGATTGGGGAGCTTAACGCTTTGAAGATTATGGGAAGTTAAGTCATCATCAAGGGTTTTACTAATCTCTCTGGTGCGGTATTCTTTAGGCAAATCTTTAAACAACCCCACTTGACAAAATTTATCCGCTAAATATTCGCTCCTAGCCTTCACTTCCTCTATCCCCCAAGAATGGGTGTTATTGATGAAATAGTCGTTTAAATGCAAGGAGCTGTATTCTTCCATAAGCTCTATTTTTGCCTCGTAAGGTTTGTTGCCAAGCCTTTGATTTTGCCCTGATAAGGTCAGATTCCCAAAATTATTGAGGTAGTCTTGCTCAAAAGTGAAATAGTCCCCCACCCTATCGCGCCATTCTTGGGTGGGGGTTTTGGGGTAGAAATGCTCCACTTCTAGATTTTCTTCTCTTGGTGGTTCAGCGTTACTTAACTTTTCAATCTCAAGCAGGATGAATTTGCACACTTGATTTGTTGCATAAACGTTACGCACAAGAAACGCCGCTTTAATTTTATCGTCATTAGGGAACGCCGTTCGTCCAACGCTCTTGCCCAAATACCGCTTCAATGCATCGGCTGAAACATCTTCCCCTAGCTGTCTGTATAAAGAATAAAGAAGTTCAGCAAGTGCAGGGGCAGGCTCTCCGCACACGCTCCGGTGCACGAAGTAGCTGATAAGGATTTGCAAAATTTCACAGAAGTTTTCATAATCCAATTTGCCTTCTTCAAAATCTCTGGCGCAACGCAAAACAAAGGGCTTTGCCACGCCAAATTTGATCTTCACAAGATCTTTGATGCACAGGCGTAAATTCGCTAACTGTTGCGGGTCTCCACGATGTAAAAAATAATGATCTCTGTCTAAAAAGATTTGATAGATTCTCCCATATTCACGCATATCGCTCATGAGAGCTTGTATATCATTAGGGAAATTCTCTCTGTGGTGGGCTTTTAGCGCGTAATACACTTCACGCTCTTCTTTTTTTAATTTATCTTCAAAATAGATTCTTAAATAGGTTAGAATAAATTCATTCAAATCCTTTTCACCAAGCCAATCTTCTAAAGGAACCCAATAAGTATTATAAAGACGATTCTGGTTGTCAGAATTTTCCCCCATCATCAGATAGTTGCGGATGAGATCTAGCCCTTTTAATTGCACGCCGGTAGCGTTAATGCTTTCAAACACCACTTGCGGATCGTCTTCGCCTAACTCTAAGCCTATGGCTACGATTTTAAGCCGCAAAAACGCGCCATAAATCTCTTCAATGCGATACCCTTTGCTGATATAATTGTCAAGCTCTTTGGTGAAAAATTTATAATTGTTCCTGATGTGTGATACGCCTTGCAGTTCATGCGATCGATTTTGCTTGACAAGATCAAAGGCTTCTTTGTCGCTTTTAATGGGCTTTAGGCGTAGCCTTTGTCCCGAAAGATTGAGTAGTCCGTCAATCTCTTTTTTTATCCCTTCATTTTGTATCTTTGTCTCTATGGCTTTAAGCAAAAGCATGATGGTAGTAACCCTTTGCTGCCCGTCAATGATGACAAATTCTTGGAGTTGTCTTAAGCTCTTTTCATCATCAACATGATGCAAAATATAAGTGATAGAACCCATGAAATGCGTTTTCTTATTTTGAGAAATACTGACAATATCTTCCAGTAATTTTTCACAATTTTCTTCTTCCCAAGTGTAGTTCCTCTGGTATACAGGGATAGAAAATACCGTGCCTGTTAGGGCGAAAAAGTCGTTAATGGTGCTTTGTATCGCTTTCATCGCTTTTCCTTTTTAAGTCAAATTGAAATCACACCGAGTATTAAATCAAAAAAAAAAAAAAGAGCTTAAACTTTTGAAAAAACCGCAATTTGTAGCTGAATTAATTCAAAAAAATAAAAGAGCTTGCACAAAGCAAGCACTAATCTCTTAAAAATTAGGGTATCTCATAAGAATGAT
Source organism: Helicobacter pylori (assembly GCF_006439795.1). Taxonomy (GTDB): domain Bacteria; phylum Campylobacterota; class Campylobacteria; order Campylobacterales; family Helicobacteraceae; genus Helicobacter; species Helicobacter pylori_CR. Next base: position 92,106 of record NZ_VEYL01000002.1, read on the forward strand.
ACGGCATGAACAAGCGCCCGTAATTAGGATTCACGCGCAATAAATGCTCTTTAAAATTCCCGTAATTACGACAGCTCGACTCAAAACCATTATCGCACGCATACGAGAATAAATCCAAAGCCCTTTGATCGTCTTGAGGCACGCCTAAGCCCTTTTGATACAGCACGCCTAAATTGTTACAGCTCCCCAAAATCCCCCCATCGCATGCCATTTGAAAATATTTCGCCGCATAGTGGTTATTTAACGGAGCCCCTAAATCCCCATTCGCATAAATCCAGCCCAAATTCGCGCACCCCATCATATCCCCCGCGTTACAAGCCAAATAATTCAAATCCACTTGACTGAGCTTGGCCTTATCAATGCCGTAAATATTATTCACATTAGACATCAAGCCCAGATTATAACACCCCATATCATTCCCGTTATCGCATGAAAATTTATAATAACCTATCGCTTTGTAATAATCTTTTTGGACCCCACTCCCGTTAGCAAACATCCACCCCAAATTATTGCATGCGAGCATATCCCCCCCTTGACAAGCCACCGCATACAATTGCAAAGCGTTTTCTTTATCGTTCGTATCCGCATTTTTCTTGTTTTCATACATTTGAGCCAGATTCGCGCAAGCGGTCGCATCGCCCCCACTGCAACCCATTTCATAATAGCGAGCGGCTTTTAATCTGTTCGTTTGGATCCCTACCCCATTAGCATACATCGCCCCCACTGCAAAACACCCGGCCGCATTACCATTATCGCACGATTGGGAAAAAAGCTTGAAAGCCCCTTGATAATCGCCCTTTTTAGCCAAATCAATACCGGCAGAAAGCTCGGTTTGAGCGTTTTCAGGCGATCCCAATTTGTCTAACAGGTTAGAGTTATCGTTTTTAGGGGTGATCTGGGTGTTAGGGTTTGGCGCGCCCTTAGCGTTAGCGGGATTTAATTCAGGGGGTGTGTTTTTTTGGGCTTGGTTATTTTCTTCAGCGCCGCTAAGCTGTAAAATTAAAAAAACAAGCAATAACAAACTTTTTTTGAGCATTCTTTTCATCCTTAATGCAGGTTTTGATTCAACTCAATTTTTTTCACGCTCCTAAAAGCAATCAGCTTACCATTTTGGCTATTGGAACGAAAATGCACGCCATTTTTTCCGGAAAGCTCTTTGCCTTTGTAAAGATTATTGGCATGTTTTTCTAAATTGCTATTCACTTCTAAAAGCTTTTTAAACTCATTTTCTTCAATTTCTATCACGCTCCCAGCTAAAATCGCAACGCCTGCATCCACAATACAGCCATCGCCTAAACTAATGCCGGTAACGCTATTAGCCCCTAACAGACAATTTTTCCCGATGCTAATGGGGTTGTTATTCCCTCCACTTAAAACGCCTAAAACGCTCGCTCCCCCACCAATATCAGTGCCTACTCCAACCACCACTGATGAAGAAATGCGCCCCTCATTCATGCACACTCCCATAGCCCCTGCGTTAAAATTCACATAACTAGCCCCGGGCATTTGGGTATAACCTCCAGTCCCTAAATACGCCCCAAAGCGCGTTTTTGAGCTATCCAGTAAGCGGATATTATCAAATTCAGGGATTAATTGCATCAAATAGCGCGGGAATTTATCTATAAAATCAATGCTAGGGAAATTGCCTTGCATTTTTAAAGCCACTTCGTTCGTTCTGAGCCATTCTAATTCGTAAGGCTTGTTGCCGCTCCAGGCCGCATTAGAAAGCTGGTTAAAAATATCCTCTAAATTCAAACTCCTCAAAGGGGCTTTCCCTAAAGAAAGCGCTAAAAGTTTCATATACGCGCTCTCCACGCTCTCGCAAGGCTTATCTTCAAACAAGATCACCAAGCGATAAAGAAACTCCCCATCGCTATTTTTCAAACGATTTTCTTCTAAAGCCTTTAAAAGCTCTAAAACCACTTGAATGTTTTTATGAGCCATTTTATTAGAATAGGCTTCATTCAAAAAGGGCGTATAAAAATCTAGCGCTTTTAGCACAAAACTTTCATCAATCTCAACGACACGCTCGCTCGCGCTCTCTTTTAGGATTTTGTCTTTAGAAAGCGAATTGCAAAACACCGCATAAGAGCCTAGATTTTCCTCTTTCCAATTCAAAACGGGGTAAGTGGCGCATAAAATCTTTTTGGAAATAGGGGCAATATCCACCCTAGCAATGCCAAAACCTAAAGGCTCTCTGTAACAACTGGATTGCTGGTAGTTGCTCACAAAATTTTTAAACTTATTGATCATGCCTAATCCTTTAAACTCTTTTCTCTTTCTTTAGCCAGATTTTCCACTTCTATCACAAAAGTTTCAAACAAATCCTTTTCAGCCAGTTTGTGAATGACTTTACCCTCTTTAATGATCAAACCGCTGCGATTCCCAAAAGCGATCGCCATGTCTGCATGCTTGGCTTCACCTAAAGCGTTCACCACACAACCCATCACGCTAATGTCTAAAGGGGTTTTAATGTGGCTTAGGCGTTTTTCTACCTTGCTCGCCATATCCACTAAATTGGCTTCAATACGCCCGCAAGTGGGGCAAGAAATCAAATTGATCCCCTCTTTCAAACGCCCGCTATGGCGTAAAATCGCTCTAGCCACTTTGATTTCATTTTCTAATTCCCCTGTGATGGATACGCGCATCGTATCCCCAATGCCTTCCATTAAAAGCCCCCCTAAAGCCATAGCGGATTTGATACTGGAGCTAAAAAGATTCCCCGCCTCCGTAACCCCCAAATGGAAAGGATAGATCACAAGAGGGCGAAGCATCCTATAAGCTTCTATGGTGCGCATTACATCGCTCGCTTTTAAAGAAATCTTAAAATTGGTAAAATCCAAATCTTCTAAAAGCTTGGCGTTATACAAAGCGCTTTCTACCATGCCTTTTGGAGTCGGCCCGTATTTTTGATCAAACTGCTTTTCTAAACTCCCGGCATTCACGCCAATTCTTATAGGAATGTTTTTTTCTTTACAAGCATCAACCACCGCTTTAATTTTGTCTTTAGAGCCGATGTTTCCAGGGTTAATTCTGATCGCATCCACGCTTTGAGCGGCAATGAGAGCGAATTTATAGTGGAAATGAATGTCAGCGATTAAGGGCAAAGGAGACACTTTTTTCAATTCTTTTAAAGCCAGGGCGTCCTTTTCATTACTCACCGCCACCCTCACTAAATCAGCCCCGGCAAGTTTCAATCTGTCAATTTGATTTTTAGTGCTTTCAATATCAGCGGTTTTACTAAAGGTCATGCTTTGCGTGCTAATAGGAGCATCACCCCCTATGGCCACGCCACCGATAAAAATTTGCTTGGTCTTAACTCTATTTTCTAGCATTAAACCTCTTCATCAGTTAAATTCTCACTCGCTATTATACTCTTTTATGCTCTCTCTTTTATGTCCTCTTTCGCTCTTTTTTAGCGCTTTCAATGATAAACGCTTAAATTTTAGGTAAGATCAACTATTCCATTTTAAATTAAAGTAGCCCTATGACTTTTGAGCCTTATCCTTTTGAACGATTAAGAGCCTTGTTTAAAGAGATCACCCCTAAAAAAAAGGGGTTGGATCTAGGCATCGGCGAGCCGCGATTTGAAACGCCTAAATTCATTCAAGACGCTCTCAAACAGCACACCCATTCACTCAATATCTACCCTAAAAGCGCGTTTGAAGAGGGTTTGAGAGAGGCTCAAAGAAGTTTTTTTAAACGCCGTTTTAAGGTAGAATTGAAAGAAAACGAATTAGTTTCCACGCTAGGATCTAGGGAAGTGTTATTCAATTTCCCTAGTTTTGTTTTATTTGACTATCCAAACCCCACTATCGCCTACCCTAACCCCTTTTATCAAATCTATGAAGGATCAGCCCAATTCGCTAGGGCTAAAAGCCTTTTAATGCCTTTAGTTAAAGAAAATGATTTCACTCCAAGCTTGAATGAAAAAGAGTTGCAAGGAGTGGATTTAGTGATCTTAAATTCCCCTAACAACCCCACCGGAAGAACCCTTTCTTTAGAAGAATTGATCGCTTGGGTCAAACTCGCTTTAAAACATGATTTTATTTTAATCAATGATGAATGTTATAGTGAAATTTATGAAAATACGCCTTCTCCTTCGCTTTTAGAAGCTTGCATGCTGGCTGGTAATGAAGCGTTTAAAAATGTTTTAGTGATCCACTCGCTCTCCAAACGATCTAGCGCTCCAGGGCTAAGGAGTGGTTTTATCGCTGGGGATAGCAGCCTTTTAGAAAAATACAAAGCGTTTCGTACCTATTTAGGCTATACGAGCGCTAATGCGATCCAAAAGGCTAGTGAAGCGGCTTGGCTAGATGATGAACATGCAGAATTTTTCCGCAATATTTATGCGAATAATTTGAAACTGGCGCGAAAAATCTTTAAAGACACGCTCATTTATCCTTATAGTTTTTATGTGTATCTGCCCGTTAAAGATGGCGAAAATTTTGCCAAAAGACTTTATCAAAACGAAGGCATTACCACCTTACCGGCTTTGTATTTAGGGCGTAATCATATCGGTGCTGACTGCGTGCGTTTAGCCCTTGTCTATGACACTCCCCTTTTAGAAAAGCCTTTAGAAATCATAGAAGCTTATCGAGAAAACCATGCTTGAAACCCCAAAAGTTTTACTCAAAAACTTACAAGATTGCAAGATCCATTTTATCGGTATAGGGGGGATTGGCATTTCAGGCCTAGCCAAATACCTTAAAGCGCAAGGGGCTAAGATCAGCGGCTCTGATATTGCCATAAGCCCTAGCGTTAAGTATTTGAAAGCTTTAGGCGTAGAAATTAATATCCCGCATGATCCAAAAGCGATCAATCATCAAGATGTTATTATCCATTCAGCCATTATCAAAGAAGACAATACCGAAATACAAAGGGCTAAGGAACTAGAAATCCCTATTTTGTCTCGTAAAGACGCTTTATATTCTATCCTTAAAGACAAGCGCGTTTTTAGCGTGTGTGGGGCTCATGGAAAGAGCAGTATCACAGCCATGTTGAGCGCGATTTGCCCTACTTTTGGAGCGATTATTGGGGCGCATTCTAAAGAGTTTGATTCCAATGTGCGAGAGAGTGCGGATATGAGCTTGGTTTTTGAAGCCGATGAGAGCGATTCAAGTTTTTTATTTTCCAACCCTTTTTGCGCGATTGTGCCTAACACAGAGCCAGAACATTTGGAGCATTATGACCACGATTTAGAGCGCTTTTTCTCCGCTTATAAATATTTTTTAGACCATGCTCAAAAAAGAGTGATTTATAGAGAAGATCCTTTTTTAAAAAACTATTCTAAAGACGCCATTGTTTTAGAAAAAAAAGACATTTATAATATCCAATACATTTTAAAAGACGGCGAGCCTTACACTTCATTTGAATTGAAAGATTTGGGGGCTTTTTTGGTGTGGGGGTTAGGCGAACATAACGCTACGAATGCGAGTTTGGCGATTTTAAGCGCTTTAGATGAATTGAATTTAGAAGAAATTAGAAATAATTTATTGAATTTTAAAGGCATTAAAAAACGCTTTGATATTTTGCAAAAAAACGATCTCATTCTCATTGATGATTACGCCCACCACCCTACTGAAATTGGCGCCACTTTAAAAAGCGCTAGGATTTATGCGAATTTATTGAACACGCAAGAAAAAATTATAGTGATCTGGCAAGCGCACAAATACTCTCGCTTAATGGATAATTTAGAAGAATTTAAAAAATGTTTTTTAGAGCATTGCGACAGATTGATTATCCTACCCGTTTATAGCGCGAGTGAAGTCAAAAGAGACATTGATTTGAAAGCCCATTTTAAGCATTATAACCCAACCTTTATAGACAGGGTGCGTAAAAAAGGGGATTTTTTAGAGCTGTTAGTCAATGATAAGGTGGTAGAAACGATTGAAAAAGGCTTTGTGATAGGCTTTGGAGCGGGGGATATTACCTATCAATTGAGAGGCGAAATGTAATGGGCGTAGCGGTTGTTTTATTTTTAACGCTAATTTTATTGTTTTTAGTGTTAAGGGATTTTGGTTTAGCAAGCCCCAAACAAAAGATTTTAGCTTTTTTAATCGTAGGGATTATAGGAGCGAGCATCAGCGTTTATACTTATAAACAAAACCAACAAAACCAACAAGAAATCGCTTTGCAAAGAGCGTTTTTAAGAGGGGAAACTTTGTTGTGTAAAGGCATTAAAGTCAATAACCAAACCTTTAATTTAGTGAGCGGGACTTTGAGCTTTTTAGGCAAAAAACAAACCCCTATGAAAGATGTTCTTGTGGATTTGGATTCTTGTCAGACGCTTCAAAAAGATCCCTTAATCCAACCCTAATGATGAATAATAATACCCCACCCAAACCCTTAGAAGAAAGCCTGGATTTAAAAGAGTTTATCGCTCTTTTTAAAACCTTTTTTGCAAAAGAAAGAGACACTATTGCTTTAGAAAACGATCTCAAACAGGTTTTCACTTATTTAACTGAAGTGGATTCGATCGGTTTGATCGCCCCTAAAAGCGTGAAAGAAAGCGATCTTATTGTCATCAAACTCACCAAATTAGGGACGCTCCATTTAGATGAAATTTTTGAGATTGTCAAACGATTGCGCTACATTGTCGTTTTACAAAACGCTTTTAAACCTTTCACGCATTTAAAATTTCATGAACGCCTTAACGCTATTATTTTACCCCCCTTTTTTAATGATTTGATCCTTTTATTAGATGATGAAGGGCAAATCAAACAAGGGGCGAACGCTACCCTAGACGCTTTGAATGAAAGCTTGAACCGCCTTAAAAAAGAGAGTGTAAAAGTCATTCATCATTACGCCCACTCTAAAGAGCTTGCCCCTTATTTAGTGGATACGCAAAGCCACCTTAAGCATGGTTATGAATGCCTTTTATTAAAGAGCGGGTTTTCTAGCGCGATTAAAGGCGTTGTGCTAGAAAGGAGCGCTAATGGCTATTTCTATCTTTTGCCTGAAAGCGCGCAAAAAATCGCCCAAAAAATCGTGCAAATTGGTAATGAAATAGATTGTTGTATTGTTGAAATGTGTCAAACTCTAAGCCACAGCTTGCAAAAACACCTTTTATTTTTAAAATTCCTTTTTAAAGAATTTGATTTTTTAGACAGCTTGCAAGCACGGCTTAATTTCGCTAAAGCCTACAATTTAGAATTTGTCATGCCAAGCTTTACGCAAAAAAAAATGGTTTTAGAAAACTTTTCGCACCCCATTCTAAAAGAGCCAAAGCCCTTAAATTTGAAGTTTGAAAAATCCATGCTCGCTGTTACCGGCGTGAATGCGGGCGGGAAAACCATGCTCTTAAAATCGCTTTTAAGCGCGGCTTTTTTGAGCAAGCATCTCATTCCTATGAAAATCAACGCCCATCATTCCATTATCCCCTATTTCAAAGAAATCCACGCCATTATCAACGACCCCCAAAACAGCACGAACAATATCTCTACTTTTGCAGGCAGAATGAAGCAATTTAGCGCTCTTTTATCCAAAGAAAACATGCTTTTAGGCGTTGATGAAATTGAGCTAGGGACTGACGCTGATGAAGCGAGCAGTTTGTATAAAACCCTGTTGGAAAAATTGCTTAAACAAAACAACCAAATCATTATCACCACGCACCACAAACGCTTGAGCGTGTTAATGGCAGAAAACAAGGAAGTGGAATTACTAGCCGCTCTTTATGACGAAGAAAAAGAACGGCCCACTTACACTTTTTTAAAAGGGGTTATTGGCAAAAGCTATGCGTTTGAAACCGCTTTGCGCTATGGCGTGCCGCATTTTTTGATTGAAAAAGCGAAAGCCTTCTATGGCGAAGATAAGGAAAAATTGAATGTTTTGATTGAAAATTCCAGCGCGCTAGAAAGGGAATTGAAACAAAAAAATGAAAGCTTAGAGAACGCTTTAAAAGAGCAAGAAGATTTAAAAAACGCATGGCTTTTAGAAATGGAAAAACAAAAAGAAATCTTTCATAATAAAAAATTGGAATTGGAAAAATCCTACCAACAAGCCCTAAATATCTTAAAAAGCGAAGTCGCTTCAAAAGATACCAGTTCCATGCATAAAGAAATCCATAAGGCGAGCGAGATTTTAAACAAGCATAAAACAAGCCATGAGATCCCCCAAACGATAACAAGCTTTCAAATTAACGAAAAAGCGCGCTATAAAAATGAAAGCGTGCTGATAGCGCAAATTTTAGACAAGGGCTATTACTTGGTAGAAACCGAGCTTGGAATGCGCTTAAAAGCGCATGGGAGTTGGTTGAAACAAATCCAAAAACCCCCTAAAAACAAATTCAAACTCTCTAAAACCATCATTCCTAAACCCAAAGAAGCGGGCTTACGCCTTGATTTAAGGGGGCAACGCAGCGAAGAAGCCCTAGATTTACTAGACGCTTTTTTAAACGACGCGCTTTTAGGGGGCTTTGAAGAAGTGCTGATTTGCCATGGCAAAGGGAGCGGGATTTTAGAAAAGTTTGTGAAAGAATTTTTAAAAAACCACCCTAAAGTGGTAAGCTTTAGCGACGCTCCCATTAATTTAGGCGGCAGTGGGGTTAAAATCGTTAAATTGTAGTTTTTGGTGCTTTTTTATGGGAAATACAAAATCTGCTTTAAACTATAAAGCGATTTTACACCAACGCCCAATGAGGACAAAGCCTTTTATATTGTAAGCGTTAAAAAGGGCTTATCGCTTAATTGAGCCAAAACCCTTAAAAATCTTTAGCCTTGATAGGCTTTTATGGCTTTTTCTAAAACCTTAATCGCGCTCTCTTTGTTTTCAAACCCCTTGACTTTCACCCATTTATTAGGCTCTAAATCCTTGTAAGTTTCAAAAAAATGTTTGATTTTATCTAAAGTGTGTTTGGATAAATCATCAATATCTTTAACATAGGAATGCGTGGGATCAATCTTATCTATGGGTAGAGCGAGTAATTTTTCATCCATCCCGCTTTCATCTTCCATGTTCAAAACCCCAACCAAGCGTGCTTTTACCACGCTTCCGGCTTGAAAAGCCACATCGCTTAAAACCAGCGCATCTACAGGGTCGCCATCAGATCCTAAAGTGTTAGGCACAAAGCCGTAATTTGCGGGGTAATTTTGCGCCCCATAAAGCACCCTATCCACCATTAAAGCCCCGCTTTCTTTATCCAATTCATACTTGATATTAGAATGCTTGGATATTTCAATCACCACGCACAAAGAATCAGCGTCATGACTCACTTCTAATTGGTCTAAATTCATTGCAATCTCCTTTGAATAATAAAAAAAATTATTCTAACATAAAGCCCGCTCTTTTTAAACCTCTTTAGGGGTTTTTAAAGGAGCGTATTGTTTGCTGTATTTATTAAAGGCTTTTAAGCACTTTCTGGCGTTAAATTTATGATAAAAAAGATTATCAAAATAAGATTTTTTAGGGGGCTTTAATGAAATGTCAGGCTTTTTTGCATTTTGAATGGCGCTATTGAAAGCATGCTTGTTTAAAGAAACAGGGCAAGGCAAATAGGTAAAATTAGCCACATCATGGTAAGTGGGGTTGTTCATAAACATATCCACCGGCTCTATGATTTTAAAACGCTCCGTGGCTTCTATAAAGGTTTTAGCACCCTTAGGCGTGAGGTAGTAGCCTGCCGTAGTGGCCACATACACGCTGGTGAGATAAAAATGCTCTAAAAATAGCGCTTCTTTTTCATTATCAGCGCGAGATTCCCAAAAGGTCTCTTTGATGTTTACCTCTTTTGCCAATAAGGATTCGTATTTTGCAGTGAGATCATCGTATTTTGCAGTGAGATCATCGTATTTTGCAGTGAGATCATCGTATTTTTCCGCAATATTCTTATTGAGATCATCGGTGAGTTCATCGTATTTTCCTGTGAGTTTCTTATACACTTCCGTCCGAGCTAAAATACTTCCAATGAAGTGGTTGAGTTTTCTTTTAATTTTTCTAAAAACCACTGGATTAAAAGAGATTTTTTGGGGCACTATTTTGCAAGGCTCAGATAGTCCTTTAGGGTCTTGTTGCGTTTCAATAATAGAGTCTTGTTGCGCATCTTGTGTGGGATTGGGGGGGGGGGGGGTAACTTCATGATTTTCAATAGGCGTTTTTTCAATAGACGCTTCAGCCTCTTCAGTTTCTGTATAGATAGGGAGAGAGTACAAATTGGTTTTATGGCCTCCCCAATAATGCCCATAGAGTCTCACAAAATCAAAAGGGCTTTTCAAGCAATCTTCTAAGGCTTGCATGAAATTAGACTCTAATGCTACATCATCTTCTAAAATAACGACCGGTTGGTTTGTTTTAACGCATTCTTTCCACAAAAAATAATGACTCAAATAGCACCCAAATTCTTGGGGCAATAATTCTTGATAACAATAATCAGAATGGAACCAATCGGATTTTAACATGCTTTGCGCATCATAAAGCTCTTGAACGAGTTTTTCAAAATATTCGTGTTTAGGGCTAATAGCGTCAAAGATTTGAAAAACACAACGGCCTTTAAATTTTTCATTGGATTCTAAAACGAGTTTTTCAGTATCCAAACGCCTTTGACTTTCTTTTAAAGAAATGATATAAACTTGTGTCAAATGAACTCCTAAATATGGCATTCTGTGGCATTCTACCATAAAGTTTTTTCATTCTTTTTAAACCTCTTTAGGGGTTTTTAAAGGAGCGTATTGCTTGCTGTATTGTTGAAAGGCTTTTAAACGTTTTTTAGCGTTAATGCTGTAGTAGAAAAGATTCTTAAAAGTTGATTTTTTAGGCGGAAATGGGTAAGATTTCAAGCTCTTTTTTTGGGGCTTTTGAATGGTGCTGTCTAAAGAATGCTCGCTTAAAGAAACAGGGCAAGGCACATAAGTCAGATTCGCCACATCATGATAAGCAGAATTATCCATAAACATATCCACCGGCTCTATGATTTTAAAACGCTCCGTGGCCTCTATAAAAGTTTTAGCGCCCTTAGGGGTTAAGTAATAACCGGCTGTAGAAGCCACATACACGCTGGTGAGGTAAAAATGCTCTAAAAAAAAGGCTTCTTTTTCATGCGTTGCGTAATAGCTTTTTTGTATTTTTTTGAGAATATAGTGGATGACTTTATGGGTAGAAAGATTTAAAAATCTAGAAACATCAAAAAATTTTTTAAATTTTTCTAAAATAGGGTTATTTTTAAAAGGATAATCAAAGGGAGGAAATACAAATTCTTTGGGTAAAACATGGAATTTTGTCTCGTGGTAATACCAATAGCACCCATAGAGTCTCACAAAATCAAAAGGGCTTTTCAAGCAATCTTCTAAGGCTTGCATGAAATTAGACTCTAATGCTACATCATCTTCTAAAATAACGACCGGTTGGTTTAATTTGACGCATTCTTTCCATAAAAGATAATGGCTTAAATAGCACCCTAATTCAGGCAAAGTCAAACCAGCACCAACATAAGAATGATACCAATCAGATTGCAATAAACTTTGAGCGTCATAAAGCTCTTGAAGTAATTTTTCAAAATCTTCGTGTTTAGGGCTAATAGCGTCAAAGATTTGAAAAACACAACGGCCTTTAAATTTTTCATTGGATTCTAAAACGAGTTTTTCAGTATCCAAACGCCTTTGACTTTCTTTTAAAGAAATGATATAGACACCAATCACAGCTCATTCTCTTTGGAACGCATTTTAATTCGCAAAAGACAAAATATATTCTTGCATTTCATGCACGATTTCTTCAATGCTTCTTTCGCCATTGATGATTTTATGCAAATGTTTAGCCTTGTAGAAATTTTGGATTTCAGCTAAGGGATCTAAAAACACCCGCATGCGGTTATGAAACACCCTTTCATTATCATCAGCCCCCCTAGAGCGCCCTAAAACCCTTTCTTTAGCGGTGTTTTCACTCACTTTTACTTCAATCACGCTTTTTAAGATCACTTCGTTTTGAGCGTTCAATTCCTTATCCAAAGCCTGCATTTGTTCCACGCTCCTGGGATAGCCATCAATTAAAATGATCCCTTTACTAGAGCTTTTAATCGCTGAAAGGATCGTTTCTACCACAATTTCTAAAGGCACTAACTCGCCTTGAGAAGTGAATTTCTCAATCAATAAGCCTCGCTCGGTCTTTTTAGCGCTTTCAGCCCTGAGTAAATCCCCGGTAGAAAAATGAGCGATTGTTTCGCTGTTATTCTTAGCGATAAGCTCTGCGTCAGTGGTTTTACCACTCCCTGGGGCTCCAATGATCAAAAATAGTTGTTTCATATCGTATCCTTTTAAATTATTTTCTCAAGCGAATGTGTAATTCCCTTAGTTGCTCTTCATTAATGGGGCTAGGCGCATCAGTCAATAAGCATGAAGCTTTTTGCGTTTTAGGGAAAGCGATCACATCTCTAATACTATTGGATTTGGTCATTAGCATGATCAAGCGATCAAAGCCTATCGCAAAGCCTCCATGAGGAGGAGCACCAAATTTTAGCGCTTCTAATAAAAAGCCAAATTTCTTTTGCGCTTCCTCTTCGTGGATATTGATTTTTTCAAAGACTTTTTTTTGCATTTCTTCTTTATGAATCCTAATGCTCCCCCCACCAAGCTCCACGCCATTAAGCACCACATCATACGCATGCGCTTCAATTTCTTCTATATCTTCGCATTCTATATTTTTAGGCATCGTAAAGGGGTGGTGCGCGGCATGATAGCCGTTTTCGGTTTTTTCAAACATGGGAAAATTGACCACCCATAAGAAATTCAAAGCGTCTTTATCAATCAAATCAAGCGTTTCAGCCACTTTCAAGCGCAAGCGCCCCATGTAATCTAACACGATTTTTTTATCCCCAGCTCCAAAAAAGACAATATCTCCAGTTTTTGCACCAGTTTTTTCTAAAATATTTTTAAGCCCCTTTTCGCTTAAAAATTTAACTAAAGGCCCTTTAATCCCATCTTCTTTAATCTGCAAATACGCTAAGCCTTTAGCCCCAAATTGGCGCACAAATTCTTCTAATTCTTTTAAAACGCTGCGGCTAAAAAGCGCATCAGCCCCCTTAACATTCAAAGCTTTAATGCGTTTGTTTTTAGGATCTTGCGCGATATTAGAAAAAATAGAATTTGAGCTGTCCATAAAACAATCCCCCACTTCTATTAAAGGCAATTCAAAGCGTAAATCCGGCTTATCGCTCCCGTAATTTTCCATCGCTTCCTTATAAGGCATGCGTTTAAAAGGTTTAGAAATAGTATGCCCAATCGCTTTAAAAATCTCTTGCAACAAATATTCCACCACGCCCATCACATCATCTTCATCACAAAAACTCATTTCCGCATCAATCTGCGTGAATTCTGGCTGCCTGTCCGCCCTCAAATCTTCATCTCTAAAGCAACGAGCGATTTGAAAATACCTGTCCATTCCCCCCACCATTAAAAGCTGTTTGAATAATTGCGGGCTTTGGGGGAGCGCGAAAAATTCGCCCTCATGCACCCTGCTTGGCACTAAATAATCCCTAGCCCCCTCAGGCGTGGTTTTAGACAAAATGGGGGTTTCAATCTCTAAAAAGCCCTTTTGGGCCAGAGTGTTACGAGTAATTAAAGCCACTTCACTGCGTAATTTAAAGATTTCATAAGAATTAGGAGAGCGCAAATCCAAATAGCGGTATTTCAAGCGCAAATCCTCATTCACATGTTTGTTGCCAATTTCAATCGGTGTGGTAGCGCTTTTATTTTCAATGACTAACTCTTCTAAAACAATTTCAATTTTACCGGTCTTTAGTTTAGGGTTTTCTAACCCAGTGCCTCTCAAACGCACTCTTCCTTTAGCCACTAGCACAAATTCGCTCCTGACTTCTAAAGCCTTTTCATAAGCCTTAGAGCTAGGATCACAGACGAGTTGCACTAAACCGCTTTTATCCCTTAAATCAATAAAAACCACGCCTCCATGGTCTCTATAAGTGTTACACCACCCGGCCACTTTGATGGTTTTACCCACATCTTTTTCACTGATTTCTGTGCAGAAATGACTTCGCATGTTTTATCCCTTTAAATTAAAACAAAAATTAAATTTATGAAAGCGTTTTTTTAAGCATTTCATGGATTTCAAGAATGTTAGATTTTACCACAAAACCATCCGCTTCTAAAGATTGGGCTAATTGGCGATTAGAATCGCTGCTCATGGACGAATTGATAATCACAGGAAGATGCTCAGTCCTGCTATCAGCTTTGATGGTTTTTAGCACTTCAAACCCTGAAATAACAGGCATTTCTAAATCCGTAATGACCACACCGACCTGTTGATAATGTTCTTTTTCATACAAATAATCCAACAATTCCCTCCCGTTTGGAAAGGCTAAATAACGCAATTCTAAAGTTTGAACGATCTTTTCTAGGGTTTTAAGAGCGCTTAAGGAATCTTCAGCGATTAAAATGAGTTTTTGGCTTTGAATGGCTTCTATGCAACGCAAAGTCAAGTCGTCTAAATCTTTCAAGCTAGGGAAAACATCGCTAATCATCTTTTCCACATCTAAGATCTGCACCACTCGTTGTTCATCAAAACGAGTAATAGCGCTAAGCTTACCCTCTTCATTAATGCCTTGTTTGTCCCCGGCGCTAATCTCAGTCCAATTTTTATGAATAATCCTTTCAATTTTTAAAACCTTTAGAGCGATGGAATGGTTAGAAAAATGGCACACGATCACCAAATTATGATCATCTTTAACGCTGCATTCTTTTAGATCACGACTCGGATCATTAGCGTTATAATGCAACCACCTTTTCACATCCACTAAAGGAATGGATTCGCCCCTAACGCTAAGAAACCCGAGCATCACGCCATCGCTCCCCCCAAGAATCTCTGTAACCTCCCCGTCATAATGGATAATTTCTCGGATCTTAAAAATATTCATTCCATAAAGCTGGGCGTCTTTTTCTGCATCTAATCTAAAGCATAGAAATTGCACTTCGTTGCTCAAGTGCAACGAAGTCGTTTTGTCAATGTCTCTTACCACCTATTTTCCCCTAAAGCCCTACCAAAGATTAAATGTTATAATACTACCCTAATTTAGTTTAAAAGGTTTTTACAAACATGATAAAAAGCCAAAAAGAATATTTAGAAAGAATTGAATACTTAAACACGCTATCGCACCATTATTACAACCTTGATGAGTCAATCGTAAGCGATGCGGTCTATGATGAACTTTATCAAGAATTAAAAGCTTATGAAGAAAAAAACCCTAATAGCATTCAAGCCAATTCTCCTACCCAAAAAGTGGGGGCTACTACCCCCAATTCGTTCAATAAAAACCCCCATTTAATGCGGATGTGGAGCTTAGATGATGTGTTCAATCAAAACGAATTGCAAGCGTGGTTGCAACGCATTTTAAAAGCCTATCCTAGCGCTTCGTTCGTGTGCTCGCCCAAACTTGATGGGGTTTCGCTCAATCTTTTGTATCACCATGGCAAGCTAGTGAGTGCGACCACTAGGGGTAATGGCTTAGAAGGAGAGCTTGTTACCCACAACGCCAAACACATCGCTAATATCCCCCATTCTATCGCTTATGATGGAGAAATAGAAATCAGGGGCGAGGTGATCATTTCTAAAGAGGATTTTGACGCTTTAAACAAAGAACGCCTAAACGCTAACGAGCCCCTATTCGCTAACCCCAGAAATGCCGCATCAGGGAGTTTGAGGCAGCTTGATAGTAAAATCACTAAAAAGCGTAAATTGCAATTCATCCCTTGGGGCGTGGGCAAGCATTCTTTAAATTTTTTAAGCTTTAAGGAGTGTTTGGATTTTATCGTCTCGTTAGGTTTTAGCGCCATTCAATACTTAAACCTAAACAAAAACCACCAAGAAATAGAAGACAATTACCACACCCTGATTAAAGAAAGGGAGGGCTTTTTTGCCCTTTTAGACGGCATGGTGATCGTTGTGAATGAATTGGATATTCAAAAGGAGCTAGGCTACACGCAAAAATCCCCTAAATTCGCCTGTGCTTATAAATTCCCGGCTCTAGAAAAACACACCAAAATTGTAGGAGTCATTAACCAAGTGGGGCGCAGTGGGGCGATAACCCCAGTCGCTGTTTTAGAGCCTGTAGAAATTGCTGGGGCTATGGTTACGAAAGCGACCTTGCACAATTACTCTGAAATTGAAAAAAAGAATATCATGCTCAATGATAGGGTGGTCGTCATTAGAAGCGGCGATGTGATCCCTAAAATCATCAAGCCTTTAGAAACTTATAGAGACGGCTCGCAACAAAAAATCATGCGCCCCAAAGTTTGCCCCATATGTTCGCATGAGCTTTTATGCGAAGAGATTTTTACTTATTGTCAAAACCTTAATTGTCCGGCAAGGTTGAAAGAAAGCTTGATTCATTTTGCTTCTAAAGACGCTTTAAATATTCAAGGCTTGGGCGATAAAGTCATAGAGCAACTTTTTGAAGAAAAACTCATTGTTAACGCCCTAGATTTGTATGCTTTAAAATTGGAAGATTTAATGCGGCTAGACAAATTCAAAATCAAAAAAGCTCAAAATCTATTAGACGCTATTCAAAAGAGCAAAAACCCTCCTTTATGGCGTTTGATCAACGCTTTAGGGATTGAGCATATCGGTAAGGGAGCGAGTAAAACGCTAGCCAAATACGGCTTACATGTGTTAGAAAAAAGCGAAGCTGAGTTTTTAGAAATGGAAGGCTTTGGGGTGGAAATGGCGCGTTCTTTAGTCAATTTTTATGCGAGCAATCAGGGATTTATCCGATCGTTATTTGATTTATTAAACCCTAAAAGTAGCGATACGGCTGAAGAAAAGCAAAAAAGCTCTTCTGTTTTCAGTGATAAAACGATTGTTTTAACCGGCACGCTTTCTAAACCACGGCAAGAATACGCTCAAATGTTAGAAAATTTAGGGGCAAAAATTGCTTCAAGCGTGAGCGCTAAAACCGATTTTTTAATCGCTGGAGAAAACCCCGGCTCAAAACTCGCTCTGGCACAAAAACATGGCGTGAGCGTTTTGAATGAAGAAGAATTGTTAAAACGCCTTAAGGAATTGGATTAAAATTAAAATCAAATACCCGGTTAAATTCTAAAGAAAAATTCCAATTTTCATTCTTAATGAATTTACTCACAAAATCCTATTTTATAGTAGAATGCGAAAAATAAAGACATTTTAAGGAGCAATGATGGAACACCATAAAGTGCACACAACCATTCAGGCTTTACAAGCCAAGCGCAAAAGGTTGCTAACCGAATTAGCCGAGCTAGAAGCAGAAATAAAAGTGAGCAGCGAACGAAGGAGCAGTTTTAACATTTCGCTTTCGCCGAGTTTGTTAGCCGAAATAGAAGAGATAGAATACGAAGAAAAAACAAGTAAAGAGCGAAGAATCAATCACAGCGTTTTACTTTCGCCTAGTTTTATGGCTAAAGTGGATGAATACATGAAAGAGAAAGGTTTTCCTAACCGCTCGCTCCTCTTTGAAAAAGCGTTGGAATTTTATATGTTAAAACACCCATAAACCAATAGCGGGCAAAAAACGAGAGGGTATTTAGGGTTTTGATAATGAAAAATCAAAAACTCCGTTTCTCTAGCTTTTTAGGGTCTTTCTTATTCAAAGCCTTGGCTTTGTCTATTTTTAGAGTTGAAATGCTTTTTAAAATCGGTCCACTCGCTTAAATCGTGTCTGTCAGTAACGCTATCGCTTTGACAAAAAATATAATAACCCTAAATGGGATTTTAAATCATTTCTAATAAGGGGATTTTATGATTTCTAACATCAGCACACGCCCAAAAACCTACCCACCTAAATTAAACGCAACCTTTTTAAATCCTATCAATTTTTTATAAAATTGATTATTATGGATGAACTAGAAACTAGTTTAGAGCAAAACGCTCTTATAAGACTATCAAATCTCATAAGCTTGCGCAACACCCAACAACTTACAAGTATCATCGCCACTCATGATCCTATTGTCTTAGATAGTTGCGAATGGGTATTGTTGGAATGGCAACATTGCTCAATACAAACCTTTAAATTCTATATTAAAATCTGTAGCTAAAACTTTTAACTTTAAAGAAAAACCAACCACAAAAGACTTATTAGCATTACTAAAGGATATTTAATGGGAGCAATTCTATCTATCCTAAAACTTGAAATCAAATCTTATCTCACCAATACAAGCACGCTATTTTGGACTTTTATTTATCCTATTTTAATGCTCCTATTACTAATTTTTGTTTTTTCAAAAAATACCACTGAAATTTTTTACTTTAATAATATTATAGGTCTAATGGGACTTCTTATTATTTCTAGCGCGATCTTTGGTCTCACTCAAGCTATAACAAGCTTGAGAATCGCATAATATATTCTTGTTCTACATGCTATCACCAGCAACTTTCAAACAAATAACTCTAGCATTAATCGCTTCAAGACTAATCGTTGTAATCCTATATGCTTTTATCTTTATTGTTCTCTCTTTTTATGCGCTCAATATCATCACTATTCTTAATTTTAAAGCGCTTATTTTGGGGTTTGTTAGTGTTTTTTCAAGTGCATTGTTTTGCTTTTGCTTGGCAATTTTTGTAGCTAGAATTTTTCAAAACGAACAAAGCATCTTAGGATTTTGTAATATCATCAATCTCTATGCACTAATGTCTTGTAATGTTTTTGTTCCTTTAGAATACCTACCTAATATTGGTCAATTATTTATCAAAACATCTATTTTTTACTACCTTAATCAACTTCTAATCAAAGCTTTTCAAGGGATTGATACTATACTGGTTTTAGCAACTTCAACATTTTTCATTATTGGTGGCATTATTTTATTTTTACTAAGCGCTAATCGCATGTTACTAACACCAAAAGAACGCATGCGTTAAACCCTTAGTCCCACCATTGATTCGTTTAATGGCTAAAAAAGGGGTAAGCCCCCTACTTTTAAAACGCTAAACGCATTCCAATATTTCCGGTGATATTGATCATTTTGTAATCCAATCCAAACCTAGCCCCCACCCCAGCATTCGCATAAAAGCTTTTAAACAATCTCACTTCCCCGCCTGTAGTGATGCTCGCAAAGGTGTTATAAAGCTCGCCTTTTCTGTAACTCAAAGTGTTATTGCCAATGAAACGCACCAATTTATCCCCCATAGATCTCACAAGCAAATCCCTACCAACGCCGCCAATCGCATAAAAATAAGAGTTTGTGTTGAAATAATGGCGGTTCTCTAAAGCAAGATCAATCGTTAAAACGGATTTTTTAGACGGATCGGCATTCGCTTTAAACTGATTGTAAAGCGCGTTATTCATCACTCCATCTAAACCGGTCATGCCAATATAGTAATACCTTAAACCAATTTGAGGTTTTAAAATGATGCTTTTGTTTTTAAACATGAAATCATACCCATAATTAACTTTTGCGTTCGTCGTCCATGTGCTGTATTTATAAGACTGATTGATCATAGAAAGCAGAGTGTCGTTGGAGTTGATTTGGGCTTTATTAGCCCCCCAAGTTTCATTGACGCTAAAGGTTAGCTCGCTCTTTTTAATGAAAGCTCTCGCATACAAGCCCACATCCACATTATCGGATTTAGAATTAGTGATGCGTTCATAAAACCCGCTATACCCATAAGCCGCATACCCTCCAACAATCACACCCTTAATAAATCTGTCATAGCCCACATTGACACCATAGAGCGTTCCTGTGCCATTTTCCACAAAGCTCACGCCCCCAACGCCGGTCGCCCAAAGGTTGTTTTTTAATTTATCCCTTTGAGAGTATTTTAAAATCACATCCATCGCATTAGGGATCGCATCAGCAAATCTTTGGTTTTTAAGACTACTCAAGCGTTCGCTAAAATCCGTTGAATCAAAGGAAGCGAAATTAGAAAGCTTGGCTAAACGGCTCATTTGTTGCGTGTAAGTGTTGAGCTGCAAAGCATCGGTGGAATTGTTTTTAAGATTGGGTTTAGAAAGCATGCCTAAAGTGCTGGTAATATCTTTCATTAAAGTCACAATGTGTTCAGTGGGATTGTCTTGCAAATAATAAGGAGCGAACAAGGGATTACCCCCCTTAGCCACAAAAAGCTCATTCAACCACAGAATGGAATTATTGCCCGCAGATTTGATCGCATTCAAACCAGTGCTGCCTTGAATGTATTTGATGTAATACTCCAAACTAGGGGCTTGAATGTTAATGGGTTTATCAGAGACGGTAACTTGAACTTTATCATAAAGGATAGATGAATACACCATTTGCCCTTGAGAATCTTTAAAGCTTACCACAAGACCGCCATCTTTAATATTGACCGGTTGGTTGTCATAGCTTAACGAATCGCCATTTAATCGCATGCGTTTGCCGTTAAAATCAATGAGGGTGTAAAGCTTGAGATAATCGCTCAAGCTCCCCCCAAGAATCATTTGATTATCATAGCCATAAACCATGCGTTTAGCATTAATAAGCGTGTAAGCACCTTGCTTGAGTTGAGTGTTAAAATGGATTAAAGCCTGATTGTTATAAGACATGATCGTAGAATTGCCAGTTACGCTTAATATCGTTTTATCAGTTGGGTGCTTGAGATTGAAAGTCAATGACCCTTCGCTCTTGAAATCGCCCCCCACATTCAAACCATTTTCATTCGTGCCAAGAGTCGCTCCTTTTAGCACATTGAGGTTACCGCTAATATCAGCCCTATAATTAGAGTTATTGTTAAAAGCGTTATTCACGATCAAGTTGTTGGCTTTAAAAGTGGCGTTTGATCCTAAATCCAAAGTCCCAATCGTAGTATTTTGTAAGACTTTTGAAAAATCCACTAATCCGTTCGCTTTAATTGTTCCTAAAAATGTGAAGTTATTCGCATTCACTTCTAGCGTTTCATCGGTTGGAGTGCTTGTGTTTGAAGGATTAGCTTTTTTCTCGCCCATGCAATTTAAGACATTCACGCAAATTTGACCTTTTTGAACGCTAATGTCATTTCGTGGCGCATTAAGAATTAAACCATTGGTAGCGTTTAAGGTGTCTAATGAAATATTAGAAAAATCTTTAGACACAAAAGAAAGCCTGCCCTGATATTGCGTGAAATTGATGGTGTTTTTCCCATTAAAAATAATGGACTTGCCCGCTACAAAATTCAATTCCCCTCCTGTAGCGTTACTAAACGAGCTGTTATTCACAAACACATAATCTTTAGCTAAGAAATTAAAATTCCCTTTTTGCCAAAGATTGTGCAATCCCCTAGAGCCTAGTAAAGATCCAAAACCCAATTGTTTTAACTCATCTTGTAAAGATTTAGGGAGTATGGAGCCTAAACCTTGATGATAAACGCCTCCTAAGCCCTTATCAGCGATGATTTTATTAATCATTTGCCCTAGGACTTGATTGCTCATGATTTTATTCACTACGCCTTCGCCCAATAAGTCATTTAACGCTTTTTCGCCTATGCTAGAAATGGTGTTAGTTAGCTCTTCGCTGGGGTTAGTGATGCTATTTAGAGCGATATTGACTAACACGCTCAAGTCCTGTGGACCGAGCCAAGAAATGAGCTTATTGATTAGGGGGGCTTGATTGATCATTTGATTGAGAATATCCCCAAAAGTCGTTTTATCCAAGAAACTCTGTAAGTCTTTGACATCAGAACTAGAACCTATTTTATCCAAGGCTTGATTCAAGCCTCCAGGCACAAAATTATTGGCAAAAGAACTCAAACTTTGCTTGCCATACCAGTTATTGATGAAATTCTCTACATTTTCAATCCCTAAAGTTTTAACGATGAATTTTTCAAACCCTGAAGAATGGGCTTGGATTTGCTCTAAAAGCATTTGATCAATTTCTTTTCTTTTTATAGGATCTAGCGCGTTTAAAAGCCCGTTTTCGCCAAAAACATCGCCCACCGTTTTAGAATTTAAAATTTCCATGATCGCGTTTTTAAAAGTGCTCACGCCTAAGAGGTTATTCACTTCAGTAGGGCTAAGCAAAGAGCTTAAAGTCTTAGATCCAAAATCTTTAGGGATCATGTTGGCTAAATCTTTGGGGATAGCGTTATTATTCAAGCTTTCTTCATAAACAATATTAGAAAGTGCATTCGCTAAACCTTTTTCTCCAAAAAGCTTTTCAATACCACCTTGCCCTAGATAAGAAAAGATTTTATCAGTCCCTTGAGCGTCAATATTGGCTTGATTAAGCACTAAATTTGTCGCGCTTTCAAAAGACACATTCGTGCTCCCCCCGCTCCCCCAAGCGTTCCCGCTGCCGATGGTTCCGGTAATGTAAATGTTTTTAGCCCTAAAGTTAGCGTTAATGTAGCCTAAATAAGGCGCGCTAGAATGGAGCAATTGCCCTAAATCAGTCTGCCTGAACATCTGGCAAGTGTTGTCCCCAACCGCGCATGGATTTTTATACCCATCGCCTCCAAACCACACCACGCTATTCGTGTTCGTTTGCCCTTCTTTGATCGCTCCTACAATGAGATTGCCTTGAGAGAAATCATAATTAGCCGTATTGGAAAAACCATTGATAATACCCAATAAGCTCTTCCAATTTGCTTGGTTTAAAGCAATACCATATTTCTTTAAAATGTCAAAAAGAGTTTCAAAACCATTTGGGCTATTGAGATTGAGATTGTCTAAAGCCCCTGAAGATAAAAGATTGGCTATTTTAGGCAAAAATTCCTTATCTAAACTGGCGATCATATTCAAATCTTGCTTAGTGATAGCCTGATTGTAAATATGTAAAGCTTGTAATGGCTGGTTTTGCGCGTTATAAGTCCCGGGTGTTTCATTGTTTTGATTCAAGCCTTTGATATTACTGCTCAAATAATAAGTGCCGGCTTTATCGCTTGTGTGATTATAGGAATTGGAGCTTTCATCATAAGGGTTTTTTTGGTAATCATACAAACTAGGGGCGAGATTAAACATCGTATTATTAGAAGCGCCATTTTGAGAGATTTGAATTTTCAAGCGGTTGTTATGCAAGGTTTCGGTAATCGTTTCAGTCGTGTTGAGTGGGTTAGTGAAACTCCAAGAATGAACGCCGTTATTAAACGAGTAATCAGCCTTGTCAATCTGTATGCCATAAAAACGGATCTTTTCATAGCCGTTATTCCCCATTAGACCCTGAATGTTTTGAGCTTGTAAAACATTATAAACTAAGGGCTTGTTTTTTGCATCAAACAAATTCACATTAGACAGATTCAAAATACCTTGAGATTCAAAGCTGAAATTCCCGCTTGCATTAATAGATAGAGCGTTACCGCTATTGCCTAAAAGGTTTAGAGTGCCATTCAAGAAAACGCTTTGAAAATTCAGGGTGCTGTTATTGCCTAAATCAAATGAAGCGTCTGCATTAAAAGTCGCTAATTTAGTGAAAGAAATTTGAGAATTATTGGAATAAAAACTCACAGGAGCGTTAAAAACGCTATCACCATTGAAATTCAACAAGCTTGATCCGTTGAGGTTGAAATTCGTTTCCCCTTCCACGCTAAGAGCGTTAAAACTCGCTTGAGAACTTTCAGCCAAATTCATCGTAGAATTTTGTTTAAAAGTGGAAGCCCCTTGGAAATTCAAATGGATATTTTTAGCCCTTAAATTGAGCGTCGCTTGATTGAAATTTGTATTCCCTTTGAAATTAATCAGGCGCACAGAGTTGCCAAAATCAGGCGTTTTACCAAATAAAGGAATGCCATAAAAGGTTACATTAGCGTTATTGAAATTCGCTTGATTGAAGCTGACTTGAGCGTTAGGGTTCAAGTTCAAATAAGACACCCCCTTAAAAGCGGTTGCACCGTTAAAATTCGCCACGCTATTATTGTAAAAAGAAAGGCTTGAAGCGTTTTCTAAAGTCGTTTGGGTCTGATCCCCCCCAATATTGATAGCAGCGTTGGGTTTGACTGAAAGCCTGGAATGATTGAAAGTCACATTCCCATTCAATGAAGACTGATTCACATTTTTAGACACATCAATGACGATTTGAGAGTTATTGAAAATAATGTTATTAGCTTTCAAATCATAGCGGATACCCCCTCCTAAAATGGAATCAGTGAAAATCAAATCCGTATTCGCAACCATATTCACATACGAAGAGCCGCTTTCAGTCGCTCCGTTAATATTAGTCCAGCCACTAAAAGTGGTGTTTTCAAAAGCGATACGCCCTGAGTTAAAATTAAAGCCTCCCCATGTGAAATCCCTAAAGTTAGAGTTTTTAATCTCCATAGAAAGCTTGGAATTAAAATTCGCCCATGAATGCTGGCTCGCGCTAGTTTGTAAGCCCATAGCCACGGTTTGGAAATTCGTGTAATTCAACCCGTCAGCGTTCAAGGTTTCATCAGCGTTAAAATTGATTGTCGCCCCACCGCCAGCATTAGGGTTGCCGACATTAAAGTTATTCGTTAAAAAGATATTAGTTGCGTTGAAATTGCCATGCAAATACAGCAAATTATTCTTGCCAAACCAGATCGATCCGCCATTGTTATTAGCCTTTTCTTGAGCGCTCCCTAAAAGCAAAGTCCCCACCACCGTAGCCCCAAAATTCAGCGACCACGCAAAAGCACTAGAGCCGATAAGATCTTGATTTTTATAAGGCGCGATATAGCACACCCCAACACACACCGGGGTTTTTCCTGGAATAAAATCAAACTGCTTCCTTACCTGACTCCAAATATCCTTAGAATCAGTGTCTGTGTGAAAAGATGAAGAATGGATAGTGAAATATTTATAGGTGATAGAACCCGGATTAAAAGTCTCTTCAAAAACAAATTTTTGGCCGTTGCTTTGGGTGAATTGCACAAAATAAGTGTTTTTCTCCGCCCTTAATAAAGTCCCTCTCTCACCACCATAATGGATCAAATTCCATAAATTTTTTGAAAAAACATTATCCGCCACAATTTCATTATTATATTTAATGTTATTCCCGCTTAAAAGCGTGTAGGTGGTGTTGTTGGTCAAATCCCTTTCAATGTTAAAGATACTATCATTTTCAATAGAAACTGATCCTTTAAGGCGGCTGAAAGGATCGCTGTTAATGAGCGTGTTTGTGCCTTTAAAAGTAATGTTTTTAGTGTCGTTAAACGAATAGCTACCGCCATTAAACGAGTTGTTGTTGAAAATAAGATTTTGCACTCTGGCGTTGATATTGTAGGAATTGAAGGTGTTGTTTTCTAGGGTTAGGGAATTTCCGGCACTGTTTTCACCCCCCTTATAAATCAAAGTGCCGTTATCGCTGAAATTAACATTTTTAATCACCGCATTCCCGTTAGCACTAGCGTTATCCACGCCAAAATTCCCCCCTCTATTCACAGATCCCCCATCCCAAGCAATATCACCCGCTTTAAGGTTAAAGCCTCCATGCGGGGTTTGGTTGCTAAAATTTGCGTTTGTTACATTCAAATTACCATTATTAACAATGAAATTCATCCATGAATTTTGCAAACCGGCTTTATCGTTATTAAGGTTTGCGTTAGCGATATTCAAACGCTTTTGAGCGTTAAACACTAAAATCGCGCCCCCACCGGTTTTGGCTCCATTACCAGAGCGAATCGTGCCGGTAATATCAATTTGACTCGCTTTAAAAACGCCTTGAATATAGCCCACTAGCCCCCATTCAGCCCCTGAAGTTTTCCCAAAACCCACCACGCTATTAGAAGTGGGATTCGCCCCATCAAGGAAAGGGGTGGTTTGGTTGAACACTAAAACGCTGTTAGTACCGCTATAATCTTGCGTGAAAACGCCTGTGCCAGCGATCTTCCAAGTCGTCATGCCGTTGAGATAGAACACGGTGTTACTGGCGTTGTTATTGACATTTTTGAGATTAAACGCATCATTATGGATATTCACGCAATGCGTATACCCTAGAGTGCATAAACGAGTGAGCGTGATCCCGTTATTAAAATTTTCTTTAATGTAGTAAGTCAAGCCGTTATCGGTGAATTGGACATTATAAATTCTAGCGTTGTTTGGCGTGGATTGATCCTTATTTACTAGCGTGCCGCTAGGATTTTCCCCGCTCGTCCAGTGCAACATTTGATACAAAGCGTTATTATTATCCTTATAATCCACGCTTTTAGCGTTAAGCAATTGGTAAGTCGTGCCTACGATTAAACTGCTCAAAAGCCCTTGCATGTTGAAAACAACGCCCTTATTGAAAGTGAAAGTTGTTTGAGCGCCGTTTATTTTGAATTGGCTATTCACATTAAAGGTGTCATCAGTAAAACTGACTTTAGGGGTATTATTGAAATTAAACACGCCCCCATTGAACAAGTTATGATTAAAATCCACTTGCTTGGCGTTAAAACTAAACGATCCGCCATTAAACGAGTTGTTATTAAAAGCGTCTGTCTGCTCTGTATGGTTGAAACTAAACGATCCGCCATTAAACTTGTCTTCAGTAAAGGTGTTATTCGCGCCATCAAAAGTGTAAGAAGCGTCATCTAAAACGGATTTTTCAATGGTGGTCTTGCCCTGAAACTTAAAATTCCCTGCTAAAAAGTTCGTGTTTTTAAAATGGTAAGAATTTTCAGCGCCTTGAAATTTGTAATAAGCCTTGTTGAAATTCACGCTATCAAAAGCGCCATTACCGGTAAAATCATACCCCCCACCCGTCCAATCGTAAAAATCAGATTGAGAAACATTGATTTTAGCGCTACCAGAGCTATCCCCTAACGCCATAAAAGTCATGTAAGAGTTTTGTGAAGTGGTTTTTAGGTTTTTAAAATCAGCTCCAGCGATATTAATTTCAGTCACGCCCACAAAATTCAAAGTCGCCCCCCCACCGGTTTGAGCGCCATTGCCAGACATCATGTTACCGGTGATATAAACCCTATCGGCTGTGAAAGTGCCGGTAATATAGCCCGTTTTCCCCCAATTGACTCCCTCATACCCCCCAAAACGCACCGTGCTATTAGATTTAGGGATCGCGCCATTAGCCCAAGGGGTCGTAGCGTTAAAGACTAAAGCGCTGTTTTTCCCGCCATAGGTTTGAGCAAATCTCGCATTAGTGTAATTCCAAGTGTTTAAGCCGTTAAGATAAAAAATCGCATCAGCTCTATCATCGTTAATATTTTTTAAATTAAAGACATTGCCATGGATATTCACACTATTGGTGTAGTAAATATCGTTCGCACCATAATAAATAGATTGTAAAACAATAGAATCATGGCTAAAAATTTGTCTAAAATGATAGAGCGTGCCGCCTAAATTGTAAGTTACATAGTAAGTGTGGGTGTTGTTATTAGAAGTGGCGTTTTTGCTGTTGTCCTTTGTGGCTTGCGCGTTTTTAAGCCTGATGATATTCCATAAGTCGCTGACATCATTATAAGTGATGTTGCCATTTTTCATGCTAAAGAGCGTGTAAGCACTTCCTATGCTAGGCGTGTAATTTTGAATGTTAAAAATCGCATTAGGATTAATGGTAACTTTACCGGTCATATTAACAAAGGGTGAAGTGGGGTTGTTGATCGTGGTTGTGCCTTGAAAATTAACATTAGCATCAGGTCTATTAAAAACGAACCAACCCCCATTAAAGGTCAAATTATTAAAAGTAATATTATTTGCATTAAGAATGTAGGCGTTTCCTATAGTATTAGCGTTGCCATTAGGCATGCTCCCCAAAATGCTGTTATTAAAGGTAACGCTATTGGCATTAAGATTGAGTTTGTAATGATTGATATTAGAGTTAGTAAAGGTGATGCTCCCCCCGATACCATTCCCACCCTTATAAGTGAGCGCGCCATTATTGTTGAAAGTTACTCCGCTGATGGTGGTTGTGCCATTGCTATCCACGTTATCAAAGCCAAAATTCCCACCATTGACAATCCCGCCATTATAAGTGATCTTTCGCCCCATAGCATTAAAGCCTCCATTAGGGGTTTGGTTGCCAAAATCTGTGTTTGTCAAATTCACGCTGTTATTGGAAATCAAATTGATCCAAGAAGTTTGCGTCCCGGCTCTGTTATTTTGAAAATAAGCCCCGTTAGTGTTTAATTCGTTTGAGCTTTCAAAAACCAGTATCGCCCCCCCACCGGTTTTCCACTCATTACCTGAGCCAACAGCCCCTGTGATAAAAATGTCTTTTGCCTTAAAAACCCCTGTAATAAAACCGATATAGCCCTTTTTCCCAAACCACACAGAAGAATTATTAGGCGTTGAAGAAGCGTTTTTTGTCCCTATATACAATTTGCTGTTGTTGTAGTTTTGCGTAAAACTCCTACTCCCCCCAGCCCAAGTGCGTAAAGGGCTGACATAGTAGGATTTGTTGCTGTTATTTTCATTCACGCTATTGAGCCAATACACCGAACTCTTATAATCTTCAGCGCTCAAAGCCGAAATGAACCCTAGCCCTAAAAAGATTTTTTTGTTGAGAGATAGAGGAGAATTTGAATGCGTTTTTAAGGAATAAATCGTCAAAGGTGAGTTTTTGATTTGATATTTTTTAGCGATTTTCTTTTTAACGCCCTTAAAAGAGCGGTTTTTACTAAAGCGTTCATTCCTTAAATCTATTTTACTACTTCTATAAGTCATATTTTGAACCCTTTTATATTATATAATTACATTTCTTCAACGAAATTTCCATTGTATTAACTAAAAGAAAACAAATCCTTTTACATGTTAGCAACCAATCTCATTATAAAAACCATCAGTTAGTTACTTTCTGTAATACATCTCCTTTAAAACGCATAACTATAAGCCGCATGGATAAAAACGCTCTCTAAAAAATAAGAATTTTTAAAAGAATTTCTAGTGTTTGAAAAAGGGATTTTAGCCCCAAGCTCTATGCGGTGGCGGTAATCAATCGTGCTGCCAAGCCCCACATTAAACAAGCCGTTATAACCCATAAACGAACTATTTTTCATGCCTAAATGGTTGCTTTGATAAAAATACCCTATCCCAAGCCCCCCATACACCCCAAAGCTGTATTTTTTGTAAGTGTAAAAATCGCTCAATACATCTACATTCATGCTCAATAAAGAAGTGTTAATCGTGTGCAATGCGGTGGGTTTTACCGCCATAAGGTAGGAAAATTCACCCCTTAGCGCTAGAGCTTTAAAAAAAGCGAATTGATACCCCCCTTTAGCCCCCCATAAAAAAGCTGTATAAGAAGAATCGCTAACGGGTTTTGGGGTTATTTTAATAGGGGCTAAACCCACCATAGCCCCAAAATAAATATGACTTTTTTTAGGCTCAAACGCCCCTAACAAACCCGCCCATAAAGCCAAAATTAAAACAATTTTTTTCATTCTAAAGTTTTTTGGTTTTGATAAAACCGCTTGATTTTGTCGTCTATGGGAGCGAGAAGGCGATAAAACACCGGCACAATGAGTAAGCTTAACACCATAGAAATCATCAAGCCCCCACTCATCGCAATCCCTATAGGGGATTTCATCGCCGCTCCA
The DNA here is from genome assembly GCF_006439795.1 of Helicobacter pylori. Classification (GTDB taxonomy): domain Bacteria; phylum Campylobacterota; class Campylobacteria; order Campylobacterales; family Helicobacteraceae; genus Helicobacter; species Helicobacter pylori_CR. Next base: position 121,425 of record NZ_VEYL01000002.1, read on the forward strand.
TCCCCACTCGCCAACGCTAAAGGCAGCATGCCGCAAACCATCGCAATGGTCGTCATTAAAATCGGTCTTAAACGGGTTTTGCCGGCAAACAAAATGGCTTCTTGGATATTCAAACCTTTTTTACGCTCTTCATTCGCCACATCAATTAAAAGCGTGGCGTTTTTACCCACCATACCAATGAGCAAGATCAAGCCTATCATAGAGAACATGCTCAAAGGCTGATGGACTAAACCTAGAGCAAAAAACGCCCCTGAAAAGCTTAAAGGCATGGTAACCATGATGATAAAAGGCTCTAAAATGGACTCATACAACGCCGCTAAAATCATATAAATCAACACAAACGCTGTCGCTAGAGCGATCAGAAACTCCCCATTGGTCTCTTTAGCGTTATCCGCTTCTCCGGTAAATCTGTAATTCGCCCCTTCAACCAGCCATTCTTTAGTGTTTTTGCTCACTTGCGTTAAAATTTCCCCTAAAGAGATACCTGCTTTAGGCTGAGCGAGCACCGTAACGCTGCGTTGGCGGTTATAGCGAGAAATACTGGACGGGCTTTTAGTTTCTGTGATTTCCACTAAAGCGTCTAAAAACATCAATTTATCGTATTTATTACGCACTTGCAAGCGTTTGATGTCTTCTACAGAAACGCGCTTGTCATCAGGCACTCTAATGATCATGTCGTATTCTTTACCATCTTCTTTGAACACGCTCGCTTGAGAAGTCCCAGAGAAAGCAGAGCTCACCACTGAGCCAATGGTTTGAGCGCTCACGCCGTATTTGTTGGCGTTTTGTCTTAAGATCTTCAGTTGCAATTGCGGTTGCGATTCGCTCGTGCTTGTATGGTAGCCTTCGATCTTGCCTTTTAATTCAGGGCTCTCTAATAAGAATTTTTTCAAATTCGCTACGCTTTTATCCACCACTTCTTGAGAATGGGAAAAAACAAAGGTTTGGAAAGGCGAACTATCCCCACCGCCCCCTAAAAGTGAGACTTCAGAAAGATTGATACTCTCTAAATCTTTAGCTTCAGGCATGCTTTTTAATTCTTTCCTTAAAGCGCTCATCAACTCAAATTGCCCCAATTTATGCTCTTTTTTACGCTCTTTTAAAGGCTTGAGCTGCACAAAAATTTTAGCCTTAAAAGGGTTTTGTGTGGTGCCATAACCCACTTGCAAGGTCGTAAATTCCACTTCAGCATGCTTTTCAATCGCTTCTTGAAAGCCCTTAACCTTTTTAGTCATGTAGTCTATACTCACGCCCGGTTTAGCCCTAAGCCATACTAAAAACCTCCCCCTATCTTCTTTCAGCATGAACTCCATACCCAATTTAGAAGCCACAAAAAGCGAACCCATAAACACCAAAACCACCGCTATAGAGATAATGAGCTTGTGGTTTAATACCCATTGGAGCAACTTGGTATAACGAGACTCTAAAGCCTTAAAAAAAGGCTCACTCCACACATAAAAACGAGAATGCCTGGGATTGACCACGACTGAGCTTACCATGGGGATAATCGTAACGACCACCACATACGATAGAGCGATCGCTAAAGCCACCGTGATCCCAAAACTTTGGAAAAAGCGCCCAATAATGCCTTTCATGTTCCCTATAGGCACAAAAACAGAAAGCAGCATCACTGAAATCGCCACCAGAGCAAAGCCAATTTCCCTCACCCCCTCATAGCTCGCTTTTCGTTTACTCATGCCCATTTCTAGCTTTTTATGGATATTTTCAATCACCACGATCGCATCATCAATGATAATCCCTATCGCCAGCGTTAAAGCCACCATGGTGAGCTTGTTTAATGAAAAGCCCATCCATTGAATGAGCGCAAAAGTCCCCATGATAGAAATAGGGATAGAGATCGCTGAAACGAGGGTGATCGTGCCGTTACGCAAGAACGCAAACACCACTAAAACCGCTAAAATCGCCCCCAAAACTAGATCAAATTTCACGTCTTCAATAGAGGTGCGGATATAGCTCGTGGTGTCTAAAAAGGGTCTGATTTCATAGCTAGGGCTAATGGCTTGAATGTGTTTTAAAGCTTCATACACCCTATCTACGATTTCAATTTCATTCGCTCCGGCAATCTTTTGGATTTCTAAAATCACACCGGGTTTGTCTTTAAAGCTCGCAAAAGTGTTGTCTTCTTCCAAACCGATTTCAATCCTTGCAATATCGCCAAGACGCACATGATTACCCACTTGAATCTTTTCCACATCCGCCACGCTATAACTATTCGCATTGATTAAAATAGACAATTCTCTTTGGCTATTGACAATGCGCCCCCCATCAATTTCTACATTCTCCGCTTTAAGCGTGCTGAAAAGATCCGCATAAGTCAGGTTGTATTTATTCATCAAAGTGGGATCGGCATAAATCCTAATCTGGCGCTCTCTAAAGCCGTTGAGCTGCACGCCCCCTACCCCATTGATTTTTTGGAGCATGGGTTTAATGGTGTTTTTAGCGTAGTCATTAAGGGTTGTAGCCGGCACGCTTGAACTGCTCACAAACAATGAAATAATGGCTTGGCTGTCGGTATCAAATTTATTGATAGAGGGTTTTTTAATGTTGGAGTCATCAAAACGCACCGAAGAAATTTTATTAACCACATCGTTTAAGGCTTCTTCATTAGGCTTTTCCAACTCAAATTCAATGACAACGATACTCACATTTTTAGAACTCGTGGAAGTAACCTTTTTGATCCCATCAATCCCCATCACCGCTTCTTCAATCTTATCGGTTACCTTACTTTCTATGATTTCAGCGCTAGCCCCAGGATAAGTCGTAGTAACCACCACCGTAGGCAGATCAATTTTAGGGAAAAGCGCCACGCTCAATTTTTTAAAACCCATAGTCCCAAAAAAGACAATCGCCAAAGCAAACATTAAGGTCGTAATAGGACGATTAATCGCTGTTTTATACATCAAAATACCCTATTATTTCGTTTGGATAAACCCATCGCCAAAAAGCCCCACTGCCATAGGCTTAGACAAAAGGGCTTCAGCACTCACTTTTCTGGTGTTTTCATCAACCGTGGGGTAAACCTTAGTGATTTTAGCTTCATGCTGATTGGAATCCCCATCTATGGAGTAAATGTAAGTATCCCCCACTTTGACTGCATTAATATATTTAGAATCAAATTCAATAACCAATTTCTTGGCATGGCTGACTAATCTCAATAACACCGTATTATTCGCGCTCACCCCTTCGCCCACTTGAATGTTTTTACTCGCTATCACGCCATCAAAAGGGGCTCTTAAAATGGTTTTATTCAATACCGCAATAGAATAAGCGTAATCTGATTCCAAACGCCTGTAATTAAACTCATAACCCTCTAGAGTGTTTTTATCCACAGCGCCCCCAATTTTGCTGTATCGTTGGTATTGCTTTTTAGCGAAAATGAGTTGTTGCTCGGTAGAATCGCTTTGAGCCTGTTTGTCTTGATTATACAAAAGCAACAAAACATCGCCCTTTTTGACCACGCTCCCCTCAGTAACCTTAATGCTATCCACAATCCCTGTGCTGTCTAAGGTGAGCTTGGAGTCTTGCATCGCTTTCACATTGAAAATCGCATACACTTTTTCGCCAGCTTCCAAACTCAAAAAACTCAAAAAAAGTCCTATTAAAATTTTTCGTATCATTTTTATTCCCTTAATGCACATAGTCGTCTATTTTATGCCCGCTGTTGAAAATGTAATTGGCTTTTTGCACTTCATAATTATTGAGTGCTAAATTGTAAGCCACTTCCGCATCAAAGCGCGTGGTTAAACCCCTTAAATAAGTGGTGAAATCCACTAAATTAGCGTCGTATTTCCTTTTAATATTGGCAAAAGAAAGATTAGCCGCATCCAAACTAGCCTTTGAAGATTCAATCTTGGCTCTGGCAATATCAAGCGACTTTCTGTAAAGCTGTTCGTCTTTTTCTTGCTCCAGTTTTTTATACGCTAAATTCTTTTCATTCGCTAATCGGCCTAACATGATGGATTGTTTTTGCAAGCTCAACCCTATATCATCAAAAAATTTCATGCTCGCAGTAACCCCAGCCGTATTTTGCTGACCTGGGAAGAAGTTCCCAAAACTCCCCAAAGCGTAAGCGGGTTTTTGGATCCAAAAGAGCCATGAGTCATAGACATCCACCGTGGGGTAGTAATTGAGTTGCTTGTTCTGGTATTTGAGCGCGGAAATTTGCTCTCTTAAAGAGACTAAATCTTGCCTATCTCTTAATTGCAAATTAGGCGCATCAATCGTAGTCTTTTTTAAATTTTTCACGCTGAGGTTAGTGAGATATTCCAAAGTCAAGCGGTTTTGCTCCAAAGCAAATTGCATGTCTAAAATATCGTATTCGCTCAAATTCCCTTGCGCTTTTAAGCTTTGCAAATCATCAATGGTCGTTAGCCCTTTGTCATAGAGCTTAGTAACCCTTTTAATGTCCGTTTTGATTTGCTCTAATTTCTTTTGTAAAGCGATCATGCGAGCGAGATTGTTAAAATACTCATAATATTGTTGCACCACTTGCAAATACACGCTTTGGCGGCTATACTCTAAATTAGCCACAGTGGATCGGTAAGTCGCAGACTTTTCTTTGACATTATTCACATCGCTAAAGCCATTAAACACATTCAATTTGACTTGAGCCTGGAGTTGTTGCGTGTTATAATGCTTGAAGTGCGGAGTGTCCCTATTTTCATTTTTAAAATAATAATTCGCATCCAAAGTGGGCAAAAACATCGCTTTTGCGATGGTATGGTTTTTCATCGCTTGCTTGACACTGAGTTCTTGCGCTTGCAAACTGAGATTGGTGGTAGCCCCCTTTAGCAATTCATAAAGTCCCAAAGCGGCTTTATCGCTTTTTTCATGGTATTTGGCAATCTCTTGATTGATAGTGGTCGCTGTTTCTTTAGGCGAGGGCAAAAAACTCGGTGTCGCCTCTAAAGAACTTGTCGGCGGATCAATGAGCTTTAAATTCTTATGGCTATAATTGTTAAGGATTTGCTTGATTTCATCTGGGGTTTTAGAGGGGGTTTGCGCTAGAGTTAGAGTAACACACAAACCCAATAAGCTCATGCATCTTATGATAGTTTTCATCAATCCCCCCTATCGCCTGGTTTTAGCGTGCACTAATTGCACTAAATACTTCGCGTTTTCTCTGGGTAAATCCGGTAGCATCCCATGCCCTAAATTAAAAATATGCCCTTGATGGCCCATGACTTTTAAAATCCTTTCAACCCCTTCTTCTAAAGCGTTTTTATCATAAAGGCGGGTGGGCTCTAAATTCCCTTGCAAAACATACTTACCGCCTAAAATCTTTTTTGCCGCAGTTAAAGGCGTGCCCCAATCCACGCCAAACACATCAAATTCCCCGTCTATGCTATCCAAATAAGCGCCAATCCCTTTAGGGAAAAGGATAACCGGGATATGCGCATAGCGTTTTTTAAGCTCTTTAGAGATTTTTTTCAAATAATCCCAACTGAATTTCAAATACGCTTCTTTTTCTAAAGCGCTAGCCCATGAGTCAAAGATCGTCACCGCATTGGCCCCTGCTTGGATTTGAAGGTTCAAATACTCTATCAATTCAAGGCTTAATTTTTCTAAAAGCGCTTTTAAAACTTCAGGCTCACTATAGAGCATTTTCTTGCTTTTAGCATACGATTTACTCCCATCGCCTTCTATCATGTAAGTCGCTAAAGTCCAAGGCGATCCGCAAAAACCGATTAACGCTTTCTCTTTAGAAAGCTTTTGGCGCGTTTGAGAAATCGTATCATAGACATAGTTTAGTTGTTTATAAGCCCCTACTTTTAGGCTTTCCACGCTTTTTAAATCCGTAATCGTCTCTAAAAAATGCGGCCCCTTTTTGGGGATAAACTCCAAATTCAAGCCCATTTCCAAAGGCACTACTAAAATATCGCTAAACAAAATAGCCGCATCCACGCCTAAAATCTCTACCGGCTGCAAAGTAACTTCTGTGGCTAAATCGCTATTTTTACACAATTCCAAGAAACTCCCCGCTTTTTTACGACTCTCTTGGTATTCGCTAAGGTAACGCCCCGCTTGCCTCATCATCCAAATAGGCGTATAAGGTGTTTCTTTTCTAAAACATGCATCAATGAAAATCATCATAAATCCTTAAAAGTTTGTCTAATTATGGTTTTTATACTCTATAGTTAGTTTTTAAAACGAATATTTTACCCTAAAAATCTAGTAAAATCATAAAAGGTGAAAGTGATACCAATAGAATAGATATTCAATCGTGGCGTGCCAAAGGCTTTAGAAAATTTGCTTTGGATAAAATAAAAAGGGATACCACCCCTTGCTTCTATACTCAAGCCAAAATTTTTAGCCGCATTGAAAAACAAGCCCATACTCCCCACCGCTGATTGGATATTGAATTGATACTTATCAATCTTAGCCCCTAAAATTTGAAGCTGATAGCCTAAGGCGATTTTAGGGATAACCCACCCCTTAAAAAGCCTCACCCCAGCGACTAGCCCAGCGCTCATGAAATACGAATCGCCCATTCCTGCATCCAAATACCCCCCTAATAAAGCTTTCTTTTTTAAAATATATCCTGCCTGAAAGCCTAAAGAAGCGTCATGGTAAATTTTATCCATTAAAATAGGTGGGCGGTTTTTAGGGCGGATGGGGGATCTTTTAGTCGTTTTTGCATGCTGATACAGATAGCCGATTTTAAAAGAGCCAAAGTATTTTTTAGTAGGCTCTAAAGGTTTAAAGAAACTCCAATCCTTTTTGGCTAATAAAACCCCTTTCAAAAGGCTTAAGATTAAGAAAAATCTAAAAATCAAAGTTTTAATTCCCATTTTTGTTTGGAAAATTCCACAATCTTTCCATGGAATCTCGCATAAAGTTGCGCTAAAGGAATGGTGTTTTCATAAAGCGCTAAGGCGGCATTTAAATTCTCTTGAACGCCTTTTTCAAAAAAATGTTGCAATTCGTCATAATCTTCTATCTCTATGCCTAATTTTTTTAAAAAAAGGTAGCTGTATTTATCCACCACCATCACTTCTTTAGCGCATACATAGCATAAAATCGCATCTGCGCTTTCTTTGCCAATACCCTTTTGGTCTAAAAGCCACTCTCTGGTTACTTCTTGTTTAAAATTTTCAAAACTTTGAAAGTCTTTTAAAATATTCTTACTCAAATCAATCAGTCGTTTGGCTTTTTGGTTATAAAACCCGCTAGGGCGGACACACTCTGCAAGCTTTGAAAACTCTATATAAGCGATTTTTTTAAGATTGATCTCATCATCATTTTCTAAAATGAAAGCGTTTTTTAGATTTTCTAAAGATTTCAAAACGGCTTCAAATTTAGTGTTTTGCGTTAAAACCGCCCCTAGTAGAGCTTCAAATTTCAAAGCGTTAGGCCACCACCAAGAAGGGGCATTTTTCAATAAATCCAAGCTCTTTAAAGCCTTTAAAATCTCAAAACTATCCAACACAATAACCGCCTGTAATAAAAAGAAATCAAAAAGAGTATTTTATTGAAAAAGAAGCAAAAACTAAAGCGAAAAGCCAACGCTTAAAGCGTTAGCCCCATACAAACACCTTTCTTAAAGCTAAGTTAAAAGCCTTAAGATATTTTGTTGAACGGTATTGGCTTGACTCATCGCATAGCTACCTGATTGCGCCAAAATGTTGTTTTTGTTGAAATTTGCGCTCTCTTCAGCGAAATCCACATCCCTAATTTGAGATTCAGCCGCTTTAACATTCACTTGAGTGATGCTGATGTTATTCACGGTGCTAATCATTTGATTTTGCACAGAACCTAAATCAGAGCGGACTTTATCCAACATTTTCATCGCAGACTCGGCAATATCAATCACCACCATCGCGCCTCTTAAGGTTGTAACCCCAGATCCCAAGCTTTGGTTACCGCTAGCGATCACGGCGTTATAGTTCGCGCCACTCGCTGATTTGACATTAGCGTTAAAATTCCCAGTAACATCGCGCAAATTCACCGTGGTTTCTGCCACTTGAGATTCCCCAAAACCAATCGCTGTGAAACCTAAATGCTGTGAATCAGAAGCTGAAACGACATTGATGCTCTTAGCGTCTAATCGTGTGAGAGAAAGCCTTCCGTAGTTAGTAGAGCCTTTTGTTAAATCCTGACCGCCATTAACCATCGTTAAAGCACTAGGCCCATTACTGACGCTATCGGTCTTGATTTCAATCCCACGACCATCTATACTACGCAAATTCAAGCGCCCTTTTTGATCCGTATAAGCTTCCACACCGGTTTCTGAAGTAACCGCATTGATCGCTGCGACTAACCTTCCGTCTGAGTCATTTTTCTTAATATCTGCGATATTACCCAAATGAATCCCATTTAAGGTTAAATTACTCAAACTTCCTGATTGGACCGCAACATCGCTTGTGGTGATAACGCTCGCATAAGCTTTAACGCCTGTTCGGTTAGAATTTTTGTTGATCACTTCTGCTAACACGCCGATCCCTGTGCCTGCTGAACTAGAGACTTTCACGCTCTCTAAAGTTACATCATTCACGCCATCCACTTGTTTAAAAGTCAAACTGATATCCCCAGAAGCGGTGATTAACGCACCCGTAGCGATACGAACCTGACCGATTTTATCGGAAGTGGTAGAGCCGATAGAAGCCTTAATACTTTGGTTAGAATAAGCCCCTACTTGGAATTCTTTGTTGGTGAATTGACCAGACAATAACGCTTGCCCGTTATAAGTAGTCGTGTTACCGATATTGTCTAAACCTTGAATCAAACGAACGATGTCAGACTGAATCGCTTTACGAGATTCTGTAGTTTGCCCGTCTTGAGCCGCTTGAGTCGCTTTAACCTTAACGGTGTCTAAGATTTTTAACTGCTCATCCATAGCCTTATCTGCAACCTGGATAATCCCCATGCCGTCATTCGTGTTGGCAATCGCTTGACCCAAACTGCTCGCTTGTGAACGCAAAGAATCCGCCACCGTCATGCCTGATGCATCATCAGCCGCTTTATTAATCCTTAAACCCGAACTCAATCTCTCCAATGAAGTTTTAAGCGCATTTTGAGTGAGTGCGGATTGCACATGTGCATTCATCGCATTGATATTTGTATTGACCTGAAAAGCCATTGTTGTAACTCCTTGTTATAAAAAAACCCAAAGGCATCCTTGCTTTTGGTTGGAACTATTATCGGTTAAAGTTTGAAATTTTAAAGGGCTTTATTTTAAAAGCAAAATTAGGAGCATGAAAATGGGCTATAATAAAGAAAATTTATACCAAATCTTATTGAATGCAAACACCAATGGATACCATAAAAAACATTCCATTAAGGACTTTCATTTTACTCTATAAAAGCTCACCAAAATGTGTTGTGTTGGCATCAATTACAGTGCTATTTATCGGCATTATTCCATCTATAAATATTCTTGTTATGATAAGATTGATTGATATTGTGGTAGACCTATTGCAAAATCATACGCATTTTGAATACAGCTTGCTGTTACCAACTTTGCTACTATGGGGAGCCTTGCTGTTTTTAACGCATGTGTTCTCAGGAATTTCATCAAGCTTGCAAACCATTATTGCTGAACAATTTTCTATAAACATCATCACTCAGCTTGCTAATAAACTCACAAAAGTTAAAAATCTAAATTTTTTTGAAAACAAAGATCACACTATTAAGCTTAACGCTATCCATAACGGTCTATACATCCGTCCCCTAAATTATGTCAGTAATCTATTTTTTAACTTGCAACGCATTATAGGGCTTGTGAGTCTGTTTGGGATATTATTTTCCATTAGTATTTATCTACCCTTTATAATGATTTTTGCAACAGTGCCTTGTATTTTCATCTCCAATCATATAGCAAAAAAACATAGTGCTTCCATAGATAAGCTTCAAGACAAAAAAGAGAGCATACAAAATTATCTATATTCTGGACTAGATAACCAAAAGAACAAGGACAACCTATTATTTAACTTCATGCTAAATTTTCATCATAAATTTATTGAAAACAAAGAATTATATATCAATCATTTTGTGAAAATCGCCCAAAAAAACTTAATGCTTACCATATATGCTGATATTTTAATCACCACTCTAAGTATCGCACTATTTTTTCTAATGGTTTTTATTATCCTTTCAAAATTAATTGGTGTGGGAGCAATTGCTGGGTATATCCAAGCATTTAGCTCTACCCAACAGCAACTACAAGATTTATCATTTTATGGAAAGTGGTTTTTTGCTATCAATAAATACTTTGAAAATTATTTCTGTATTTTAGATTACAAAATGCCAAAACCAGAAACACAAATCAAATTAGAAGAAAAAATCCATAGCATTACATTTGAAAATATTAGTTTCTCTTATCCTAATTCAGAACTTATTTTTGAAAACTTTAATCTCTCTTTACACTCTGATAAAATTTATGCACTAGTCGGCAAGAATGCTAGCGGAAAAACCACGCTGATTAAATTATTGCTAGGGTTTTATATCCCAAATTCAGGTCAAATTATTATCAATAACAAATACTCGTTACAGGATTTAGAGCTAAACAGCTACCACCAACAAATGAGTGCCATATTCCAAGATTTTTCTCTTTATGCTGGGTATAGCATTGATGATAATCTTTTCATGCAAAACAACCCCACAAGAGAGCAATTAAAGCAAAAGAGAGAAATGCTAAAATCTTTTGATGAAAATTTTCAAAATTGTCTTAATGATTATAGCAACGCATTATTTGGAACACAGTATAATGGGATAGATTTTTCTCTGGGTCAAAAGCAACGCATAGCCACTATAAGAGCCTTTTTAAAACCAAGTCATTGTGTTGTTTTAGATGAGCCAAGCAGTACTATTGACCCCATTATAGAAAAAGAGTTTTTGGATTTTATTTTTAAAAAATCGCATTCTAAGATGGCTTTAATTATTACACACCGCATGAATAGTGTCAAGCAAGCTGATGAAATTATTGTGTTAGACAAAGGCAAACTAATAGAACAGGACAACTTTGAAACCCTTATGAAAAAACAGGGATTATTTTACGAATTGTTTTTGAAGCAACAATACTAACGAGCGGTTAAAATGTTTGGTAATTTTGGGTATAATCCCAAAAGATTCAAATTTAAATAAGGAATGCCACCATGTTTGGGAATAAGCAGTTGCAACTTCAAATCCATCAAAAAGATTCTGAAATTACAGAGTTAAAAAAAGAAATCAATCTCTATCAAAGCCTTTTAAATTTGTGCTTGCATGAAGGTTTTGTAGGTATTAAAAACAATAAAGTCGTTTTTAAGAGTGGGAATCTTGCAAGCTTGAATAATTTAGAAGAACAAAGCGTTCATTTCAAAGAAAATGCAGAGAGCGTTAATTTACAAGGGGTTTCTTATTCTTTAAAAAGCCAAAATATTGATGGCGTGCAGTATTTTTCACTAGCCAAAAAAACAGGGGGTGTGGGGGAATACCATAAAAATGATTTGTTTAAGACTTTTTGTGCGAGCTTAAAAGAAGGCTTAGAGAACGTGCAAGAAAGCATGCAGTATTTCCATCAAGAAACCGGCTTGCTCTTAAATGCGGCTAAAAGTGGTGAAGAACATTCTGCTGAAGGATTAGGGACGGTTAATAAAACGGGTCAAGACATTGAATCGCTTTATGAAAAGATGCAAAACGCCACTTCGTTAGCGGACTCTCTCAACCAACGGAGCAATGAAATCACTCAAGTCATTTCTTTGATTGATGATATTGCAGAACAAACCAATCTATTAGCCCTAAATGCCGCTATTGAGGCCGCACGAGCGGGCGAGCATGGGAGAGGTTTTGCGGTGGTGGCTGATGAGGTGAGAAAGCTCGCTGAAAAAACCCAAAAAGCCACTAAAGAAATCGCCGTTGTGGTTAAAAGCATGCAACAAGAAGCCAACGATATTCAAACCAATACCCACGATATTAATTCTATTGTAGGCTCTATTAAGGGCGATGTGGAAGAGCTTAAATCCGCCGTGAAAAATAACATGATTGTCGCGCAAGCGGCAAAATACACCATCTACAATATCAATAACCGGGTGTTTTGCGGTCTAGCCAAACTCGATCATGTGGTCTTTAAAAACAATCTTTATGGCATGGTTTTTGGCCTCAATTCCTTTGATATTACCAGCCATAAGAATTGCCGCTTAGGCAAATGGTATTATGAGGGCGCGGGCAAAGAGAATTTTTCCAACACTTCAGGCTATAGAGCTTTAGAAAGCCACCATGCAAGCGTGCATGCTGAAGCTAATGATTTGGTTAAAGCCGTTCAAGAAGACCACATTACCGATTCAAAATACCTAGAGCATAAAGTGCATTTAATGGAAGATAGTGCTAAACATGTCAAAGAAAATATTGATAAGATGTTTTACGAAAAACAAGACGAACTCAATAAAATCATTGAAAAAATTCAAAAAGGCGAATGATTTCATTCAATGAAGTGTTTTTATGTTTTCTAAATCCTTAGAAGCTTTACACCATGCCAAACGATACCGCAAAAGAGAATTGTTTGACCCTTTATTAAAGGATTACGCTTCTAATGATTATTTGGGTTTGAGCGTTAAAAAAGATTTGCTTCAAAACGCATTTAATAAGCTCCAATCCTTTGGTACTCATTCCCCCAAGGCTTCCATGCTAGTGAATGGCTACCACCCTTTGCATGCAGAATTAGAAGAACGACTAGCGGATTTGTTAGAATTTGAAAGCACTCTTTTAGTGGGGAGTGGTTTTTTGGGCAATCTGGCTTTAATAGACACCCTTTTAGTCAAAAACGCCCTCTTATTCATAGACGATCACTACCATGCAAGCGGGATTTTTAGCGCCAAAACGAAGTCTAATCAAGTGGTTTTTTTCTCGCACAATGACGTTAAGGATTTGAAACAAAAACTCTTTAACACCCCTAAAAATAAGCTCAAATTCATAGCCATTGAGGGGGTTTATTCTATGGATGCGAGCATCGCTCCTTATGATTTTTATGCAATCACTCAAGAGACTCCTAACGCTTTTTTAATCGTTGATGAAGCCCATAGTTTTGGGACTATCGGCGAGAATTTATTGGGTTTTTTAGAATATTATCGCATCAAGGAAAAAGACAAAATCATTAAGCTCAGCACTTTTTCTAAAGCGCTTGCGAGCTATGGGGCGTGTATTTTAGCCCCTTTACAAATCATAGAGTTTTTAACCAATCGCGCTAAAAGCGTGATTTACACCACCGCTTTAAGCCTGTTAGACACCGCTTTAACTTTGGCCCATTTAGAATACTTTATCGCGCAAAAACAAGAATTAAAAAATGAGCTTAGCAAACACCAACAAATTATTTTTGAAACCTTAGGTATTAGAACGCTCGTAGGATTTTTTACTTTAGAATTTGAAAACAATCCCGCTCTTTTAAGCGCTCATCATTTTTTGAAAGAAAAGGGGTTTTTAGTGGGAGCTATCCGCCCCCCTACGGTTTCTAAACCCCTTTTACGAGTCTCTTTATCCCTCAAAAACAGCTTAGAAGACACTAAAGAGCTTGCGAACACCCTTTTAAATTATTCTAAAATACAATCTTCTTTTAAGAGTGATTAAATGCTAAAAAAGATTTTTTATGGTTTTATCGTTTTATTTTTGATTGTCGTAGGGTTGTTAGCCATTCTTATCGCTCAAGTTTGGGTAACTACGGATAAAGATATTGCTAAAATTAAAGATTATCGCCCGGGCGTCGCTTCACAGATTTTAGACCGAAAAGGGCGTTTGATCGCTAATATCTATGATAAGGAATTCCGTTTTTATGCGCGTTTTGAAGAAATCCCCCCACGATTTGTTGAAAGCCTTTTAGCGGTAGAAGACACTCTCTTTTTTGAACATGGGGGGATCAATTTAGACGCTATCATGCGCGCTATGATTAGAAACGCTAAAAGCGGTCGTTACACCGAAGGAGGTAGCACCCTAACCCAACAACTCGTTAAAAACATGGTGCTCACACGAGAAAAAACCCTAACCAGAAAACTCAAAGAAGCTATCATTTCTTTACGCATTGAAAAAGTCTTAAGCAAAGAAGAAATTTTAGAGCGCTATTTGAACCAAACTTTTTTTGGGCATGGGTATTATGGCGTCAAAACCGCAAGTTTAGGGTATTTTAAAAAGCCCCTTGACAAACTCACGCTTAAAGAAATCGCCATGTTAGTCGCCTTGCCTAGGGCTCCGAGTTTTTATGACCCTACCAAAAATTTAGAATTTTCACTCTCTAGGGCTAATGATATTTTAAGGCGGTTGTATTCTTTAGGCTGGATTTCTTCTAACGAACTCAAAGGCGCTCTCAATGAAGTGCCAATCGTCTATAACCAAACTTCCACGCAAAATACCGCTCCCTATGTCGTGGATGAAGTGTTGAAGCAATTGGATCAATTAGACGGGTTAAAAACTCAAGGCTATACCATAAAGCTCACGATAGATTTGGATTACCAACGCTTAGCGTTAGAGTCCTTGCGTTTTGGGCATCAAAAAATCTTAGAAAAAATCGCTAAAGAAAAGCCAAAAACAAACGCATCTAACGAAAATGAAGACAATTTGAACGCTAGCATGATCGTTACAGACACGAGCACCGGTAAGATTTTAGCTTTAGTGGGGGGGATTGATTATAAAAAAAGCGCTTTCAATCGCGCCACGCAAGCCAAACGGCAATTTGGGAGCGCGATAAAACCCTTTGTGTATCAAATCGCTTTTGATAATGGCTATTCCACCACTTCTAAAATCCCTGATACCGCGCGAAATTTTGAAAATGGCAATTATAGTAAAAACAGCAAACAAAACCATGCATGGCACCCCAGCAATTATTCCCGCAAGTTTTTAGGGCTTGTAACCTTGCAAGAAGCCTTGAGCCATTCGTTAAATCTAGCCACGATCAATTTAAGCGATCAGCTTGGATTTGAAAAAATTTATCAATCTTTAAGCGATATGGGGTTTAAAAACCTCCCTAAGGACTTGTCTATTATGTTAGGGAGCCTTGCTATCTCACCCATTGATGCGGCTGAAAAGTATTCTCTATTTTCTAATTACGGCACCATGCTCAAACCCATGCTCATTGAAAGCATCACCAACCAACAAAACGAAGTCAAAACTTTCACGCCTATGGAAACCAAAAAGATCACCTCCAAAGAACAGGCTTTTTTAACCCTTTCAGTGCTGATGAATGCGGTAGAAAACGGCACGGGGAGTTTGGCTCGCATTAAAGGTTTAGAAATTGCCGGTAAAACCGGGACTTCTAACAACAATATTGATGCTTGGTTCATTGGCTTTACCCCCACCTTACAGAGCGTGATTTGGTTTGGGAGGGACGATAACACGCCTATTGGCAAAGGAGCGGGAGGAAGCGTTGTGAGTGCACCTGTGTATTCGTATTTCATGCGTAATATTCTAGCAATTGAACCTTCTTTAAAAAGAAAGTTTGATGTCCCCAAAGGCTTACATAAAGAAATCGTGGATAAAATCCCCTACTATTCAACTCCCAATTCTATCACCCCCACCCCCAAAAGAACAGACGATAGCGAGGAACGCTTGTTGTTCTAAGCCTACATGGCTATAGGGACTTTAATGTCTCCGTAATTGATAGAATCTTTAAAGATTTCTTCCACTTTAGCCACAAGAATACTCACCGCTTGATTGTCTAAGCCCATTTTATGCAACCCTTCGCTCAAAGCGTCCTTATCAAAACCACGCGCGCGCACTAACGCAAACACTTCCTCATTGTTAGGATTGATATAAATCCCTAAACGATCCACATTCATCAAGCTATCATAAATGGGCTGTGTCATTTGGATAAACATTTCATTAGTGATCTTTTGCTTGATGCGATTGGATTTGGAAAGGTAAGCCTCTTTGAGTTTATGCACAATATTTTGTGCCACTCTTATCGTCGCTCTTTTGGTAGCGATTTTTTCTATCTCTTCAGTTGTCTTACCATCCACAATGTGCGAGCTATCCACCCCTTGCGTGAGATACTGACTGCGATTTTGCAACATCCAATAAGGCACATCTTGTAAAAAAGAATTTCTTTGTGAAGTGTTTGGGCAAGTGCAAGCTTGCAACATCAAAACACCCAATCCGCATAAAAATAATTGCTTGCTTTTTAAAAAAGATTTTTCTAACACGCTATCCCCTTTGATTTTGGTTTCACAGAGTGTAACACAAATCTTTAAGATTTTAAACAATAATTAGGTAAAAAATAAAAAAAAATAAAATGATTGAAACTTTGTTAAAAAAATCAACACGCAGTTGAGCATTAGAATAAGCCGGGTTCTGTCAATGGATGGCCATTTATCTGGGAAATATTTTGCAATATTCCTCAAGCGAAGCGTGTATCAATTTAGACTTACCATGCGCTTCTTGCTACAAATTGGGTTTGCCCAAACAAGCTAAATTGCTTTAGCTCTGGTGGGCTCTTACCCCACCCTTTCACCCTTACCTTAAAAAGGCGGTTTGCTTTCTGTGGCACTTTCCCTTAGCTTGCGCTAGCCATCCGTTAGATGGAATTTTGTCTAATGTAGCCCGGACTTTCCTCTATTCTAAAATAGCGACCATCTTCTAATGCGTTAATATATTAGAAAAAAATAGCTTTAAAAGAGTTTAAAAATCAAGGGTATAGAGAATATTTTTATTATTCTCATAGCTCACAAGGATAAGCTCATTATCCCTAAACCCTCCAGCACTGATATTTTTAATCTCTTTAGGCAAGCCATAAACTTCAAGAATCTCTTCTTTTGTAGGGTCTATGACTAAAAGCGTGTTAAATTCCTTACTGAACGCATAAAGCTTATTATCCTTTAACGCTAGCGCGCTGATAACTAACTCGCCCAGTTTCCTTTTTGCTTTAAGTTTGGCATTGCCTAATTCAAGTAAAAACTCCCCATGCACTTGCTTGTCGCTATTAAGCATGGAGATGATAATCAAATCCTTATAACGCTTGTTAGGAGCGGTGATCAAATAAGTGGATTTAGCCCCTCTTCTTGCAACGCTAACATAATAGTTTTTCGCCCTAGAAGTTTTTAAGCGGCTGCGTTCCACTTCATCAAAAGAGTTAGCCCCTTCTAAAAAATAAGGGAAGTTTTTAAGCGCGTTAGCGTTTTTGTTAGGAGTGATTTCTACGCTCGTTTTATTATTGCCCATGATCACAATGTTTTCATCTTCGTTAAAATCCGCCCCCACGAACGACCCCACCGTCGCGCTATAATAACTATCCAACACCATATAACTATGAATGGTTTTCAAATCGTTACCCACAAGATAAAGGCCTTGGTTTTCTGTGGTAAGGATCGCCCTGTCTTCATTGAAATTCAAATCCGTGATCGCTCCATTCAGTTTTAAAAAAAGCTCTTCTTTTTTTTCAATCTTTAACGCTTTTGTGATTTCTAAAGGCGAACGTTCATAATCATTATCTTTAGGCAAAGCGCTCAATTTCAAAGGCTCGCCCACATCTCTTCTGCCTAAAACGCTTCTTGGGAATTTCAAATGATCCCAATTTTCCATAGACCAGACAGATTCTTTCAAATTCCAAGAAAAACGCACCGGATCGCTTTGCCCTATGTAAGGGAAAGGCCCGGTAGAAATAAACGCTTGCACGGCGTTAGAACCCACCACAATAAAGAAAATATAAAAAGCGCTTTTTTGGAGCGCATTTAACAAACGATCTTTGAAAGGTTGGGCATTAGGGGCAAAAAAGAGCAAAACCGCTAAAAGCACCACCACGCTAAAAAAGACAAAAAGCGCCCAAAACTGCGTGTGCAAGCCCAAAATAGCGAGCGCGAATCCCTGCCCCACATCTTCTAACGCATGGCTACCGGTATGATAAAAGCTCTCATACAACCCGCTACTAGCCATAAGCAATAGCAAGGCAATGTATTTAGGCTTAAACCCAAAACGCACCACCAAAAGCGCCATAGCCCCTATTAAAATCATGTTGATGCGTTGCACCCAGCAAAAAATACAAGGCGAATCTTTCAAAACATAGCCAAAATAAAAATTCGCCAAACCCACAGGAAAGATCAAAATCCCTAAAATCGCCAAAGAAAAAAGATTATAAAATCGGGTTTCTTTATTCATGCATCCCCCTTATAGATTCATGTTGGGCAAAACGCTAGAGCTGTGGGCTATAAAAATAACAAGCTCCACCAACCACACCACAATCAAAATCCCAAACGCCCAATTTTCTTTTTCAGGCTTTTTAAACGCTATCAAAATAGCGGCCAGACTTAAAATCAGTCCTAAAAACTCCATGCCGTTCCTTAAAATTTTCGTAGGATTATACTCAAAAATAAACTATTGGATAAATAAAAAATATCTAGTGGATAACTTTTGAGAGAATTATATTAAAGGGAGAAAGCCCTATTTATCCATATTTGATTAAAAACAGAGCCAATTTTATCATTTCTTTTTTAACTTCCCATAGATTTTTTTAATTAGAGACAATATTTTAAACAATCTCTCTTGCTTGTTTGTCCTAAGACTTCTTTTTAATACGCCATAACTTTGTGAAGGTTTTAAAATGCAAGACAGCAAAGAAACATCATTACAAAACAAGGGCAGAGCGTTTTTATGCGTCGCGTCTGGAAGAAAATAAATTTGTTTGAATTGCTCTTGATCTTGAATACTAGGATTGTCAATGAAGAAATTCACCCATTCTATCACATCATGAATGTCTAAAGAAATTTGACTTTCTTTAAAATATGAAGCATATCCAACAGCCCCTTCTACTATTTCTTCATAAGCTTTAGAGCGGTGTTTTTCACAAGATGAAACGTCTTTTTGATAGATTGGAACGCCATTCTCTACATTTAAAATAGGGTATTCAGGGCTTGTTAGCAAAAACTCCATAAAATCCCAATTATGAAAATAAACGGGTTTAGGGTGTGAAAAAGGTAAGAAACTCACGCAATCATAATTTAAAATTCTTAGGAGATCCACATAGCACCCAAAAACTTCTTTGTTTAAAGCTTTTTGGATTAACCCTTGCGAAGAATAGCCAAAAGTAATCGTATCTACAATAGCGATATTTCCCTCTAAATTTGATGAAGACAGGTATTTTCTGTAATTATCTAAACATTTTAACGCTAAATGGCGGCAGTATTCAAAGTTACTATATATGTATATATAGGCTTGTTGGTTGGTGGCGATTTGCTTCTTTTTAATTTCTTCTTCGCCTTCTAAAATACGCAAAATTTCCAAGCTCTCGCCCTCTACGACTTCTAAAAATACCGCTTTTTTTAAAATTCTGGGAGCATAGACATAAGTAGTTTTATATGAATTTGGATATAAAATATTAAAAATTTTTTGCAATAAATAACCATCTCGCGCAACAAACACTAAAGTATCAATATTTCTTTTATGAATTTCCTTATAGATAAACTGGCAATAAGCAACGGCTGCAATTCCTGCCTGCATCGCTCCTAAAAGAAACCAATAATCAAATTTTTCATGTTTTTGAATATAATTTTTATAAAAAACGCATAAAGATCCTAAAATAAAACTTTGCGCAACACTGGTTGGAGTGAATGTTTTGTATTTAGGAAAAACTTCTTCTAATTGTTTCAACACGCTTTTTCTAAATAGCGTTGCTATACCTAAACTTTTAGGCATAGCGTCATCTGCCCAAGAATTATCACCGATATGCAACATCTGCGTATTAGTAATATTTTCTTGTTTTAAAACATGCTTAAACAAATCCTTTGAATGTTTAGTAAGCATTATATGGTTACTAAGATAGAAATTTGTATAACCACCAAAACCCTTAGAAATTAAAATATCTTCAAGGACTTCTAAAGGTAAATACATATCTGATACAATAATCACTCTCTTATTGTTCTCTTTAGCGAAACGATAGAGTTCTAACATCTCTAAGTTTGGAATAAGCATCTCTTTTTCAGTGGCAATTTCTACTTCCTTATATGAATGAAACTCTTTTGGAATTTGATGATAAATTTCATCTAGAGTAATGTCTTGTTCTTTACTGATTCCTCTAGATTGCATTTCTGCCAGGATTCTTGCTTGATGAAAACCTTTAATATTATATTTAGTCTCAATATACAAAAATAAATCTGTGGGTTTAATGAAAGGTCTTAGAAGAAGGGTATCAAAAATATCAAAAGAAATCACATCATATTTTAAAATCTCACTTTTTGCCCCATCCAAAAATTTGCGCATACAAGAATCCTTTGTAAAATTTGAGCATTATATCATTTTTTTTTTTTTCAAAAATACAAAAAAAGGGGAAAAAGCTATAGCTAAAGAAAAAGAAGATAAGGAGTTACCCCCTTATTTTTTCAAAGCTTCTAAAGCATGTTTTTTGCCAATTTCAAAGGCTTTTTTGTTCGTTTCAGCAACTTTTGCAGGGACTTTTTTAAGCATGGTGTCTAGCACGATATTTTCTTCTACGCATTTAGTAAGCTCCACGGTAATGGCTAACGCTACCACAGATTGCGTGATGATGTTACCCACTTCATCTTTAGCGATGCTGATAATGGGGATTTTATAAATTTGATACTTTTCTTCGTCTTCTTTAGTGGGGGTTACTAGATTGGGATCAATGACAACGATACCGCCTTGTTTAATATCGCTTTTAAACTGGTTGTAGCTGATTTGAGCGACTGAAAGCATGAAATCAATCTCGCCCTCTTTAGCATAAGGGAAAATAATTTCATCTTTATCTAGCAAAATATCCACTTTAGTGGGCCCTCCACGCACTTGCGAAGTGTAGGTGGAAGTCTTAGTGCCATAGCCCCCACTCACAATCTTAGCTTCAGCTAAAATCTCTCCCGCTAACAGCACGCCTTGTCCTCCAACGCCCGTAAATCGTAATTGCACTTCCATTATTGTTTTCCTTGTGCTTTTTCAATGATTTCTTGATACGCTTCGCAATATTCTTTCCTGTCCGTGTCATGCTTTAAAACGCCTGTAGGGAATTTATCCACCCTTTCTTCAGGGCTCATGGCTTCAAATTGGCGTTTGCTCACCAATCGGCTTTCCATCCATTTTAGCATTTGAGACGCTTCGCCCATTTTATTCTTGCGCCCTAAATTGATATGGCAATTGCTATGGACGTCAAAGAAGCTAAAGCCCTTGTGCGAGAAACCTTCTTTAAGCACTTTTTCTAACTTTTGAGGGTCTAAAACGCTCTCTCTGGCCACAAAACTCGCCCCGGCAGCGGTGGTTAAAGCACATGGGTCAAATTGGTTATCAATATTCCCCCATTGAGCCGTAACCGTCCACATGCCATTAGGCGTGGTGGGCGAAGTTTGGGAGTTGGTCAAACCATAAATGAAATTATTCACTAAAATAAAATTCAAATCAATGTTTCTTCTGCACGCATGCATGGTGTGATTGCCTCCAATCGCAAAGCCATCGCCATCGCCAGAAACCACGATCACATGCTTACTGGGGTTAGCCATTTTAATCCCTGTCGCATACGCCACAGCCCTACCATGCGTAGTGTGAACGGTGTTACAATTCACATACGAACTCATGCGCCCGCTGCAACCAATCCCACTCACCAAACACACATCATCCATTTTCCAACCTAAAGCGTCAATCGTGCGGATAATGGATTTCAAAATCACGCCATCGCCACAGCCCCAACACCACAAAGTGGGTATTTTATCCACACGCAAATATTCATCATAATTAAACGCCATTTTAAAGCTCCTTCAATTTTGCGATGATTTGTTTGGGCGAAATCGTGCGCCCATTGGCTTGCCCAAAGAAATGCACCTTTCTTTGCATAGCCCTTTCAATCTCTTCTAAATACTGCCCCTTATTCAATTCAATCACAAGGATTTTTTCGTATTTATCCCCTATTTCTTTCAAGCGTTTAGCCGGGCTTGGCCATAAGGTTTTAGGCCTGAAAAAGCCGACTTTTTGCTTGCTCTCTTTGTTGTAATCTTTCAAGGCTTCTTTAACCGCTAGAGAAACCGAACCATAAGCGATGATAATAATTTCAGCACCCTCTAAATCCATTTCCTCATTTTCGTTGATAATGTCTTGCTTGGATTCAATCTTATGGAATAATCTGTCAATCAAATCCCCCCCGATTTTAGCGTCTTCAGTAGGAAAGCCAATAGGCCCATGGTGCAAGCCTGAAACATGGTAGCGATAGCCTTTAAAGAACGGGTTTAAAACAGCCGGCTCATCTTGCGCGACTCCATAAGGCTTGTAGTCTTTTTTATCGCCCACAAATTCCTTACGATTAATAGTCATCTTTTGCACTTCTTCTAAATCCGGGATTTGCACCTTGCCATACATATGCCCCACGGTTTCATCCATGAGCAAGAATACAGGAGTCATGAGCATTTCAGCCAAATTGAACGCGCGAACGGTCTCTGTGTAAGCTTCCTCTAAGCTAGCAGGAACGAGCGCGACAGCTTTAAAATCCCCATGTATGGGGTGTCTTAAGAAATTCACATCGCCTTGAGCCACACGAGTGGGCATTCCGGTTGATGGGCCTGAACGCATCACATCAGCGATCACTAAAGGGATTTCTGCCATGAAAGAATAGCCGATTTGCTCCACTTTCAATGAAATACCAGGACCAGAGCTTGCTGTCATAGACTTTGTCCCGCTCATGCTCGCTCCTAAAGACACGCTAATCCCGCTGATTTCATCTTCCATTTGGATAAAATGGCCGCCGCATTTGGGTAAAGCCACGCTCATCGCATGCATAATATCTGAGCTTGGCGTGATAGGATAGCCCCCAAAAAACCGACACCCCACTTCAATCGCCGCTTTAGCGACTAATTCATTCCCATCAGAAATAATCTCACGCATTATTTGCCTCTCCCTTCTAAAATAGTCTCTTCTAAGAGCATGTATTTATTGGCCTTAACCTTTTCGCTTCTTTCTTGGGCTTCTTTAGAAACTTTAGCGAATTTGAAATCCTTTCTGTCAGCCACATAAATCGCAAAATCCGGGCAGTGCAACTCGCATTGCACGCAACCGATACAGCTCTCTGGGTAGGCTACTTTGGCCACTTTTCCAAGCACCCTTTCTTTTTCAATCCCCATGCCAAGAACCCCAGCAGGGCATACCGATACGCAAATATCACAACCCTTACACCTGTCTTCATTCACCCAAACGGCAACCCCATCTGGAGCGCTCATTTTAGCCATTCATTCTCCTTTGTGCTAAAAGCTGTTTTAAGCCCTAGCCATCAAAATTTGCCTAAAATTGTAGCAAGCCTTTTTTAACAAAATCTAAAATGCTTTAATAGTAAGAACTTAAAATTAAAATGAGAAAATACTAAACACTTTTTAACCAATTTAAAAGAAAAAACGCCCCATTAACCCTAATTTTAAAAATGATTATTAGAAAGATTAATATTTTTTAAATGCTCCTTATAAGTCGCGCTGAAAGCATGTTTTTTATCCGGCATTTTCACAAAATACAAGAAGTCAGTTTTTTTAGGGAAAACCACGGCTCTAATCGCTTCTAGGCTCACGCTCCCTACGGGATTTTTAGGCAAGCCCTTGAATTTATAGGTATTGTAGGGGGTGTTATCGGTTTTAATGCGCTCTTTTGTCACTTTAGCGTGTGAAAATTCCTGATAATTCAAAGCCCCATCCATTTGCAAAGGCATGCCTTTTTTCAAGCGGTTAAAAATCACGCTCGCAATCAAGGGCATTTCTTCAGTGTTAGCGGCTTCTTTTTGCACAATGGAAGCGAGAATGATTTTTTCAAACCACTCTTCTTTATGGTAGTATCCAAGCCATTGCTTGCTTAAGGCTTCGTGTTTTTTGAGAGATTGACCGATTAAAGTTTGCATGATTTTAAAAGCGTCCTCCCCTAAAGGCAAATGATAAGTGTCTGGTAATATCACCCCATCTTCTATCACAGCGCCATTCAATCGTGGCGCGATGCTTTCATAAGCTTCATTGAGATCGCCAACTCCTAACTGATAAGTCTCGCTCAAAATTTGCGTGAAAAAATAGCGGGTTTCTCCAGGGATTAAAGTCGTGCTTTTTTGCGCCGCTTTTGCTTTGATCAAACGGACTAAAAAATCCCCCTTCCTTAAAGCCCCATCGCCCATATCAATATAACCTTTTTTAGGCATGCCTATTAGGCGTAAAAAAAGCAAATCCAAAGCGTTCATATCCACGCCTTGCTCTTTTAAAGAAAAAAACACTTTTTTGAGCGAACCTTGCGGGACAACCACCACTTTGTTAAGATAAATTGGTATACTTAAATAAAAAAGAATACTGATGAATAAAAGAAAACATGTATCCAAGAAAGTATTTAATGTCATTATCTTGTTTGTGGCAGTATTCACTCTTTTAGTCGTCATTCACAAAACCCTTTCAAACGGCATTCACATACAAAATTTAAAAATCGGGAAGCTTGGCATTTCTGAATTATACTTAAAACTCAATAACAAGCTTTCTTTAGAAATTGAACGCATTGATCTCTCTTCTTTTTTCCATCAAAAACCCACTAAAAAGCATTTAGAAGTTTCTGATTTGATTAAAAATATCCGTTATGGCATTTGGGCGGTGTCTTATTTTGAAAAACTTAAAGTCAAAGAAATCATTTTAGACGATAAAAATAAAGCCAATATCTTTTTTGATGGGAATAAATACGAGTTGGAATTTCCAGGAGTCAAAGGGGAATTTTCCCTAGAAGACGATAAAAACATCAAGCTTAAAATCATCAATTTGCTCTTTAAAGACATTAAAGTCCAAGTAGATGGCAACGCCCACTATTCACCTAAAGCTAGGAAAATGGCGTTCAATTTGATTGTCAAGCCTTTAATTGAACCCAGTGCTGCAATTTATTTGCAAGGGCTAACCGATTTAAAAACCATAGAATTAAAAATTAACACTTCTCCAATGAAAAGCTTGGCGTTTTTAAAGCCTCTTTTCCAACGCCAATCGCAAAAAAATTTAAAAACATGGATTTTTGACAAGATCCAATTTGCTAGCTTTAAGATTGATAACGCTTTAATCAAAGCTAATTTCACTCCTAGCGAGTTTATCCCATCGCTTTTGGAAAATTCTGTAGTTAAAGCCACTTTGATGAAACCTTCAGTCGTTTTTAATGATGGCTTATCGCCCATTAAAATGGATAAAACCGAATTGATATTCAAAAACAAACAGCTTCTCATACAGCCCCAAAAAATCGCTTATGAAACCATGGAATTAACCGGCTCTTACGCCACTTTTTCCAATTTGTTAGAAGCCCCTAAGTTGGAGGTTTTTTTAAAAACGACCCCTAATTATTATGGCGATAGCATTAAGGATTTATTGAGCGCTTATAAAGTCGTTTTACCTTTGGATAAAATCAGCATGCCATCTAGCGCGGATTTGAAACTCACCTTACAATTCTTGAAAAACACCGCCCCTTTATTTAGCGTTCAAGGCAATGTTAATTTGCAAGAAGGCACTCTCTCGCTCTATAATATCCCCCTTTATACGCAAAACGCTAGCGTGAGCCTGGATATTACCCAAGAATACCAATACCTCTACATAGAAACTACCCACACCCGCTATGAAAACATGCTGGATTTAGACGCTAAAATCGCTTTAGATTTGAATAAAAAAACCCTTTCTTTAGATTCTTTAGTCCATAAAATACGATTCAACACTAACAATAATATCAACATGCGTTCTTATGGCTTGAATAACGACCCAGATAACCCACAGCCTACTAAATTTTCTTTAGATTTAAAAAGCTTGCATTCTATTATTCAAGAGGGTGAAAACTCAGAGGCGTTTAGAAGAAAAATCATAGACACCATTAAAGCCCAAAGTGAAGACAAATTCACTAAAGATGTTTTCTACGCTACAGAAGACACTCTTAAAAACCTTTCTTTGAATTTTGATTTTTCTAACCCAGATTACATGCAATGGAGCGTGCCACAACTTTTATTAGAGGGCGAATTTAAAGATAACGCCTATGTTTTTAGAATCAAAGATTTGAAAAAAATCAAGCCCTATTCCCCTATTATGAAATATTTCGCCTTAGAAGATGGCTCTTTGGAAGTTTCTACGAGCGATTTTGTCAATATTGATTTTTTTGCTAAGGATTTAAAAATCACTTTACCCATCTATCATAGCAACGGCAAGCAATTTGATTCCCTCTCTTTATTTGGCTCTATTAATAAAGATGAAATTTCTGTCTGTACTCCAAGCAAAAGCATATCTATAAAAGTTAAGGGGGATCAAAAGGATATTACCCTTAATAACATTGATTTGAGTATTGACGATTTTTTAGATAGCAAGATGCCAGCTATTGCAGGATTATTCTCAAAAGAACGAAAAGAAAAGCCTAGCTCTAAAGAAATCCAAGATGAAGATATTTTCATTAGCGCCAAACAACGCTATGAAAAAGCCCACAAAATTATCCCCATCTCTACACGCATCCATGCTAAAGATGTCGTGTTAATCTATAAAAAAATGCCTTTTCCTTTAGAAAATCTTGATATTGTCGCTCAAGATGACAGAGTGAAAATTGATGGCAATTATAAAAATGGCATGATCATGGCGGATTTAGTGCATGGGGCTTTGTATCTTAAGGCTCATAATTTTAGCGGGGATTATATCAATACCATCCTCCAAAAAGATTTCGTAGAAGGGGGTTTATTCACGCTTATTGGGGCTCTTGAAGATCAGGTTTTCAACGGCGAATTGAAATTCCAAAACACAAGCTTAAAGAATTTCGCTCTCATGCAAAACATGATCAATCTCATCAACACCATTCCCTCTCTCATTGTCTTTAGGAACCCTCATTTAGGGGCTAATGGCTATCAAATCAAAAAGGGGTCTGTTGTTTTTGGGATCACTAAAGAATATTTAGGGTTAGAAAAAATTGATCTTATCGGCAAAACGCTTGATGTTGCTGGCAATGGGATCATTGAATTAGACAAAAACAAATTAGATTTGAATTTAGAAGTTTCCACCATCAAGGCTTTGAGTAATGTTTTGAGTAAAATCCCTATCGTGGGTTACCTCATTTTAGGGAAAGAAGGAAAAGTAACCACTAATGTGAATGTCAAAGGCACGCTGGATAACCCTAAAACCAAAGTGACTTTAGCGACAGATATTATCCAAGCTCCTTTTAAAATCTTGCGCCGCATTTTCACGCCCATTGACATCATCGTGGATGAAGTCAAAAAAAATATTGAATCAAAAAGGAAATTAAAATGACGCTCAATGAAGCCATTAAAGACAAAGTTTATGAAATCGTAGAAATCGCTAACTGCGATGAATCCCTTAAAAAACGCTTTCTGTCTTTTGGTATCCATGAAGGGGTTCAATGCACCCTTTTGCATTATTCCATGAAAAAAGCCACACTTTCGGTTAAAATCAACCGCATTCAAGTGGCTTTAAGATCCCATGAAGCGCAATACCTTCTCATCAAAGAAAGCGTGTGAAAATGGGTTTAAAACGCGCTAAAACTTACCAAAAAGCCCAACAAATCAAAGAATTGCTTTTAAAACATTACCCCAACCAAACCACCGAATTGCACCATAAAAACCCCTATGAATTGTTGGTGGCTACCATTTTAAGCGCTCAATGCACGGACGCTAGAGTGAATAAAATAACGCCCAAGTTATTTGAAAAATACCCGAGCGTGAAGGATTTAGCGCTCGCTTATTTAGAAGAAGTTAAAGAAGTTATCAAATCCGTTTCTTATTTCAACAATAAAAGCAAGCATTTAATCAGTATGGCGCAAAAAGTGGTTAGAGATTTTAAGGGCGTTATCCCCTCTACGCAAAAAGAATTGATGAGCCTGGATGGCGTGGGGCAAAAAACCGCTAATGTGGTGCTTTCAGTGTGCTTTGATGCAAATTACATAGCCGTAGATACTCATGTGTTCCGCACGACGCACCGCTTAGGTTTAAGCGACGCTAACACGCCCACTAAGACCGAAGAAGAACTCAGCAACCTTTTTAAAGACAACCTATCCAAACTCCACCATGCCTTAATCTTGTTTGGCCGCTACACCTGCAAGGCTAAAAACCCCTTATGCGACGCGTGTTTTTTAAAAGAATTTTGCGTTTCTAAAGCTCGCTTTAAGGCGTAGTGGCTTTATTTGTTATAAATTTATAGTAAAATTAAGATTTTACAATCAAAGTCAAATCATTCTTGAAAGAGTAGAGTTTTATGCTAGAAACAGAATCTAATAAGTTAAAAATAGCCGAAAAAGAGAAAGAAAAAGCTAACAAGGAAAGAGAACTAGAGCTTTCCACTTATTTAGAAGAACTCATTTGCGATTATAAAAACCTTTTAGACATGGAGATTGTTTTTAGTGCAGAACTTGGCTCTACGCAAATCCCTTTGTTGCAAATTTTGCGTTTTGAAAAAGGCTCTGTGATTGATTTGCAAAAACCCGCCGGAGAAAGCGTGGATACTTTTGTGAACGGGCGGGTGATTGGTAAGGGTGAGGTGATGGTTTTTGAAAGGAATTTAGCCATTCGTTTGAATGAAATCCTAGATTCTAACGCCATTGTGTATTATCTCGCTAAAAATTCATGAGATTGTTATTCTTGTTACTGAGCACTACTTTGATGTTACTGGCTGAAGAAAAAATACCTTTAAATGATGACGCCCCCATTAAACTTATGCATTGGCAAAATGCACTAAAAGAAATCCAACCTGATTCAAACGCTCTAGCAACACCACCCATAAAAGCCGTGCAAACCACGCTCACTTTTGAAACGCCTTTTAATAAAACGCCTAAAATCATGGAAGTTGAAGGGCAAAAAGTGATCGTTTTAAAAAACGCTCAATTGGATTCTAAAAAAACCATGGATTTTAAAGAAGCCTCTTTGAATGCCTTAGAAATGTTTTCCTACCAAAATGACATCTACCTCTTGTCTAAAAAAGCCACAGCAGAATTAGAAATCCAAGCCTCAAACAGCAAGGATAAAAAACGGCTCCGCTTTCTTTTTTTGCCTAAAGGTTTTCATTTAGCCCCACCGCCTAACCTGAAAGAAAAATCTCAGCATGCCAATCTCACAAGCCAAGATGAAAAAGAGCGAGCCAAAAACCCCTCAAACGCTCTAGAGTTAAAACCCCCACTGGATTTAAGCCATGCTTACAAGGCACTAGCGGTTATTGCTGCCTTACTCTTAATATTGTATATAATCAAAAACAAAATTGTTCCCACACAAGGGTCTTTTTCTGCAAAAGATTTTAAGTTAGAAGTTAGTGTTTTGGGTCGTGTTGATGCGAACCATAAAATCATTTCCATAGAAACTAATAAGGAGCGTTACTTGGTCTTACTGAGCGACAAATACGGCCTGCTTTTAGACAAAATAAGCCCAAAAACATCTAAGGAAGAACTGATTAAAGAAGCTGAAAATAATATAAAGAATTCAAAATTAGGAAATTTATATGCCGGAAAATTCTAAACTACAACCTGTTAAGTTAGGGAAAAATTTTGACCCTGTGGATCATTCTAACAGGAATTTTTTCTTTTCTCTCATTCTGTCTGTATTGTTACATTGGTTGATTTATTTTTTATTTGAACACAGAGAAGATTTTTTTCCTTCAAAACCCAAGCTCGTTAAATTAAATCCTGAAAATTTATTGGTTTTAAAAAGAGGCCATTCACAAGATCCTAGTAAAAACAACCCGGGCGCTCCTAAACCCACGCTGGCTGGTCCTCAAAAACCCCCCACACCCCCCACCC
>NZ_VEYL01000020.1:0-29986 GCF_006439795.1 Helicobacter pylori
TCAACCATTCAACCATTCAACCATTCAAGCAATCGTTCAAGCAATCGTTCAAGCAATCGTTCAATCAATCAACCAATCAACCAAGCAATCATTCAAGCAATCATTCAAGCAATCATTCAAGCAATCAACCAATCAACCAAGCAATCATTCAAGCAATCATTCAAGCAATCATTCAAGCAATCATTCAAGCAATCATTCAAGCAATCAAGCAATCAAGCAATCAAGCAACGCTACCATACTTTTATCACTTTTACAAAAATCCGCTTAAAAATCCTTTACTTTTTATTGTTCCCCCTTTCATTAACATTATTCCCCCTTTCATTAACCAGCACAACATTTTTAAAAAATTTGATTCCATAAGCCCCATTTTTAAATCAGTGGGGCTTACAGAGTTAAATTTAAAGGAGAGATGATGGCTCAGTTAGAAGATTTGAAAGCGCATGAAAAATACAATTTGTTGTTGTGCATGGTTTCAGGTGCATATAAAGGAACCATTCCAGGAAATGAGGATTTTAAAGAGTGGTGCGATGAATGCACTTTGGACTATTTCCGCTCACGACGGAACAAAGCGGCTCAGCACAAGCATTTTGAACTCATGCGTAAAGCGGATTATATCATTGGCATCGTGAATGAGGATTCAACGACTAGAGGGGTTGAAGTCCAACGGAGCGTTTTCGCTCTAAAGATTGACCATGACACTATTGGGGTTGATGAAGAGGGAGCGCTAAAGGTTGAGGGCGTTTGCGCTCAAAAAGGGAGCCAAGAATACGAAGAATTGGTCAATAAAAACACTTGGCATTTCACGCACAGCACCCGACTTGGACAACCAAAATTGATTGAGCGAAAAAATTAAGCAATCGTTGATTGTCAGCCCGTAACAAAGAAAGGATTTTAATGAAACTATTGGATTTAGACGGAGTGATTGAAAAAGGCGTGTTTGAAATCCCCAGCTATCAAAGGGGATATGCATGGCAGGAAAGGCAATTAAAGGATTTTTGGAACGATTTAGAGCATGTGTCCAAACTGGGAGATAAATTCCATTACATGCACAGCTTAACCTTAAGAGAGCTTGAAAATGAGTTTGAAAGCAGCGCTTTTGAAATCATAGACGGCCAGCAACGATTGGCTACAAGCCTGATTTTACTAGGCCTTTTAGCAAAAACCACCCAAAATAAAGATAAAAAGTATTCTTTAATCAACCTTGAACCCATTCTATCCTATAAGTATTATGGTTTGAGTGAAGCTTTTAGAGCGATCACTGAAGAAGAAAAAGATTTAGAAAGGTTTCAAACTTCTTTTTACGCTAAAAATTTGATTGACGCTCATGCGTTTTTTAAAGAAAAAATCAGCGATACGCCTGTTGGAACACTTGAAAAAATGTTTGATGCTCTTATAAAGAAAATGCTTTTTAGCGTGGTGGAATTGAAAGATAATCGGATCGATCCTTTCAGCTCTTTTGAAACGATTAACAATCGTGGTAAAGATCTATCCACTTTAGAATTGTTTAAAAACCGCTTGCATTTTGTGGCGCACAAGATTTGCGATGGCAAAAAATTAGAAAAGCTTCAAAACGAAATCAATGACACTTACACCAGGATTTATTACGATTTGAGGCATTTTAAAGACGATCATTTAGAGGGTTTTTTAAAGCATTTTGTGGCATATTATTATGGCGAGAAAGGGGATTTTAAGAAGAGGTTATTGGAAATGGAGTTTAACGCTCATAAAAGATATACCGACAACACCAACTTTAATGACGAATATGAAAAAATAGACGATTTGTTATTTTATCTTTCTTATTCTTCTAAGGTTTGGCATTTCTTGCACACGCTTGATGAAAAGTCTATCGCCCTTATTTTTGATGACAATAGAAAGCTTGAGATGGAAATCACGCCTAAAATGCACAACTTGTTAGACAAAATGCGGCGCTTAAACGCTTTGAGCGATAACGCTTTTCTGCCCTTATTGCTCTCTCTTTTAACCATACAGCTTGTTGGAAGGAGTGCTAATGAACAGCCTTATACCACCCAAGAATTAGAGGGCTTATTAGAGTATTTGGAGCGTTTCGGATTTTTAGTCTATGGGGTTGCTGGCAAGAATACGGCTAAAAACGAATGGATTGAATTGGCTTTTAAAGCGTTCAAAGCGTATAGAGATGGGGATGAAAATATCGCCATTGAAGATCTTCCAACGCTAGAAAAGAGTTTTTTCAATAAAACAAACAATAGCGCTTTGGAATTGCTTGAAGAGAGTATCCATTCCAAAAAGAATACTGAGAAATGGTATCAGTGGGGCAAAGCGTTGAATTACTTGCTTTATGAATACGAGTTGCACCATAACCCTGAAACGACTCTAAATTTTGATAGCAGTATAGAAAGCATTGAGCATATCTTGCCCCAAAAACCCGATCAAGGCTATAGCGCTAAAGAAAAAAGTTGGGCTAAAAATCCCCATATCGTGCATGCTTTAGGGAACTTGCTCTTAATTGCTAAAAACACTAACAGCTCTTTAAGCAACAAGCCTTTTGAGGAAAAAAGAAAAGAATACCTCAAAGGCTCTTATAGTGAAAAAGAAGTGGCTAAAAACGCTTCTTTTGGAGTCGCGCAAATCAAAGAAAGGAGCGAAAAATTATTAGACTTTTTAATCGCACGTTATCGTATCGCTGAATTGGTGGGCGAAAGCGCCATTAAAGCTTTTAAAAACGCTCTTTTAAAGGATATTGAATGATGCGATACTCAAAAATAAAGGGTCTATTTTTAGCGCTTCACACCCCAACAAGGAGGAAAACGCCATGCTGAAAAGATAAAGAACATTGAACGGACAATTATAGCGGATTTTTAAAATTTAAAATTGCGAGGAGCAAAAAATGGGTTTTCAAAACGAAAATAAGTTAGAGTTAGGCGCGTTGGTCAAAGCCACGATCAACGACAAAGTGGTGGAGGCTAAAGTCATTAATATTGGGTTTAATCGTGTAACCTTAAGGAGCCAAAAAGGCAACGAAGCCACTTACGCTTTTAATAGCGAAAAATTCTTAAAATGGTTTAAGGAAGTGCCTTTGAATGAAGTTGCGAATAATCACGCTGAAAAAAGCGGAGAGGATTTGTTGAAAGGGGTTAAAATCGTTACGAGCGGTCCGAGTGTCAAGGAAAGGACTACTACTCCTAAAGAGAAAGAGGACAGGTTTAAACTCGCTTTTGGATTTAAGACTACTGATGATAAGACTGGCTTTGAGATTATTGCGGAGGACTATACTTTAAGCGAGAGAAAAAGTAGGCTCGGGGCGTTATTCTCTCCTATGTTTTTTGAAGGTAGCGGTAATCAAGTAACCGCTATCATTCTTACCGCCCTTGCTAACGCTAAAGGTTTAAATAGGCACAGCGATGCGGAGTGGAGTGCGATGCTTAATAGCCGAAACACCGATGAATGTAATTACGACACTTTTGATTATATGGATAGAGTTGGGACTACTTTATTCTGTGGCGTGATTAAGGCGTATGCGGAGGGGTGTGAGGAATTTCAAGAGGATTTCAATGACTTTTCTCCTAATGGTTTTTGGGCTACGACTTTACCTAAAAACAAAAATGAGGCGTTATTTATAGCGCAACTCTTATGCGACGGTGGTATCAATAAGTATGGCTTAAGCTGTGCGGGTCTTACCGAAAATTTGTTGAAAGACATTTATAATTATATCGGTTTGGCGAGCGTGGGTGAGGTTGATGAGTATATTGATAACCTAGATAAGGAGGAGGCTGAAAATACTAATGTTACCGAGTAGTAACCCCCCCATGTGGGGTGGCTCTCCTTTTTTTAATCTTTTATTTTTCTTTTTTTTCATTCTCCCCCTAATCTGTTAATTTAATTGGAACAGCTTTAATCTTAAAACCCTATCTTTGCGCGTTATTTCGCATCCAAAAGGCGTTTTTCTTTAAATTCTTGGTATTCTTTGATCGCGTAATTCACAAAGGGCTTGATCGCAATCCCGCCCCTAGAGGCAAAATCCCCATACACTTCCAAATACTTTGGCTCTAGCAATTGGACTAAATCTAGTAATATCGTATTAATACAGCTCTCATGAAAACTCCCATGGTTTCTGTAACTGAATAAATAGAGTTTTAAAGACTTGCTTTCTACCATTTTATTTTTAGGGATATAGCGGATAAAGATCACGCCAAAATCCGGCTGGGAAGTGATGGGGCAAAGGCTTGTAAATTCCTTGCATTCTAGCGTGATTAAGGGGTCTAAATTGGGGTTTGGGTTAGGGAAAGCTTCTAGTAAATCGCTGTTGTATTCAAAAATATAGGGCGTTTTAGCGCCTAGGGATTTGAGGTTTAGTTCAGGGGTCATTAATCTTTCCTTGATTTAAGTTATAATAAGGCTATTTTAACCCATTTTTTAGGAAACTCATGAACCAACGCATAGAAACGATTACGGCTTTATTAGATGAAAAAAAGGCTTTTGATATTACGCATATTGATTTGTCTCAAACCCCCTATTTGGTAGAAAATGTCATTATCGCTACCACGCTAGCGAATAAGCATGCCCTTTCTTTACTAGATGCGCTTAAAAACACCCTTAAGCCTTTGGGCGAAGTCTTTTACCAGATAGATGAGTCTAATGAAGAGTGGATCATTTTGGATTTGGGGGATTTGATGATCCATCTTTTCACAGAAGAATGCCGTAAAAAATTTGACTTGGAAGGGTTTTTGAACGCTTATAAAAGGGGGCTTCCTTATCAAAACGCCTAAGAAACTCATCGCGCTTCTAGGGCCTAGCGGGAGCGGCAAAAGCGCTCTTTCTATTGAATTGGCCCAAGAATTGGACGCTGAAATCTTTTCTTTGGATTCTTTGAGTATTTATAAAGACATCAATATCGCTTCGGCTAAACCGAGCTTAAAAGAGCGAAAAAATATCAAACATTACGCCCTAGACTACCTTAACATTGATGAAAAAAATAACGCCCCCCTTTTTAAAACCCTTTTAGAGGACGCCATGAGAGTATCCCAAAAAGAAATCTTACTCATTGTGGGGGGGAGCAGTTTTTACTTAAAATCCATTTTAGAAGGTTTGAGCGATACGCCAAAAATTAGCGGTGAGGAGGTTGTAAAAATAGAGCGAGAAATCAGCGCCCTAGCTGACCCTTACGCGTTTTTAAAATCCATTGACCCCACAAGCACTTTTAAAATCCATCCAAACGACACTTACCGCATCTATAAGGCTTTAGAAATCTTTTATGCCACCCACACGCCCCCAAGCGAGTATTTTAAAACTAACCCTAAAAAACCCTTTGAGCATGCTATCTCCTTATTCGCTCTTCATATTGAAAAAAACGCGCTCCATAGCAACATCAAACAGCGCACCAAGAACATGCTCCATTCAGGGCTTATTGAAGAAATCAAAGCCCTTTATACCCAATACCCTAAAGATTCGCAGCCTTTTAAAGCCATAGGCGTTAAAGAGAGCGTTCTTTTTTTAGAAAAACGACTCACTTTAAAGGAGCTAGAAGAAATGATTGTTTCTAACACCATCAAATTAGCCAAGCGCCAAAACACTTTCAACAAAACCCAATTCCATAACCTTTATATGGGTAGCGCTAAAGAAGTTAGGCATGCGATTTTAAAACACTCAAAAAGCGATATAAGGGAGCGATAAATGGATACGCAAAATTTACCCGATCAAATTATCCCTATTTTTATGAGTTTTGATAAGAATTACGCGCTAGGGGCTAGCGTGAGCCTTTATTCTTTACTCTCACATGCGAGCAGGCACACAAGCACGATAGATTTTAGCCCCTTAAATCAAAGCAATAAACTTTTAGGCACTAACATCGTGTATAAAATCCATTGCTTGATTAAAGGAGTCACTTTAGAGCAGCAAAACAAGCTTTTAAAAACCATTGAGCCTTTTAAAAAATTCGCTTCATTAGAGTTTATAGACATCAATTCGCTCGATCATTCCATAGAAAGCTACCTCAATGAGTCTTGCTCCAAGCGTTATGGCGGGCTTCTTGTTTTGTGCCGGCTCTTGCTCGCTTCGCTCTTCCCTAATTATTCTAAAATCATTTCCATAGATGTAGATACGGTGTTTTTAGGAGATGTTGCAAGCACTTATTTTGCGCTGGATAACGACCCCACTAAATTGCTTGGCATGGTGAGAGACACTTTTTCCCACCTTCCTTTTGAAGCCTTTTGTCATTTTATTGAACGCGCATGCAAGAATTTTAAGATTGATTTTTCACGCTTTAGCCAAAACGAATTAAAACGCATCCATCAAGGCTTTAACATGGGCTTTTTGGTGGCGAATTTGGATTTGTGGCGCGAAAATGGGTTTGAAAAAATCGCTTTGGAGTTTTTGAAAACTAGGGGGAAAGATCTTTTCTACCCTGAGCAGTGTTTAATCAATATGGTGTTTTTAGAGCGCGTTTTAGAATTACCTATTTATTATAATTGCTATTCTGATTCTTTCAAAGAGCACTACCCTAAAAACATCATCATGCTCCATTTCATCAAATACAAGCCGTGGCGTTCTGTGAGTTCTTTAAACGGGCGTTTGATTTGCTATGAAGCTGAAGCGAGTTTTTGGCTCGCCAACCTTTTTTGCACCCCTTTTAAAAACGATTTTTTTAAAGAACGCCTTGAAATGGCTAAAGACCAACAAATGCAATCTTTTAAAACCCACATTCGATCAAAAACGATTAAGGATTATTTTTGTTTTAGGATAAAAAATATTTTGAAAAAAGTTTTCAAACCCACTTAAAGGACATTCATGGAAAAATTATTGAAGTTTTTAAAATTCTTTGCCAGTAGCGTAACTCTAGATGAAAAATTTTTAATGTTCCTTCTTTGCAACGCTCTTTCTAACGCTTACAAAATAGCGATCTGTTTTCTTTCTCTAAAGGCTTTTTAGGCGCTTTTTTAATCGGGTTTGTGGTGTATTATGGTTGCGTGCTAATCCCTAAAAAACGCTTGAAATATTTATTAGAATGGCTGTTTATAGGAAGCGGTATTATTTTTAGCGTGGCTGAAATTTTTACGCTCTTTATGTTTAAAATGCCTTTTTCCAAAGGCTTGATTGACACGCTTCTAGCCACAAACAGCTCTGAAACGATGGCGTTTATAAAAAGCTATAAAAATTATTTGCTTTACTACGCTTTGATTTTGATCGCCTTATTGGTAACTATTAAAATGATTCGCTTTAGAGCGCTTGTGCCTGGTGTGATAGCGGGCGTTTTAGGGCTTTCTATCCTCACCATAGGAAGCGTTCGCCATGTTAAATATCTCACGAGCAACGATGCGATTTTAAAAAGATCATTGTTTTCTCTCTCTTTAACTAGGGGGGTTTATTCCGCTTATTTGAGCTTGTTTGATCGCCAACAAGCCATAAAATTTTATAGCTTTTTAAATAACCTTTATTTACCAAGCGATTATCTTTCCAGCACGGGCGATGTTGAAAATGTCGTCTTAGTCATCGGCGAAAGCGCGAGCAGAAATTTCATGCAACTCTATGGCTATAACGTTTCTAATAACCCCTTATTGAGCCAACTCGCCAACGAGAGAGAGAGAGAGAGTAACAACCTGTTCGTGTTTTCTGACACGATAAGCAAAGAAGCCCACACCTCTGATGTCTTTGAAAGCCTGCTCAATTACAGCAACGCCGAAACGAATAAGCCTTGGTATCATTACCACAACATGATAGACATTTTCAAGCGATCCCATTATGAAACTTTTTGGCTAGAAAAACAAATCGTCGATGAATGGGGGATCACACAAAATCTAGTCTCTAATCGTTCTAAAAACCGCTACTATATTTTGGGAAACTATGGTGCATACGATGAAGAGCTGGTGAAATTTTATTCTAAAAATGTCCAACCCCAATTAAAAAGCAAGAATTTTATCGTGTTCCATTTGATTGGCTCTCATTCTTGGTATGCCGATCGTTTCCCTAAAAGTTTTGCCAAATTCAAACCAAGCGATTTGTCTTTTTCTAATTTGCATGCAAGCAGCGATAGAGACAAGCAAATCGTTGCCGATTATGTCAATTCGCTTTATTATAACGACGCTGTTTTGAATGGGATTTTTAACCTCTTTAAAGATAAAGACGCTATTGTGTTTTATTTGAGCGACCATGCACAAGATATTTTTGAAAGCGGCCCTACTTATGGGCATAGATGCTCTAAAGCGGGCTTAGAAATCCCTTTTATGATTTATATAAGCGATATTTTTAAAGAAAAACACTCCGAGAAAGTGAAGTTGATTAAAAGCGCTTTAAACAAACCTTTCATGAGCGATGATTTAATCCATTCTCTTTTGCCTTTGGTGGGCATTCACACTAAAGATGAAATAGAGAGTAAAAACCTTTTTAGC
This sequence comes from Helicobacter pylori, assembly GCF_006439795.1. Lineage (GTDB taxonomy): Bacteria > Campylobacterota > Campylobacteria > Campylobacterales > Helicobacteraceae > Helicobacter > Helicobacter pylori_CR. The sequence goes on from NZ_VEYL01000020.1 coordinate 8,361, forward strand.
CCCCAATTTGACGCCCAAAGAAAAAGGGCTGTTTGTTATGGCAGCATGGATTATGATAGGGCTGAGAGATAAGGCTCTGTTCTCATCAATAGGGATAAGCTTGATTTCACATAAAGCTTTCAACCCTACCTTAAAATTTTCACTTCTTCTTCTAAATAAATGCCGTATTCTTGCAACACTCTGGTTTTGGCTAGTTCTATCAAATCCAATGCTTCTTCAAATCCTGCACCCCCCAAATTCACCAAAAAATTCGCATGCTCTTTAGCAAAGCCCACTCTTTTTAGACAATAACCCCTTAAGCCCACGCCTTCTAAAAGCCTACCCGCATAATCGTTAGGCGGGTTTTTGAAACAGCTCCCAAAATTAGGCAATTTGGGGTGGCTTTTGCGCATGCTTTGACACGCTTTTAAAACTTCTTGTCTAAAGCCATGCGTTTTTTTAAACCTCGCCCTTAAGACAACGCCATTGAATTTGCTGCTGCGATAATCTAATCCTAGCGCTCCACTCCCTAGCCATTCATTATTAATGCAAGCGCTTTCTAAAACATTTTTGATTTCAAATTCTTTCATGCCGGCATTCATTTTAACTAACGCCCCTAAAGTGCCAGGCAATTGCCCTAAAAACTCCAAACCCCCTAAATCATTCGCCCTAAAATAATTAAAAATTTTAGACGAGTTGGCCGCTCCCCCTATTTCAACGCATTCGCCCTTATCGCAAATATAATCGTAGTTTGGGCCTAAAAGGGCGAGATTTTTCGCGCTAGGAGCGATTAAAAGGTTGTTCGCTAAACCGATAATTTGGTGTTCTTGAGAGATTTCATCATCGTTTTCTAAAATGCTCACTTTTAAAGGCGTGCCGATTTTCACGCTGCTGTAACGAGAAAAATCAATGGTTTTTTCTAGCATTTTCTAGCCTATGATTTTAGGAATGAGCTTGATTAAGGTTTTGGTGTAATCTAAAAGCATGTTAGTCATCCACGGCATGGTTAAAATCAACACCCCAATCACCGCTAAAATCTTAGGTACAAAAGACAAGGTCATTTCATTGATTTGAGTGGTCGCTTGAAAAATACTGACTAATAGCCCCACCACCAAGCCCGCTAGTAATACCGGTAAAGAAATCATCAAAGTGATTTTATAAGTCTCAATGGCGAGTTTCATGAGTTGTGATTCCATAACATTCCTTTTATCTTAAAATTTCTTCTAATTGCTGAAAGCTTTGTTCAAAAGGCTGTAAAGCGTTTTCATCTTGTGCTAAAAATTGCTCCATTAGAGCCTTTTTCTTAATCGCTTCATCAAGCTCTTTATCGTTCCCCATTTGATAAGATCCGATGCGAATGAGCATTTCATTTTCTTTCAATAACGCATACAAACGGCGGAATTTTCTCGCGCAAAGGTTTTGAGACTCGCTGATGATGTCTTTAGCCACCCTTGATGCGGAGTTTAAAATATTAATAGGCGGGTAGATCCCATAATCGGTCAATTCCCTGCTTAAGACAATATGCCCGTCTAAAATACTCCTAGCTTGATCGGCTATGGGATCGCTCAAATCATCGCCCTCTACTAGCACGCTAAAAAAAGCCGTGATGCTCCCCTTATTTTCTTCCTTGCCCGCCCTCTCCATTAATTGAGGCAATAAGGAAAGCGCGGATGGGGGGTAGCCTTTGGAAGTGGGCGGTTCGCCTAAGGCTAAACCGATTTCTCTTTGAGCCATAGCGAAACGAGTCACTGAATCCATGATAAACAACACGTCTAGCCCTTGGTTTTTAAAATACTCCGCCACGCTCATCGCGCAAAAGGCCCCATATTTGCGCATCAAAGGGCTATCATCGCTCGTAGCGACCACCAACACGCAAGAGCTTAAATCCCCTTTTAAGTTTTTCTCTATAAATTCAGGGGTTTCTCTGCCCCTTTCCCCAATCAAAGCGATCACTTTAATCGGCGCTAAGCAACCCCTAGTGATCATGCCCATTAGCGTGGATTTACCCACCCCAGAGCCGGCAAAAATACCCAGTTTTTGCCCCTTACCGCAAGTCAAAAGCCCATCAATGCTCTTCACCCCCACGCTAAAAACCTCATCAATCAAGCCTCTTTTTAAAGGGGCTATAGGCGTTGTAATGACAGGTGCTAATCGTTCATAATCTAGCGCCCCCTTATTGTCAATGACTTGCCCTAAAGGGTTAAGCACCCTCCCTAAAAGATTACGGCCCACAGGGAAATTCAACCCCTCTTTTAAAAACAGCACCTTATCGCCAGCCCTAGCCCCCTCTATAAAGTTAAAGGGTGTGAAACCAAATTGCTCTTTTTCTGCCACCACCACCATTCCCACGCATTCGCTGCCATCGCTTTTTTCAATCTTCACCACATCGCCCACAGACGGGTTAAAACCATCCGCATAAACGATATTGGGCATGATTTTTTTCACGCTCCCGTAGCGAGGCGATAGATCAAAATGCTGATTCAAGCGGTTTTTTAAGGATTTTAGGGGCATTTAAAGCTCTTTAGTCCATAAGACTTCAGCGATCTGGCGCTCATCATTGATTCTATTCACATGCACGATCACATCAATCGCACTTTTAAAATACGCCCGCATCAAATCCTTATCCAAAGAATGCGTATAACGCATGCTCAAATTCAGTGAAAGGGCTTCTAAAGTGTTTTGGGCACTATTAGCATGAATGGTTGAGAGCATGCCCTTATGCCCGGTGTTTCCTAAACGCAAAAAGAGCGCTGCATTCCTGGTGTCAATCTCGCCTACAATGAGCCTGTCCGGGTTTAAGCGCATGGCCATATTGAGAGCGTCTTCATAATTAAAGCGCGTGTTCTCTTGCTTGCCCACTAAAAGCCCCACGCAATTACTGAACGCCTTTAAATCCAATTCTTGGCTGTCTTCAACGCTCACCACCCTTTCATCTTTATTGACGCAATCTAAAAGAGCGTTGAGTAAGCTTGTTTTACCGCTTGAAGTCTCCCCGCTAATGAGAATGTTATGCCCTTTTAGCGCTAAATTTTTCAAATTTTCTGGATCGCTTGCTTTGAAAGTGAAATCGTCTAAACTTAAGGGCTTAAGCCTAGGCACACGGATATTGAGCGTGATTTGATTATTGGTAGTGATGCTAAAATGATTCGCACTCACCCTATAGCGCGTGAAAGGGATAGAGCAATTTAAAGTGGGGTGCTCTTCATCAAAAAACAACCCCCTAAAACTGGCCAATTGCTCGCAAAATCTCAGCAAAAACGCCTTATCAAAAAGCGCATGCCCTCTTTTTTCTCGTGTGTTATTGATTTTATAAAGCCAAAGTTCCTGCTCGGTGTTGATGATTAGCTCGGTGATCCCGCTTTCTAAAAAAGGGGTGAAATGGCCGATTAGGGCTTGTAAAACTCTATGGGTTTGTAAAGTTTCCAAAAGCCCTATCCTTTTATCATCGCTCTTTTAAAACCTCTTCGCAGCGCTTGCAAGGGGTGTTTTCTAACTCGCTTTTAAAACGCCAACACCTGGGGCATTTATAAAATGGGGCTTTAAAGAGCGTGAATGCTGGCGTTTCGCTTAATTTTTCTTTTGCAACCCCTACAAAGCTCACCATCAGCAATTCTTCTACTAAATTTTCACGCAACGCTTTTTCTTTTACTTCAATAGCGCATTCCAACGAATTTTTGATCGTGCCTTCTTTTTTCAATCGGTCTAACTCTTCATTAAAGGCAGAACGCAAGGCTAAAACGGCTTCAAAATTTTCTGGCTTTTTACATTCTTTAAGGCGGAGTTTTTCTAAAACGCTAATGCCTTTTAGATCAAACACATCTTTGGCTTGTAAAAACGTGCAAAGCACCTGGCTATGCTCTAAAACTTCTTCAATCGTGTGCGTTAAAATCGGGGCTAAAAAGTAGCACAATTGACTAGCCACAGCGAGTAAGACCATTTGAATGGCTTGGCGTTTTTCATTATTTTTGCTATCGCAATACAAGCTATCCTTACAAGCGTCTAAATAAATCCCGCTCAATTCATTGGTAACAAACGCCATTAAAATATTCAAGCCTTTCACAAAATCATGCTCTTCAAACGCGCTATTGACTCCAGCGCTTATGGTTTCTAAAGCCTCTAATATAAAATGATCTAAAGGGCTAAAGCTATGGGAGCGTTCTAAATTCTTAAGATCCATATCGCTAAAATTGGCGAGTAAGAATTTTAGGGTGTTGCGGAATTTTTTATAATGCTGTTCTGTTTGAATGAAAAAGGTTTGAGAGACCCTCAAATCGTTTTGATAGTCATTAAACGCTACCCACAAACGCACCACATCGCTCCCATGCCTTTTGAGTAAGTTGTCCAAAGACACCACATTTCCCTTAGATTTGCTCATTTTCTCGCCCTTTTCATCTACGATAAAGCCATGCGTAATGACCTTTTTGAAAGGGGCTTGGTTGTTTAAAACACAACCGATTAGAAGCGAGCTTTGAAACCACCCCCTATGCTGATCGCTCCCTTCTAAAACCACATCGCTAGGGCTTTGCCCCTTTTCTCCATGATAATCTTCTAAAACCGCCTTAAAGGTGCTACCGCTATCAAACCACACGTCTAAAATGTGCATGATTTTCTCATAATGCTTGGCGTTATCTTGATAATTAGGGGGTAATAAATCTTTTACGCTAGACTCCCACCACACATCACAGCCTTTTTTCTCAAAAAGATTCGCCATATGCTCTAAAACTCCGCTGTCAAAACAAGGCTTATTGGTGCGTTTGTCCATGAAAAAGGCTAGTGGCACGCCCCATTTTCTTTGTCGGCTCAAGCACCAATCAGGGCGGTTTTCTATCATGGTTTTTAGGCGGTTTTTCCCGCTGCTTGGCACAAATTCCACCTTTTCAATCGCATCTAAAGCCACTTCTCTTAAGGTTTTTTGAGAGCCATCATTTTGAATAAAAGGCTCATCCATTAAAATAAACCATTGCGTGGTCGCTCTGTAAATCACAGGCTTGTGCGTCCTCCAGCAATGCGGGTAGGAATGCTCAATCTCTTGCTCTAGCAATAAAGAATCGCCCAATTGCTCTATAATGCGTTTTTGAGCCTTAAAAACATGCTCGCCCAGATAGCTTTTATCCAATAGTTGGTTATGGATAATGCCCTCATCATAGCAACCTTTTTCATCTACAGACATTAACACTTCTAAATTATATTTTAAGCCTAAATAATAGTCCTCTTCACCATGCCCGGGCGCGGTATGCACGGCTCCTGTGCCATCTTCTAAACCGACATGCTCTCCTAGAGTGATTAGGGAATCTCTTTGGTTTAAAGGATTAACCGCTTTCAAATATTCTAAATCATTGGAATTGAATTCATGCGTGATCTCACTATCCACCACCCCTAAAGCGGCTAATTTTTCATGCAAGGCTTTAGCGACTAAATAGCCTTTTTGGGTGAGCGCATAAACAGCGTCTTTTTTCAAAGCGATCGCTTCATTCGCATACAAAGTCCAAGGCGTGGTCGTCCAAATCACTAAGCTCGCTTTTTTGACTTTTAATTTTTCTAAACTCTCCTTTTTCAAACCAAACGCCACGAAAATGGAGGGCGATTTTTTCATCTTGTATTCCACTTCAGCTTCCGCTAAAGCGCTCTCGCATGCATAACTCCAATAAATAGGCTTATGGCGTTCTTTCAAAAGCCCTTTTTTAGCCACTTCCACTAAAGCCCTATAAATGCTCGCTTCAAATTTAAAATCCATGGTTTTATAAGGATCTTCAAAATCCCCCAAAACGCCTAATTGCAAAAATTCATTCTTTTGGATTTCTAAAAATTTTTTCGCATGATCTCGGCACTTTTCTCTAAACAGCGTGGGGTTTTCTAGACTTGTTTTTTCTTTTTCTAATCGCTCTAAAATTTGCTGCTCAATGGGCAAGCCATGGCAATCCCAACCGGGCGTGTAATAGATTTTCTTCCCTTTAAAATATTCTCTTTTAATAACAATGTCTTTTAAAATCTTATTTAAGGCATGCCCTAAATGCAAATGCCCGTTCGCATAAGGCGGCCCGTCATGCAAAGTGAAATCCCCATGGTTATCTTTCCTATTTTGCATGCGTTTAAACGCTTGTTGCTTTTGCCATTTGGCGTAAGTTTTAGGCTCATTAACGCTCAAATTCCCTTTCATAGAAAAGGTGGTTGTGTTTAAGTTTAGGGTGTCTTTGTATTCTTTCATGGATTGTTCCTTAATCTTTTATCTTTATTCTTTTGTTTTAGGAGCGATATAAAGGTGCGTGTCTTTTCGCGGCACATTTTTTAAAGTGGGGATTTGTAAAATCGTGTATTCTTCTATCCCTTTTAAATAATGCAAGCTAATCGCATCGCCTATTTTCACTTCTTTACTGGCCTTAGCGCAACTCCCATTGAGCCACACCGCCCCCACATTGCACATATCTGTCGCTAAAACGCGCCGCTTCACTAAACCCACTGATTGTAAAAATTTGTCTATTCGCATGCGTTTATTTTACCCTATTCTTTAAGTTTTTATCCATAACTTATAAGGGTTTTAGTTTTAGCATGTTAGCATTCAAACCACCACTCTTTTTAAGGAATTTGCTTGAAGTTTCAAATTGTGAGTTTGTTAGCCGCTCTTTTATTAGCCTCTTGCTTGCCCCCTAAAGGCCATCATTCTGGTTTGGTGAATATGTATATCGCTCACCAAGGCCAAAGCGTGCGCACTTATTGGCGCAAAATAGATAGAGGAGTTGTCGCCAAACACAATGAAACGCTTGAAAAAAACCCTAAAGCAAAGCTCAAAGACCCTAGGGGGCCTTTGTTCATGCTTGGGAGTGAGCGCTTCATGCTTTTATGGAAAAACCGCTACGCTTTAGCCAAAGTCCAATCGTTCAAGCTAGAGCCTGGATTTTATTACTTGGATTCTTTTAGCGTGGAAACTCAAAAAGGCATCTTGCAGAGTGCCCCTGGCTATTCATACACCAAAAATGGCTACGATTTCAAAAACAACCGCCCTTTTTTCCTAGCCTTTGAAGTCAAACCTGACAGCAGGATCGTTCTTCCTAGCGTGGAATTGAGCCTGATTAAAACCCCTAGAGGCTTTTTGGGGGTGTTTTTATTTGACAACAACGAAAAGGGGGCTAATACCCGATGGATTGAGGGGAGCTTGAATTTAAAGCTTAAAAACGCTTCTTTTAAAGACGCATGGGGGTTGGAACCATAAAGCATGAAGCGATCGCTCGCTTTTCGTAAGCTCTTTATGTATGATTAGATTGTAAAAAAAACGCTTAAAGCATTTTTTAGATTTTGTTATCCCTATTCAATTGGAACAAAGCCATTAAATTTTTAAAAACTTTTAAAACCGACAAACATAATCCGCGCTCCAAGTAACATAGCTTTCAAAAATGCCCCTAGGGATTTTTGCTTGTGAAAACCTCACGCTTTCGCAACTCTTTAGCTTTTTTAAAGAACAACTAGGAGCGTCGCCATGGATGCTCGCACTCAATTCTAGCGTGTGGCGCTTATCGCCCATCCTTAGCCCTAGTGAGCCATAGCCCTGAAATTGCATCAATTGCGCTAATATATTACCAAAATCTTTAAGAACATTGGCTGTTACGCTCTCACCCCCTAACCCAGCCCCTATAAAATAACCGATGAAAAACTTCTCATTTTCATACACATTGTGTAAAAAATCCATAAAAAAGCTGTAAGTTGACATTGTTATCATACCACCATTAAAAAAAGAAACAGGACTTATTATGTCTATGGGTATCACTCCAAATAAGTATTGTTGGTATTTATCTTTTTCCATGTAATTGCCCGCTTTATAGGAGTATTGGAACCCTCCCCTAACGCCAAAACCCATTTTTTTAATCTTAACAGGAGCGATATACTGATACCCCACCTTAAAATTAAAGCCGTTTAAGATGGTGCTGGGATCTTTTCTTTCTAAGAGTCTTCCACTAAAGTAGTGAGATAGCAAAACAAAACTATCTTTATAAGCTAAATTCCATGAAAACATCCCGCTATAGCCAAGACCGGCAAAAAAAGCGCTTTTATCCACTCTTTGATGTTTAGCCTTAGCTTTTTCTTTCGCTAAAGCTTCTTGAACCTTCTTTCCAACGAGTTCATTAAGCGCGCCCTCATCTATAGCGTGGCTAAAATTAAACCCTAACACAGAATACAGAGCCAAAAATAAAAATTTCTTATTGGGTTTTAAAAAATGGGGGGAGTAACTTGCATACCCTTTCCTTGATTGAAAAATTGTTTTAATATTTTGAATATTGTAAAACATTGAAGCTTGTTAAAAGTCTTAACAATATTATTGGATAAAAAATTACTTTTTATAGGCATTAATGAGTATTTTTAACATTAATGAGCGTTTGTAAAAATAAAAATCAAGCGTGTTGCGGTGGTTGGACTGGATTTAATGGGTTTGATTAGAATGGGTTAGAATGGAATGATTGTATCTTAAAGTCAAAGCCAGAGACAACCCTAGTCAAGTTGCCCCTAGCCACACCGATATTACTCGTGATGCCCGTGGCAACAACCTTCTTCTTGATGATGACTATCGCTAGTGCTGCAACAACCTTCTTCATGATGAGAGCTGTGGTGGTGATGGTGGTGTTCACCGCCATGATAGTGGTGGTGGTGTGTGTGGTGGTGATGGTGGTGTTCACCGTGTTGTTCTTCATGGTGTGCCATGATGACTCCTTTGATTAAAAATTTAAATTCTAGCTCACTAGCTAGGATTTCATTCTACAATATAAAATCTAATTAATTGTTAATGAAAGAAATTTTGACACTAATTTTTAATCCATATCCCCTAAATTTTGAAAAATCAACACCCCCCCATTAGAAAAAAGACAAAACCTCACAAAAAAGAGTTTTCAAATTTGCTGAGAGAGTTTTTTCTCCCTCAATTGCCCGCAAGCCGCTTCAATATCCAAGGCTTTAGACTCTCTAATGGTGCATAATAAGCCTTTAGAGTTTAAAAAATCCGCAAACATTCTAGCGCTCTCTAAGCTAGGGCGTTCAAACTTAGAGCCTTCATGCGGGTTGAATAAAATCAAATTCACTTTGGATTTAATGCCGTTTAAAAGTTTTAAAAGTTTTTTAGCGCAATCCAGGCTATCGTTTAGATCTTTAATCAAAAGGTATTCAAACATCACTCTTTTGCGCTGCTCTAAAGGCCATTTCCTCACTTCATTCAAAACGCATTCAATGTTGTATTTTTTATTCAAGGGCATTAAAGATGAGCGCGTTTTGTCATCTACGGCGTGTAAGGATATGGCTAATTGCACGCCTAAATTTTTGCCCGCTAAAATGGGGATTTTATCGGCCACGCCGCTAGTGGAAATCGTGATCCTTTTAGGCGAAATTTGCATGCCGGTATTGAAAATCTCAATCGCTTTACACACCTCATCTAAATTGTTCAAAGGCTCGCCCATTCCCATAAAAACAATATTGAGCGCTTTTTCAATGGGGAGGTTATTGTCTTCTTTAATGAGTAGGGCTTGCTGGATGATCTCGCTCGCTTTGAGATCCCTTACAAAACCGCCTTTTTGAGTGAAACAAAACGTGCAACCCACTTGACAGCCGATTTGACAAGATACGCACACGGTGTATTTTTCCCCCTCTAAAATAGCGTTTGTCTCTTCATCAATCTTTTTATCTTTCATTTTCAACAACACCGCTTCAAAAGTGTGGTTGTCTCTTAAAGATTTAAAAAGGTATTTTTTAGAGCCATCAACGCTCTCCCTCACATGCGTGATTTCTATCGTGCGCAAAGTAAATTCTTGCTCTAAATAAGCGATAAAATCTTTTGAAAAATTATTTTGCATGTCTTTAAAGCTTGTTTTATACTTCGCATAGAGCCACAAATAAAGCTGTTTAGCCCTAAAGCTTGGTTTTAAAAGCTGGCTCAATTCATCTAAAGTGAAATCATAAATACTCGCTTTCATGCTTTAAGCCCTAATTCTAAAAGTTGGTGCAAATGCAAGACCCCTAAAACCTTATTGCAATCATCTACGCACACTAAAAGTTGGATCTTATGGTGCTCTAAAAATTCTAACGCTTCTAAAAGAAGAGCGTCTAAATTCTTAAAGCTTTTAGGTTTTAAGGTGGCAAAATGCCTCACTTCGCTCTTTAAACTCACCCCTTTTAATAACGCCCTACGGACATCGCCATCGCTTAACACCCCCACAAGCTCGTTAGCCTCATTGACTAAAATCGCGTTGCCCAAGCGTTTTTCACTCATTTCTATGAGCGCGTCTTTAAAACTTGTGCTAGGAGCGATTAAGGGGAGGTTCGTGGTTTGCAGTAAGTCTTTAACCTTGACAAAAAGTTTTTTGCCTAAAAGCCCACCCGGATGAAAGGAAGCAAAATCTTCTTGGCTAAAATTTTTCGCTCGCATCAAGCATGCCATTAAAACATCGCCTAAGGCTAGAGTTAGGGTGGTAGAAGTCGTTGGAGCGGTGTTAATGGGGCAAGCTTCTTTTTTGATTTTCAAGCTCAAATAGTAATCGCCGAGTTTAGAGAGCGAGCTAGTGGGGCTTTTAGTGAAAGTGATGATTTTATGGCTTAAGCGTTTTAAATGGCTCACCAGATTCAACAATTCTAAAGACTCGCCCCCATAGCTAATCATTAAGATCACATCGTTTTTTTCCACCATGCCCAAATCCCCATGCATGGCTTCTGTGGGGTGTAAAAACGCACTCCTGTTACCGGTGCTTAGCATAGAAGCAGCGATTTTTTGCGCCACTAAAGCGCTCTTACCCACGCCCACTATCACAAGCTTACCCCCTTTTTCTTGGCTTTTTAAAATGAGCTTGACAATCGCTTCTAAATCGTTGGGTTTTTGGAATTGTTCAACGCTTTCTAAAAGCGCGCTCGCTTCATCTTTTAAGACTTGCGTGGCGATAGCGTTGTAATCAGGTAGCATGGGCATGACAAATGATAGCCGGGTATTTTCTAAACTTTTTAAAGAGCGCTTTTCTGATGAAATTACGAGTGTGATCTTCTAATTTTTTAGGGTTATTCAAAATTTCGGCGTTGCTGGATTTCAATAACACCTCTAAGCCCCCTTGAATTTCTTTAATCAAATGCTTTTCATCTTTAAAGCCCACAAGCCCTAAACTGGAAAATTGAGAGCTTTCTAAAAGCGCTTGTTTGTTTTTATTCACAAAAATTGTAGCCACAAACACCCCCAAGCTAGCGACTTCTTCTCTTTGTTGCACGATGCTTGTATCAATACTCAAATTGCTTTGGTTATCCACATAGCTTTTACCGCTTTTAATCGTGCCGACTTTTTTAATGAACGCAGGGCCAACTTCCACCTGATCGCCATCTTCCATTAAATAGATATTTTTTTCAGGCACCCCGCAAGCAATAGCGGTTTGCTTGTGGCGTGCGACATGGTTATATTCCCCATGCACGGGTAAGAAAAACTTAGGCTTAATGAGTCTTAACATGAGCTTTTGCTCTTCTTGGGCGGCATGCCCGCTCACATGGATATTGTCAAATTCTTGATAAGCCACTTTAGCTTCTTTTTTGATTAAAAAATTCAATACCGCTGAAACGCTCGCTTCATTGCCAGGAATGGCTTTAGCGGAGATGATGACTAAATCGTTGGGTTTGATAGAAATGTGGCGGTGTTCATCAGTCGCCATGCGATAAAGCGCGCTCATGGTTTCGCCTTGTGAGCCGGTCGTTACGATTAAGACTTCATTATCCGGGTATTTAGCGACTTCATTGGCTTCAATAAAAGATTGATAAGGCAAATGGATATAGCCTAATTCTCTGGCGATGTCTAGGTTTTTTTCCATAGAGCGCCCGATCACAGCGATCTTGCGGTTGTATTTAATGCCGTATTGTATGGCTTGATAGACCCGGTGGATATTGCTAGAGAACGTGCTCATAATCACCCTCCCTTGCGCTTCTTTAAAAAGGGTATCAAAAGCCGGTGCTATGGTGCTTTCACTCGGTGTGGTCCCAGATTTATGAGAGTTAGTGGAATCGCTTAAAAGAAGCATCACCCCCTTTTCGCCATAGTGCGCCAAACGATACAAGTCAGTGGGCAGATTATCCACCGGGGTGTGATCGATTTTAAAATCGCCGGTATGAATGATCGTCCCGGCTTTAGTTTGGATCGCTAAAGCGCTGCTGTCAATAATGGAATGCGTGATGTGGATCCATTCAATGATAAATTCGCCCACGCTAATGGGACAACGCTTTTCTACGATTTTAAAATACGAGCGGTATTTTTTCAAACCATGTTCATCAAACTTGCTCCCAATCAGCCCCAAACTCAAGGGCGTGCCATAAAGGGGGAATTGCAACTCTTTAAACAAATAAGGCGTGGCCCCTATGTGATCTTCATGGGCATGGGTGATGATAATGCCAGCGATTTTGTCCTTGATTTGGTGCAAGTAGGAAAAATCCGGGATTAAAATATCCACGCCAAAAAGCCCTTCTTTAGGGAAGCTCATGCCCGCATCAATCACGATCGCGCTTTTTGGGGTTTCAATGACCATCATGTTCCCCCCAATCTCGCCCAAGCCCCCTAAAGGCGTGATTTTAACGCTCGCTTTAGAGTTTAGATTCATCTTATAATGCGGGTTTAGATGCTCCACTTGGATCTTGTTATTCGCTTCAACGCCCTTTTTAAGCTCCTTATGAAAGCCTAAAGTCCCTCTCTCATTCACATGCAAAATTTCCGTAACGCCCTCTACTTTATTGCTATCTAGCTCTTCTTGAGCGTAATTTCTAGTCTTTTGGGGGGTGTGTTTGGCTTTGTGGTGATGGTTTGGTTTTTTGTTGGGGTGGCGCTCTTTTTTATGGTGCGAAGGCGCTTCATGGTGTGAAGACTCTGCGTTTTTTTGTGCGTTTTCTCTGAAACGCTTTTTGCGATTGGTGAAGCGCTCAAACGCTCCGGCTCGCATCTCATCAGCTTTTGAATTTTCACTGCTGTTTTCATGGTTTTCATGATTTTCGTAATGGTTGTTATCGGTCATAACGATTATTCCTTTATTTCAATTTTTTAAAAAGGCCTTAGCCTTTTAAAAGGTATTCTAAGAGCTTGAGATAATCTTTTACCTCAGACGCCCTCACGCTTGTTGGTTGGTTTTCTAACGCTAAAAAATCTAACACCTTATCAAGCTTTTCTCTATAAGAAACGCTTTTTTTAAGATTGTTTGAAAGCGTCTTCCTAGGAGATGAGAAACAAGCTTTCAAAAAATCTTCTAATGTTTCAAACCCTTTTTGTAGGGCTTCTTCAAAAAATGGCGCTTGGAGTAATGAAGCTAACGCCTTTTCTCTCAGCGGCTCTTTAATCACTTCAAACACGCTAGAAAACACCTTTGGAGGCGGGCTAAACGCGCTAGGCGGCACATCAAACAAAAGGGTAGCGTTCCCTATTGCTTGAGTTAAAACGCTTAAGGCGTTCTGTGAATCTTTAGCGCAAAATTTGAGCGCCACTTCCTTTTGTGTCATCACCAATAAGCCCCTGCATTTAGGGTCTTTGAGCGCGTTTAAAACAAGCCTGGTAGCGATATAATAAGGCAAATTAGAGATCAAAAAATAAGGCTCTTCTTCTTTTAAAAAAAGAGCGTCTTTTTCCACTAATTCTAACCCAAAAGGCTTTTTTTGCACCTTTAGTTTTGATCGCATTTTTTCGCACAAGTTGCTGTCTATCTCATAAGTCTTTAAAGGATAGCGATCCAACAACTTAAGAGTCAAATCCCCTAGCCCCACGCCAATTTCAATTAATTTCAATGGGTTTAAGGGGGGCAAAGCACCAACAATTCTGTCTAAAAACGACTCGTCCGTTAAAAAATGCTGTCCTAAAGACTTTTTAGCTACTACCATAAGAAGCGCTTCTAAAACTCCTCATATTATACCTTAAAAAGGGGATTTGTCTTTCCTTTTTAATGCAACTTCTTTATTATAGCTTTTTTCATTCAAAGATGTTGGTAGTTTTGACAACAGAAGCGCTTAAATGAGCGCTCGTATTAAAAATTAGTATTAAAATCTTTTTCGTTAATAATTGGTTAGATTTCGCATTATAAAATGAAATCCTAGTCAATGAGCTAGAATTTAAATTTCAATTAAAGGAGTCATCATGGCACACCATGAACAACAACAACAGGCTAACAGCCAACACCACCACCATCATCATGCACACCACCACCATTACTATGGCGGCGAACACCATCACCATAATGCGCAACAACACGCTGAACAACAAGCAGAGCAACAAGCTCAACAACAGCAACAACAACAAGCACACCAACAACAACAACAATATTGATTGGGGCGTTTGTGGGGGCGGCCTTAGGGCTACTCCTAGCTTTTAACTCTTTCTTTTAATCTAGTAAATTTATCCATTTAAACTAGCCTTTCTAACTCCATTAGATTTTTAAACTTTTAAAATCTCTCTTTTTGATGCTTGACAAATGGCTCTGTTTTCTATCCAATAAAGATAAGCTTTATTAATTGAGTGGTCATAATGGGGCGTTAAAACTTTGCCATGCGTATCTGGTGCGATCTAGGGGTGTTTTAAGGGGGTTTGTTGTAGGATTCCATCACGCCCCATAGTTGCGATATGGGGCAAACCACCTTGTAAGGAGCATGTTATGCCTAAGACACATAACAAACGCCCTTGGAGATCATTATACTTTGAGTTTGCTTTTTTGGGGCTTAAAGTAATCGTTTCTGTGAAACGCTGATTTTTCCAAGAGCGTTCCCTTAAGCTTTTAAGCTTTAGGGGTTTCCTTGTGAAAAGCGGGTTTGTCCTTGACTTTGGGGCGTTGGTCATTTTGTTATAAAACTGATTTTTTTAAGAGAGTAGAAATAATTCTCCCCCTTATAAAACTAAATCCCCTCATAGAGTGCTTTTAAAAAATACCGCTTGCTTTAGCTTTTTGATTATTTGTCTTAAAAACTACTCCCTTAAAAACCCGTATTCATAGACTTTAGGCTGTATTTCTTTGGCGAGATCTTTTAGGGCGTCTTGCAAGTTAGCGTAAAGCTGTTTGTAATATTCATCTTTAGCTTTAGCGGGTGAATTTAATTTGCCTTGCATGTTGCGGCCTTGAAAAAATTCTTTGATGTCATACAAGCTCACATTAGCGTTATAGGGGCGGTTTATGAAATCTTGTGTATGATAATAGCGATAAATTTCTCTGCCAGCGTCAAACACCCTTGAAGCGCTCGGGCTGAATTTCAGGGGCTTGTTTTCTTTTTTGTCGTTTAAAAAGAAGCCATCACTCTCCTCTTTTATCCCGCCTTTTAAAAAGTCTAATAAAGCGTGGCTAGTATATCTTTCTTTAGACTCAACTTTAATTTCGCTAAAGGGGATAAAATGGTTAGTCCCTTGAGTGGTAGTGATGCGGTTTTGGGTGTGAAAAAGCATGAAAATCAAACAATTGTTTTTAAACTCGCTGTCGTCTTGGAACGCATCGTCATAGGGAGCATAGAATTGATCCCTGTCGTTTTGCCATGTGGCTTTAATGCAATGGCGGATGGAGAAATAGATCGCGCCGATTAAAAGGTTTGTGAGAGTTAAACCAAAAAAAGTAATGTTGCGTTTAAAATTTTTGTTATTTGCTAGATTAACAAAATTATTGTTTTGAAAATCCACGCCAGCGCAATCAATAAACCCTAAAACATTAGAATTATTTATATTGTATTGCTTTAAATATTGATTTATGTTTTTAACCTTATCCACTATCGGCTTAAAAGTTTTATACCCCAAAAATCCGCCACTCGAGTCAAACACTTCTAAATTGAGCGCGTTGGCTGGTTTTAAGGGGGGGGGGGGGTAGCGGTATCCCACACCAAAAAGCCGATAGGGAATTGCCCTTTCACGTTATCAAAGCTATCTGCAGGCACCATAAACCCCTCTAAAAATTTGGCTTTAAAGACTTCTCTGAATTTTTTAAAGTTGCTGGAATTAAGGTATTTGAGCGTTGAGAAACTCGCCATGATGCAGCCGTTCAATTCCTTATAAATGCGCATGAAAAATTGAGCGAAAAGTTCGTTATTGGCTTTATTTAATTCATCTTTATACTTTTCGCAAATAAGATTGCCCCTAGCCACTAAATCTTTATTCTTCCCTGTACCGCTAGGCGTTTTAGCCGAAGTCGCTTCCGCATAAGGCGGGTTAATGTAAATGATGAGTTTTTTTCGTTTCTCTTGGTCTTTTAAGATTTCTTGCAAGCTTTTTGGCGTTTTATCGCTGAAAAAATTATCGTTTAAAAAGTCAAATTGGAAAACATGATTTTCTAGTAATTTCAAGTGGTTTTTTACAACCAGATCTTTAACGATTGCCACATCGTTATGATCTAAAGTGGATAGATACAAATTAGCCTTATTCAATAAGCCCCTAAGCAAATTCCCAGTCCCCCCAGCGCAATCCCAAATGATATAATCTTCTTGATAATCTTGCCCCAAAGCTTTAGCTAAATATTCTTGACTCTTTTCTACCCAGATTTTAGGGGTAAAAAACGCCCCTTTTCTTTCTCTCACATCGCTTGGCACTAACAAATCGCGCCGCTCTAAAATAGAGGCTTGAAATTCTAATTTAGGAGGCCTTTCATAAACGCTCCAAAATTCTTGATGGGCTTGTTGGTTATCTGTGAAATCAACTTTCGTAATTCCCTCTAACCCCAATTTATTCAGTGCATTCGAACCCCATTTCAATTCATAGTGGCTAGATCTTAAAATCGTGCGTAATTTCTCAATAATGGTTTTATCGCCATCGCTGAGCAAATCCGCTAAATAATAGTCTGCATCTAAAATCCCTTCGGCTTTAGCTAGCTCCCAATCTATTTTAATGGTGGGTTTGACAGCTTCGAACCACTTTTGATAGATCGTAAAGAAATTGTTTTTATCAATTTGGATTTTGTTGGGTAAATGGCTAAAGTTTAAATTATTTTCAATAAATTCTTTGCATTCTTGGCTTTGGGTTTTAAAGTCAAAAACCAATTTATGGAATTTACACATGGCTTTAAACGCCTCTAAAGCGTGTTTAAAACCTTCTGTGTTGTGGTTGCTTGGGGTGATAGAAAAATCTATACCGCTTGTATAAAAAAAGCTTGTAATCGTGTCATCAAAGGCGATAAATTCCATTCTCAAAGCGTTAAAAGCGCACAAATAAGGTGGCGTGTGGTGGGTATAAAGCCTGTACTTGCCTATGGTTAAAAGAAGTTGCGTGAAAGCTTTGTCCAAATCGTCAAATTTGCCTCTTTTAGCTTCGCCCCATAAAATGGGCAAGATGGCGTTAGGGTGCTTATAGCTTAGCATGAAATCTATTTTATCCCCGCTATAAAGGAATTTTTTATCCTTAAAGAACTCGGCTTTGATTTGGCTTTTTAAGGGTTCTTCATTGAGGTTGCTGAAATCTAAAAGCATTCAAAACACCACCGTTTTGTTTTCATGCACAAACACCCGATCTTCTAAAACGAGTTTTAAAGCCCTAGCCAAAACCAGTTTTTCTATATCCTTACCCGCTAGGCGCATTTTTTCCACGCTGTAATTGTGGTTAATGGGCAGAGTGTCTTGTAAAATAATTGGCCCAGCATCAAGGCTTTCATTCACAAAATGCGCCGTGGCCCCGATGACTTTCACGCCCCTTTCAAACGCTTGCTGGTAAGGGTTGGCCCCGATGAATGCGGGCAAGAAACTATGATGGATATTTAAGATCTGATTTTCATAGCGCTTCGTAAAATCATGGCTTAAAATGCGCATGTATTTGGCTAAAACGAGCAAATCCACGCTCACTTTGTGTTTTAATTCCAGGTTTTTAATGATCGCTAAAACCTCTTTTTCATGCAAAGCTTGATTATCGCAAGGCGCATGAAAATAAGGGATGTCAAATTTTTCCACTAAAGGGCGTAAGATCTCGTAATTGGAAATAACGCCTAAAATTTGAGCGTTCAATTCCCCTCCATACACCCTTAAAAGCAAATCCCCTAAGCAATGGCTCTCTTTAGTAGCGAGCAGAATGATGTTTTTTTTATGCGTTAAAACGACTTCAATCAATAGTTCGCTAAAGTTTTCTAGGGCTTTAAAAAGAGCGGTTTTTAAGGATCGCTCTTCTTGCTCTTTAATTTCAGTATTCAAGGGCTTCATTTCTTTTTGGATTTTTAGCCGCATGAAAAAGCGTTGTTTTAAGGGATCAACAAATTCATCGTTTTTGACGATGTTATAGCCCTTGTTAGCGATCGTGGTGCTTATTGCGCTCACCAAGCCTTTAGAGTCTCTAGCTTGAATTTTTAAAATAAATTCTAACATCTTTATCTCATTAATAATTGATAGCCAAAGGCTTGCGTGATGATATTTGTGGCTGATTGCGTGGCTTTTTCAATGAAGCGCTCCATAGGGCTTTTTTCCAGCCAATAAGCTTTTTTAACCTTACTCAATTCCATTAAACGATTTTGGGCTTGCTTAATCGTGCTGATTTTATCAATGAGTTTTAATTTTAGAGCCTTTTGAGCGCTAAAGACCTTCCCTTCAGCAAAATCCTTATAATCCTTAGCGTCTAATTTCCTGGCTTTTGCGACATCATTCACAAACATTTGGTATTGCTCATTGACTAAATTTTGCAAAAAATCTTTTTCGTTGGGTTTCCATGCTCTAGTAAAAGTGCCTATTTCTTTATATTCGCCCGCATGCACGCCTTGAGTGGCTACGCCGACTTTATTGAGCAAATTTTCCACATTCGCGCCCGAAAAAATCACCCCAATGGATCCTATCAAACTCGCTTTAGAGGCATAAACTTCGCTCGCTTGCATGCCCGCATAATAGCTCCCGCTCGCCATAACCCCCCTCGCATACGCTAAAACGGGCATTTTTTGCTTCAAATCAGCGATTTTTTCGCTCAATTCCACGCTCGCTGACACCGCCCCACCAGGAGAGTCAATCAAAAGTAAAACGCCCTTAATGCTAGGGGTTTTTAAGATTTTATCCACTTCTTTGTCAAAATCCTCTGTGCTAAAAATCGCCCCATTCAAATAGAGTTTAGCGAGATTGGGCGGGGCGCTTGGCGTGCTTTCTTTAGCGCTAAAAAAGACTAATACAATCAATAACAGCACAAACGACTTGAAATACTTCGTGATAAAATCTAAAGGCACGATGATTAAAGCCTTAAAGATTTTTTGAATGAAACTCCACATGCAGCTTTTCCTAAACTTAATATTTGACCATAAGAGTGTATTATACTTCAAATGTTTTAAGGATTAAATCATGGCGTGTAAATTTTGCCCCAAGATCAGAAAAACAGATTGGATTTTTATTTTAATCGCTGCTTTAGGCTTTTATGCAGTCAATAAACTAGGGTATGCGCCCCAATTCACCCCCACTTCAAAGCTTTCGCACCCTCTTTCATACCCTATTGAAAAGCCTGACAATATGACTGAAGAAGAAAGGAAAAAACGCTTCATAAAATTGCAAAAAGCATGCTTACTCCATAAAGACAAAAAGGCATGCGGAGAGGTTTTTTAGATTACCTTTGTTGTTTTTGCACTTTTTAAGGTCATTGTAAATTTATACGCCCTTTTTTGTTTGCAAAAAGGCTTTTTTTAGCGGTGGTTTTTAGCCATTTTAACGACCCCCAACACCCCAAAATTCAAGCACTCTTAAGCTAAGTCTAAGTCTACTATAATCAAAGGATTTTAAAGGGAACTTAAATAAAAGGCAAAAATATTTGGAAACTTATATTATTGATGCAGATAATATAGATGGGGATTTATTTTTCTATAATCTTACTAGAAACAGCAATGATTTTTCCATGTTGCCCATTTTTGAACTCGATCACATTGCCCAAAAAATTAGAAATATTCTTAAAAAACATGGCAAAATCATAGAGAGTTACAGGAAGCCTTTTTTAGCCCGTTCAAACCGCAGCTAAAAACCGTTCAAGTGTTCCTATCGCACTCGCATGCGGATAGGAATAAGGCTTTAGAGGTTAAAAACTATTTAGAAAACCAAACAAAACGCAAAGTGTTTATCGATTCGCTTTTTTGGGATTATAAAGACGATGCTTTAAACAAATTAGCAAAATACGATGATATAAGTAGGATTAAAGACGCTTTCACGCTCATTCTCAGGGAGTCTTTAGAATATATGATCAAAAAATGCCCCTATTTCGTGTTTTTACAAAGTAAGAACAGCGTTTCCAATCAAGGGCTATCACAAATCACTTATTCTGCATGGATTTATGAAGAATTAAAGATCGCTCATTCTATTAGTGAGAGCCGCCCAATTCCAATGATGGAAAGCATGCAAGTTTTTCATGATATATCGCCATTTTTAGAAAGTTTTGAGACTATAACCCTTAAAAAACTATCGCAACAAATCAATTCATAGGAACAAGCATGTTTTTTAAAACTTATCAAAAATTACTAGGTGCGAGCTGTTTGGTGCTGTATTTAGTGGGCTGTGGGAATGGTGAATCGCCGATTGAGATGAGCGTGAATAGCAATGGAGGGTTTTCAATCAGCTCTAGAGTGGATAGCGTTACTATTCAAGGCGTGAAGCTTAATCGGGGTAATTGTGCTGTTAATTTTGTTTCAGAAGAGACTCTAGGTCTAGTTACTCCAATCTCTATACAGGATTTTAAAGATATGGCAAGCGTTTATAAAGAATTTGGTCAAAAGGAAAGGGTGGCAAACATAGAAAATAGAATTTCTCAGTTAAAGCAAAAAGGTGTGATGATGGAGCATCAAACCCTTAAATTTGGAGAAAGTTTAAAGGGCACTTCTCAAGGGTGCAATATTATAGAAGTAGAAATACAGACCAACAAAGGCTCTTGGACTTTCAACTTTAACAGATAATCAGGCAAATATGGACAATAGCACCCCAAAAGACAGAGCAAAAATCCTTATAGAAGAGCTTAAGATCTTGCAAGGCGTTATCAACAGAATGGCGCAAAATTCTTTAGAGTGCAAAAAATGGACTCTCGCTCTTGTAGTTGGGGTTTTATCCCTTAAAGTAGAAGCGATTTCTAATTTTTATGGGTTATGTGTTTTAGGGGTGCTACTTCTATGTTTTTATCTTTTAGACGCTTATTATCTCATGCGAGAAAGGTCATTCAGGAAGCAATACCGATGGCTGATAAAAAACCGACTTAAAACCGATGCAAGGTTATTTGAAGTGTTTCCTACTCATCAAACTTGCCAATTAACGCAATTCTTATCTGCCATGCGTTCGCCTAGCCTTTTCCTCTATTGGGTGTTAGCTCTTTGCTTGGTGGGCTATGGTTTGTTTTTAATTCTGTTTTAATGAAGCACTGGCTATAAAACAACTTGACTCCAATCAAACGATAACTTTTGAAGCGTTTTAAGATTTAGGGTATCGCAAAATAACCCCCACCCCCTTATGATTTTCACTATAAGATAAAACTTCAAACTATAAAAATAAGGCTTTAAACATCAATACTTGATGGGAACGGAGTTTTCAAATCCAAACGCATTCAATTACAATCAGCTCAGACCCACCAAAAACACCAAAAGCAAAACTCAAACATTAAAGCATAAGAATTTAAAACAGCAAACAAGAAAGCACTAACTTTAATTAAAGAGCAAACAGCAAGCAACCAAAACACAAGAAAAACAAAGCGAAACAACAAAAGCCATAAGCAGTAAAAACCAAAAACAAGTATT
>NZ_VEYL01000021.1:0-26125 GCF_006439795.1 Helicobacter pylori
ATTGGTATTTTAACGCTCCGCTTAAAGTGGTCGCTAAACCTTGGCTTAAGTTCTTGGTGGTGGCTGGCTTTAGGCTTTCTGCGATCTTAGCATCATTCTTAAAAAGCTTATGAAAACCGCTCGCTATTGTTTGGAGTTGGTAAATTTAGGGGGTTTGTTAAGGCAGGGGGAGTATTTAGGCAAGGCAAACAGCAAAATTATAGCAAACAATATTTTGGCTAAAGTTTTTGCTATAAGGCTACTTAGCCATGAAAAATGCAATGTCTTTAATCTATCGCTTCAAATCAATTGTTCAAAAAACATGCCACCTAGCATAAAAAAAACAAAAATCCTTGAATCAAGCCCAAGCTTGAGGGTTATCGGCTTGAAGTGTTCTTTTTCTTACAATTTTTATCAATGTCAAAATCACATGCTTTTTGCATGTATTCTTCAGCCTTTTGCTTATCTTTTTCCACGCCTAACCCATACCGATAAGACTCCGCTAACCCTTCATAAGCTCTAGAAGAACTCATATCAGCCGCCATTTTATAATAGACAATCGCCTTATCTTTATCTGGTTCAATACCCAACTGATCGTTCCCGCTATAATAAATATCCCCTAAAAGGATATAAGCTTCTACATTACCCTTATGCATCGCTTTTCTAAAGCATTCTGTCGCTTTCACATAGTTGCTTGGAACTCCCCTACCCTCCATATACATGATGCCTAAGTTGATATAGGCGTTAGTATAGCCTTTCTCTGTAGCTATTCTAAAATACTCCACGGCTTTCTTTTCATCTTTAGGAACGCCCCTACCCTCTTTATACATCACGCCTAAATTGTTATACCCTCTAGGTATATCGTTATCAACCGCTTTTTGAAAATATTCAGCCGCTTTCTTGTAATCTTTAGGCACACCCCTACCATTTTCATACATGATCCCTAAAAGAACATAAGCAAGCGGTTCGCCATTTTTAATAGCGCTCTTATAAAAAGAAGCCGCCCGCTCATATTCCTTATTATTATAGGCTTCCTCCCCTTTATAAATATAATTCCTTTTTTGTTCAAGATGTTCTGCACCAAGAGTGCTAAATAAACATAAACTTGCCAAACAAATCTTCAAGGCTAATTTGCTTGCGTATCCCATTGTTACTCCTCTGCTATTAATAAGATCAAACATAATATCAATGGCTACCAAATCTTAAAAAAGAAATTGCATGCGTTCTAGAACCAGCAAACATTCTCAAACTCCATTCTGCATACACCATTTTAGATCTAATATCATCTCTTGTAATGAGAAATCTTACACTATTTTTATGAATTTTAAAACTCAATTTAAGATTTTCTCGCTAAAAAAGTCCCCCCTCCCAAAAAAATAAGGCTAAATAGGATTAAAATTCTTTCCTTGGATCCGTTGCCCCATAGAAAACGCTCCCTTTAGTTTTAGGTAAAACTTGGATCGCATTCACATCGCCCATGACCGGCTTAGTAACGATTTGATAGCCCATTTTAGTGAGGTTATCTTTCACATCAGCGGGCATGCCAAACTTTTCAATCCTCAATTCATCAGGCAACCATTGCATGTGAAATCTTGGGGCTGAGACCGCTTCAGAAATATTCATGTTATAATCAATGACATTGGAAATCACTTGCAACACCGTAGTGATAATCCTAGACCCTCCAGGGCTTCCCACCACCAAAAAAACCTTATTGTTTTTCAACACAATCGTAGGCGACATGGAGCTTAAAGGGCGCTTATTGGCTTCAATCGCATTCGCATCGCCCCCTACTAAACTATAAAGATTAGGATTCCCAGGCTTTATGGAAAAATCATCCATTTCATTGTTCAATAAAAATCCTGCCCCATCAATACTAGCAGCGCTTCCATAAGAAGCGTTAATGGTGTAAGTAACGCTGACCGCATTCCCCCACCTGTCCGCTACAGAATAATGCGTAGTATTGCTCCCTTCATGCAACTGCCCCATTCCTGGTTTGATTTGAGAGCTTGGCGTAACCGTATCTGGCTGGATAGTGTCAAAAATCTTTTTGGCATACGCTTTATTAATCAATTTATCCACCGGCACTGAAACAAAATCAGCGTCTCCCATATAAACCGATCGGTCTGCATAAGCCTGGCGCATCGCTTCTGCAGCGATATGGATATTCTTAGAAGCCCCATACCCAAGGGCGCTTAAATCCGCATTTTCCATGACATTTAAAATCTGAATCAAATGCGTACCTCCCGAACTTGGCGGCGACATAGAAATGATCTTATACCCACGATAACTCCCCACCACGGGTTTGCGCCATTTCACATTGTAACTGGCTAAATCTTCTTTAGTGATAATCCCTCCGTTTTTTTTCATGTCTTTCTCAATAAGATCAGCGACTTGCCCTTGATAAAAGCCTTTAGTGCCTAGCGTTTTGATTTGATTCAAAGTCTTGGCTAAATCTTTTTGGACAAACAAATCCCCCTCTTGATAATCAAGATGCCCTTTTTTAAAAAAATACTTTTTGCTAGAACTGTATTTTAAAAACCGCTCCCTTGCTTCCTTTAGGGTTTCTGCTTGTCTTTGTGAAATCGCATAACCATTTTCAGCCAATTTAATAGCAGGATCAATGAGTTGCGATAGTTTTTTGGTGCCGTATTTTTTCAACATCGCTTCCATGCCTGCCACCGTTCCAGGAACTCCAGCCGCCAAATAGCCGTCTTCGCTGAGTTTAGGGACTACATTACCTTGCTTGTCTAAAAACATGTTTTTAGTGGCTTTTAAAGGGGCTTTTTCTCTAAAATCTAAGGCAACATTTTCACCATTAGCCAAATGGATAACCGCAAAACCCCCACCACCAATATTGCCTGCTGCCGGATGGACAACCGCTAGAGCAAATCCCATCGCTACAGCCGCATCAATCGCATTACCTCCCTCTTCTAAAACCTTTTGCCCAATTTCAGTGGCTAGCGGGTGGCTAGAAAGGGCTAAGCCTACTTTAGTGTTTTTAATGGGAGGGTAACTCGCCGCGCTCAAAGGGTTTAACAAACCCAAAGAGAGCGCTATCACGCCCAAGCCAATCGTCTTTAAAAAACTCCGTCTCATCTGTTTTCCTTTCAATCAACAATAATCGTTATTATAGCATAAGCTTTACAATGCACTCTCTTGCTTATAGCCTATAAAAGCTATTAAGCATCATTGTTAATGAGTTTTAAAATAAATAGAGTTCAAAAAATAAGTTTAATAAGGCTTATTTGATAAAAACGCTATGGGTAGAAAACTTATTGTTTAATCCCCAATAAAGTGTCTATCATCCGATCAATGGCGCTAATGACCTTAGCGTTAGCCGCATAGCCGCTTTGAAACTTGATTAGATTCACCATTTCTTCATCCACGCTCACTTGCGAAATAGAGAGTTGCTCTTTTTTAATGGTTTCTAACATGCTCTTTTTAGTGTCCAAGATACGCCCTGATTTTTCAGCGTCCGTGTTGATTCTACCGGTTAAAAATTGATAAAACTCGCTGATTTTCATTGGTTTGATGTCAAACTTGTCGTTATAAAAATCCACGCTATCGTATTGCAATTGCTGCATCATGTTCGCCACATCAAAATTCCCGTTAATGGGGGCAAGCCATGGGCGGATAGTGGTAGGCTCTTTTTTGTATTCTTTATTCAAGCTGATATTAGAAGCGTCATCGCCTTGAAAAAACGGGTTGAGCTTTAACGCTCCCATAAAATTCGTGCCGTTATCTTTCATAGAAACAAACAACCCTTGCGAAGCGTTTTTAGGCTGGATAACAAACTTTTTAGTCTCATTGTTAAAGCTCGCTGTGAAATAATCATCAAAATCGTTTTCGGTGTTATTATCTTGATTGTCATCGGTGTTAGCGTTAATGGCTTGGATAATATCGTTCATGGTTGTAATGGGCGTGATAGCAATGGTTTTTCTGGCGATTTCTTTACCATCGGTGTTGTAAGCGATTAAGTCAAACGAGCCGTTTTTGATATTGTAGTTCGTGTCTTTAAAGGCTTCATCGCTATTAAACTCCACAGGCTCGCTCTCAATATGATGACTCGCGCTTTGAGCGTAAATCGCATTAGTGGATTCTATCAAGCCCCTAGCAAAAGAATCCAACAAATCAATATAATCTTGCAACTTGCCCTTTAAAGTCCCGTTAGAGCCGTCATTATACACATTCAATAACGCCCCCACTTTCCCTTGATTGAGCTTGTCAGTAATATTAGTAACCTTAAAATCATCGCTTTGAAAATAAACCTGGTTCAAACCCCCTTTATTTTCGGATTCTTTAACCACTAAAGGATGGAAAATAGAGCCATCAATGATATTGAACCCATGCCCGATATTAAGGTTATAGCTCTCATCAAAATCCGCTGAGTCTTTATCGGTGAGCGAATGAGTTTTAATGCTGCTTTTAAAAACATTCCCCCCTAAAAGCTCTCGCAAATGGAATTCCAACTCATCTCGCTTATCCCTTAATTCATTGGCATGCTTTAAACTCTTGTTATTTTCCACTTCTTTGATGCGTTTATTGATCTCAGCGATTTGAGAACCCAAGCTATTGACTTCTTTAATCACGCTTTTTAATTCTTCACTTGCCTTATGCTGTAAGGTCGTTAATCTTTCTCTGGTGTCTTTAATGTTGTGCGTTAAAGCTTCTGTTTTTTGAGCGAGAGCCTGTTTTTGAGCGGAGTCTTTGGCGTTTTTAGACAATTCTTTCCATGAGTTAAAATAATCTTGCAAATCCGTAAAAAGGCTCGCTTCATCAATGTCCGGAAAATACGCGCTCGCTTCTTTTAAATGCGAAAACTCTGTATCGTAATAAGTGTTTTCGTAATTAGCCTTCGTGTAACGAGCAAAAACAAACTCATCATGCACCCTTTCAATGGCTTCTACATCCACGCCCATATTCACATTTTTAGTGCCATACATATAGGCCGCTTGGGGCTTTGCGATCACGCGCTGACGGCTATAAAATTCATCGCTAGCGTTAGAAATGTTATTCCCGGTAACATCCACCATGCTCTGATGGGCTTGTAGGCCCGTGTAAGAAGTGTTGAGTGAAGATAAAATCCCGCCCATTTTACGCCTGCACTCTTAAAAAATGGCTCCCCACATGCCTAGAGCCTTTATAGTCGCAAGTGTCATGGGGAATGATTTGTTGGATGAGCGAAGAATAAAACTCAGAAACCGCAAACGCCATGCGCGAATAAATCAAGTTTTTTTCTTTCAAAACAAACAAGGACTCTCGCATTTGGTTTAAAAAATCGCTCGTTTTTTCGTCTAATAATTCACTCATTTCTTTATTAGGGAATTGATTTTTTAAAGATAACATTTGCGCATCTATATTCGCTTTTTCTTTCTCAAAAGCTTGAATCGCTAGCTGTTTTTGATGGTTTCTTTCAAAAATTTCGGTGTGTTTAGCGAGCTTGATGTCTCTTATATCGCGCTCCGTTAAATCAATCAATGCTTTCAATTGGTTGAGCGCGTTTTCTAAATGAGAATGTAAAACGACCATAACAAATCCTTTAGCTCTTGTTTCAGCCGTATTCAAGCAAATACTATGCCATTTTATTTGATGATAAAACCCAATTTCTTAAGGGGATAGGGGGTATTTTGAAATCATTCTCCCCTTAAAGCTCCCTTATTAAATCGCCTTTAACATTTGTTTAGCGATTGCAGCAATCGCATTCACGCTCATCGCATTCCCTGCTTGCGATAGCAAATGGCTTTCTTTAAAGTTAGGATTATCTTTAATCTTAGCGATCAAATCCCTAGGAAATCCTTGCAAAAGCAAACTTTCAGTTGCGTTTAATTTTTTGATTTTGCCTTTTTGAATATAAAATAGGCCATGCCGAGAAGTCCTTAAAGTAGGAAAAACATTAAAATACAACCTTAAATCAGATTGTCTTGTGTCTAAAACGGCGTTTTCTAAAGTTAAAATATTCTCTAAAAAAACCCGGTTATGGTTGTATCGGTTGTGCAAGTATCTTTGAAATGCAGCGTTATTAATATCCAAATAACACTCATTATCAGCGTCTAAAAAATATTCAAAATGATAGTCATTGGCTAAACCTAAAGGAAAGACAAAATGATATTTCAAATCCTTTCTAAACCCTACGATATAAAGGCGTTCTCTCTTTTGGGCTAATTGGAAATCAGCGCTGTTTAAAATTTGATAATAAGTTGTATAGCCCGCTTCTTGCAAGGCCTTGATAATGGTTTTAAAAGTTTCTTGTTGCTTATGGTTGATCAAGCCCTTAACATTTTCAAGCAAGAAACATTTAGGCTGTTTAACTTTTAAAATGCGAATAAGCCCATAAATAATCGTCCCTCTCTCGTCTTCAAGCCCTTTCCTTTTGCCATTAATAGAAAAAGCTTGACAAGGAAACCCGCTAATGAGCACATCAAAATCGGGCAAATCATTAGGGTTGATTCGCATCAAATCCCCAAAATTACGGGTATCTTTAAAAAATAATTCATAAGTTCTAAGGGCTTCATGATTGATTTCTGCATGCCCTACGCATTTTAAATGGCATTGCTCCAAGCCCAAACGGCCTCCACCAATACCAGAACAAAAATCCATAAAAGTTAAAATTCCCAACCAATCATTCCTGACACACGACTAAAAACACGCCCTATTTAAGAAAGCGACAAACTCATTTCAAAACATAAAAAACTAAAATTTAAAATAAAAAACGACTGCAAGAAGAACCCTCCTAGAAATGAAGCCCTTAAACCCCTAGCTTATCCCCAATAAATCCTGTGCCATTTTGTGAGAAGTCTCATGCAAGTTGATTTTATACTGGTTATTTTCAATCGCTTTCTTGATTTCAGCTACCCTATCAAGAGCAACCTCATTGTTTTCAACTTTTTCATTCTTTTCCACACGCTTATAATTCCCCAAAGACTGCACCGGAGCAAGAGAAGAAACGGCATTAATCATTGTAAAATCCTTTAATTTGATATTCATTCCATTACAGCAAGTATCGGCAAAAAAGAAAAAAAGTTAATGGATTTTTGAAATCTGTTTTTGCAATTCCTTACCAAATTTCTTGGTGGTGGTGATGGGTTTTTTTCCGGTTTCTGCCACAGAGCCAAACGATTGCGATTGCAAACTTTTAAACATAAAAAACATTAAAAAAATTAAAATATAACAAAATAAAAAAAAGCAAATGGTAGGGAATAGCCAATTTTTGAGATTAGAACTATTCATGACCTTGCCTTTTAAAGACTCCTATACCTTATACCCATGCGAACATGAGCAACCACAGCCCCCACCTTTCTTTCCGCCATGACCCCCATGACCGCCACAGCAACCTGTCCCACCGCCATGGTGTGAAGCTAAAATTTCTTCTTCGCTCACTTCCCTAAAACCTAAAACCTTGAAACGAAACGCTAAAGTTTTCCCGGCTAACGGGTGGTTATAATCCACCATCACATGCGTGTTGCTAAAGTCTTTGATAGTGGCTTGAATGGTTTGGTTGTCTTCAGTTTGCCCAAAAACGCTCATGCCTTTTTCTAATTCAATGCCTTCAAATTGATCTCTAGGGACTTCTTGCAAATAGCTGCTTTCATAAACCCCATAAGCTTCTTCTGGGGCGATAACAACCTCTTCCCACTCGCCAATTTGAGCCTTTAATACCGCCTTTTCTAACCCTGCTATGATCTGATTAGCGCCTATAATAAACTCTAAAGGCTCTTTAGAAATATTGCTGTCTAGCACTTCGCTAGAGCCTTGTTCTCTCACTTCATATTCAATCAAAGCGGCTTGTTTGATTGATTCTAAATCATGGTTTTGCATGGTGGTGTTTCTCCTTGTTTTCTAAGATTTTTTGTGCCATTTTAGCTTGTTCGCTTGAAGGATACAAGTGTTGCAAAGTGTTTAAAAATTTATAATAGTTTTGATCGTCTTTGATTTTTTTAAACGACCATGCCGTATGCCACAAAAGCACAGGCATGTAAGACGCTTTTTTATTTAAAAGAGCGCTCTCTTTGTAATACTTGATCGCTTCTCTATATTTCTTTTCTCCATAAGCCACTTCTCCAAGCACATAACGCACATAATAAAGTCTGTAACTATTGGCTTCTAACCACAATAAACGCTCTTTGGCTTCTGCATAGGATTTGTTTCTAAAAAAAGACAGAGCTTCTTGAAAAATCTCTTTTTGCTTAGACAAGTCTTTATCAAACTCAACTTTCGCCTTTTCTTGGATTTTTTTCTCTTGATTTTTTGAGGCTTCGGCTTTTAAAGAGAGGTTTTTATTGGCCGGAACGCTTGATTTGAGCGGCTTTTCAGCTTTTTCCTCTTGTTCTTTGAGGGCTTTTTGGATTAAGGCGATTTGCGAAACCAAATCCTGGCTTAACTTGGTCAATAATTCACTCATCTCTTTGTTTTGCTTGTCTAACTGCTGGATAGCTTGCTGGTTAGCGTGGATCTCATTCCTCAAATCCTCTAAAGTTTGCGATTGCTGCTTTAATGTGTTAGCTTGCACTTCTTGCGAGGCTTTTAAGGCTCGCAAGGATTCTTCTTGGGAAAGGATAGCGTTATTGAGATCTTTAATCTTATTAGCCTGCCCCTCATAAACGCTCCTTAGACCCTCTTGAGCTTGAGTGTTAGCCTCTACTTGCGAATGGATTTTGGTCAAAATATTAGAAAAATTCTTACTATTGACTTGCAACTGCTTGAGTTCTTTTTTAGTAGCCCCGCTTTGCAAATCAAACGCTGAAGGCTCCCCATTGAGAAAAAAGGGAGCGATAAAAGGGATAAAAAAAAGCCTTTTCATCCTAGAATTACTTCACTAATTTGACATCCACTCTTCTGTTTTCTTTGTAACATTCTCTAGTTTTTTGGGTGCATTTGGGTTTGGTTTCACCAAAACTGATGGTTTTGATCATATCTTTTTCTACCCCTTTAATGACTAAAGCATTTTTCACGCTCAAAGTCCTTTTAACGCCAAGCGCTTGGTTGTATTCGCTAGAGCCAAATTCATCGGTATTGCCTTCCAAAAGCACTTGCATGTGGTTTTCTTTAGCTTTTTGCACGATTTCATCTAAAGTCTCTTGATCGGATTCTTTGATCTCATACTTGTCAAAATCAAAATAAATAGAAGCGATGATAGTCCCGCTCTCAATAGCCGGTTTTTCTTCAACCACTGGAGCTGGCTCTTGTTTAGGCTCTTCTTTCTCTGGAGCTGGCTCTGTAGTAACAGGTGCAGTCTGAACCGTTTTAGCGCTCACATCGCCAGCCACAGTCTTATTATCCATTTTATGACTACAGCCAGCTACCAATAAAAAAGCTACCAAGAAACTAAATACAGAAGATCTCTTCATTATAAATTCTCCAAGAATCAAATTTTAATAAGTGTAAATATTAACTCACATTCGCTTAATTTAACCTTACCAATCAAAGGCTTGTATTTTCACATTCTTTAAAGGGAATAAAAAACTCTGATTATAGTCTAGCAAAATAAGCCCCATGGCGTATTCTTGGGGTGTCTTTTTGATATACATGATATTTCTCCCATCCGTAGAAAAACGAGGCATCTGGTTAGAGCCATTCACGGTAAGCCTGCGGATATATTTGCTATTTAGAGTGATCAAATTCAAATTAAACACCGTTTTGCCAAATTCATTAAGGTTTTCCCGGCTCACATACACAATACTATCTTTATAAGCGTCAATGGATTCATTGCTTCTTCCTTCATAAAGGAGTTGCTCCGCGCTCTCTTTTAACCCCAATTTCTTCATGTAGATGTTAGGATAACCGGATCTATCCGAAACAAAAGCCATAGACTTGTCATCTTCTAAAAACACTCCTGAGACATCTATCCCAGGATAGCGCGTTATTTTGGTCTTAGTTTTTTTATGCGTGTCATACAAATACACATCCGGTTGGCCATCAGGGGCTAAAGACATTAAAATTTTAGAGCCATCAGAACTCACGCTAGAGACCACAGCCATTCCTTGAGAACTAGCGATATTTTCATGAGTGGCTTTTTGAATGTTGTATTTTAAAATCATGGGCGTTCTTTCGCCATATTGCGTGTAATAAAACTCCGTTTGTTCAGCGTTCGCCCATTTAGGGAAAATATTGAGCCTATTGTTTTTGATGATTTCTTTTTGATAACGCATCGTATAATCGGCTAAGGCGATATTTGTGATTCCTGGTCCAATGTATTTAGAAAAAACAATAAGGCGCTTCATCCAAGCGATAGAAGGGGCTTTTAAATAATCATTCACCACAATGGCCATGTTGTGCGCTGCAAAAGGGTATAGATCAGCACTTAAAATGGGGTAGTCAAAAGTTTTAACAAGAGTGCTTGTATTGACATCATAAAGTTTTAATCGTGAAATTTTATTGCCGTTTTCTACCGCCACGCTCACCAGCGCTATAAGTTGGAATTTTTTATCTTTAAGTTCTGCGTAATTGATAGCGCCTTGATCCTTGTTTTGAGAAACATCAAAATGCTGGCTAGTCTTTAAATCATTCGCTAAGACTTCATGCAATTTTAAAGCGTAATTGGCATCGTTATCTATAGAGTAGCGCACTTCAATCTTAGGAAGTTTTTGAATGGTTTTAATAATATCTAGTGTTTTATCTGTTGCAAAAAGCCCTATAGTATATATTAAAAAAAGCCATAAATACCTCATTGTTCTTCCTTAGTGGTGAAATTAACTTGAATAGAAATCATGTTGCCTCCAGGATATGGGGGGAAATCCACTTTCTTTAAATCATTTAAAAGGGTCATCACACTTTTGTTATAATCCTTAAAATCGGAGTAACTAAGAATGGTATAATCAAACTCTCCATCTTTAGTGATCATAATCAGCGCGCTCACTGAAGCCTTGTGATAAAAAACCCCTTTCCAACCTTTATATAAAATCTGATAGATTTGAGCATACCACTCTTGATAGGCTTTTTCATCAACCCCATCTTGTTTAGGGATTTGCAAATCTAAAGTTTTGTTTTTAACGCTTTCTAGTTTTTGTGCGAATTGATCCAAATTCTGTTGCAAACCTTTCAACATCTCTTGATTTTTTTGGTTTTGCTTTAAGCGTTGCTGCTCTTTTAAACGCCTTTGCTCTTCTTCTTGCTCATTTTTTTGAGCGTTTGTGTCTGTCTTTTCTTGAAAATCATTGAGTGAAGAAAAAATATTTTCAAGGCTTTCTTCTTGTTCTTTAGGATCAATAAAATCGCCCTCCTTATCAGTTGTATTTTTTTCAACTACTTTTTCATCTTTTTTTTCTTCTGCTTTTTCAGCGATTTTTTCATCTTTTTTTTCATCGCTTGGCAAATCTTCTAAATTCAAATCAATGACTTGTTCGTTTTTTTTGCCCAAATCTAAAAGGATTTTCTCCGCTTCTTTATTGTGCCTTTCTAGCAACAAACCATATAATAACAAAGCATAGAGCAAAAACGCTAAAAAGCCAGAAACAACAAAGATCGCGCTCTTACTCATGCAAATTAGCCCTACTTTTTAAGGACTTGTGATTAAAGAAACTTTTAAAAAACCTGCTTCTTTAATCGTTTTTAACAAATAGATCACTTTATCATAAGTCAATCGCTTGTCCGCGCGGATACTAACCCTAGTATCTTTATCGTATTTCTTAGAAAGCAAGTTGAAAGTATCCGGGAAGGAGTTGTATTCATAGGTTTGACTATCTATATAGATTTTTGCGTCTTTATCCATGCGGATCTCTATCATTTTATCTTGAGTGGCTCTAGCAGTTTTTGAACCAGAAGGCAAAGCAATCTCTTCTTTATAAGTGAGAGTGGGCGTCGTTACCATAAGAATAGCCAATAAAACAAGCATCACATCCACTAAAGGCGTGATATTGAGTTCTGGCTTGTCTTCATCCCAATAGTTATCATAATTCATAAAAACCTTCTAACTCCCTATTTAAGATATTTATAAAATCCCCTTAAAGCTTTATTTTTTAGAAGACAAAATATCCACTTGCATCTGCACATAAACCGATAAATCATACACCTTGCGTTTTAAAATCAAGTAAAAAGAATAGGCTGGAATGGCCGCTAAAATCCCTGCAGCGGTGGCAATAAGAGCCTTAGAAATAATGGGCGCGATCACCCCAAAAGAAGCTTGACCTAACGCGCCCAAATTGTTAAACGCTTCTAAAATTTCAACTACCGTCCCAAACAAGCCAATAAAGGGGGCTGTAGAAGAGATAATGCTCAACACCACTAAACCCGTCGTGCTTTGTTTAAGAACTTGATGTTTCCAAGCTTGCAACAATTCATTAGAATAGGTCTCATCATTTCTTTTTTTATTAAACATAAAATGCTCTGGAGCGTCTTGCACTCCATTAAGAATGTTAGATAAAGATTGCATCTCGCGCCTGAGTTCAATCTTTAACACAATGCTTTTATACAAAAAGACCCATAAAGTCATCACCAAATAAAGCGAAATCCAAACTAAAACAAGCGTGGTAACAAACCCGCTCTTATTGAAAAAATAAACGATTGAATCCAACATGATTATCCCCTTAAAGAGACTCAATCTTAGCCAGCACGCTAGAGACCGCTAACCTGTCAGAGCTTGCGTCCTCTAAAAGCTTTTTAGCCCTAGAGATAGCATCGTCTCTGTCGTCTGATTCTCTTTTAATAAAGACCGCCCCATCGGCTAAAATATCCACCCGTTCATTAGTAACTTCTGCATAGCCCCAATTGATCGCAATGTGCTCTTTTTGGTTTTCTGTTTCAATCTCAACCACTCCTGCCTGAAGCAAGGTGATCATGTTGCTATGCCCATAAAGCACTCCAAATTCCCCTTCAACTCCTGGCAACACAACGCTTTTAACCTCTCCTGTATAAACTTCCCCCTCAGGAACTACCACACTAATTTTCAACAAAGCCATCACAAAACCCTTAGGAATTTTTCATGTTTTTAGCTTTTTCTAAAACCTCTTGAATGCTGCCCACCATGTAAAATGCGTTCTCAGGAATATGATCGTATTTGCCTTCTAAAATCCCTCCAAAGCCCTCTAAAGTCTCTTGGAGGGTCACATACTTACCGGGACTTCCCGTAAACACTTCAGCCACAAAAAACGGCTGGGATAAAAACTTCTCAATTTTTCTGGCCCTCTCAACAATCTTTTTATCCTCTTCGCTCAATTCGTCTAATCCCAAAATCGCAATAATATCTTGCAAATCCTTGTATTTTTGCAAAACTTGCTGGATACCGGTAGCGATTTCATAGTGTTTCTCACCGATCATTTGAGGGCTTAAAATCCTTGAAGTGGAATCCAAGGGATCAACTGCAGGATAAATCCCTTTTTCAGCGATCTTTCTGTTCAATACCGTAGTCGCATCCAAATGCGCAAACACCGAAGCAGGGGCTGGGTCAGTCAAGTCGTCTGCTGGCACATACACCGCTTGAACCGAAGTGATAGAGCCATTTTTAGTGGAAGCGATACGCTCTTGAAGTTTCCCCATTTCCCCGGCTAGCGTGGGCTGATACCCCACAGCTGAAGGGATACGGCCTAATAGCGCGCTCATTTCCGCACCGCTTTGAGCGTATCTAAAGATGTTGTCAATAAACATCAACACATCTAAGCCCTTTTCATCACGAAAATACTCCGCCATCGTCAAGCCGGTGAATGCGATGCGATTCCTAGCGCCTGGTGGCTCATTCATTTGCCCATAGCACAGCGCGACTTTGTCTAAAACGCCCCCTTCTTTCATCTCAAAATACAGATCGTTCCCTTCTCTGGTGCGCTCCCCTACACCTGCAAACACCGAATACCCGTTATGCTTATAAGCCACATTGTGGATAAGCTCCATAATGATCACCGTTTTCCCCACGCCAGCCCCACCAAACAAGCCTACTTTACCACCCTTAGAATAAGGCGCGAGCAAATCAATGACTTTAATGCCGGTTTCAAACATTTCTGTTTTAGTGCTTTGTTGTTCAAAACTAGGGGCTTTTCTGTGAATGGGCCAAGTTAAGGACGGCTTAAGAGGCTCTAAATTGTCAATACTCTCGCCCACAACATTAAAAATACGCCCTAACACTTCTTCGCCCACAGGCACTTCAATCATCCTGCCACGAGCCTTCACCACTTGGTTACGCACTAAGCCTTCTGTCATATCCATAGCAATCGCTCGCACCCGATTACCGCCCAAATGGGCTGCCACCTCTAAAACTAAAGACTTTTGAACACCATTGACTTCAAAATTAATGTCTAACGCTTCAAAAATCGCCGGTAGATAGGATTCAAATTCCACATCTACCACAGGGCCTAAAACCTGAATGATTTTACCTTCCATCGCTTTCATCGCTCCTTATTTTAATGTAATTTTTATTTTAGGGCTTCTACGCCAGCATTGATTTCTACTAGCTCGGTCGTAATCGCCTCTTGTCTGGCTTTATTATAAGAAATGGTTAAAGTCTTAACCAAATCTTTAGCGTTATTCGTCGCTGTATCCATAGCCTGCATTCTAGCGCTATGCTCTGCGGCTAAAGAATCAATCAAAGCGTAGTATAAACTATACTCCACATATTTTTCTGCTAAAGAGTCTAAAATTTCATCTTCACTCCCGCTTGGCTCACTAGTAATGGTCTCTTGAGACTCACTAGGCTGGGGGTTTTGGTGGATGATTTTATACCCAATAGGCAAAATTGTTTTGACTCTTGTTTCTTGAGTGATCATGTTTTTAAAGCCATTATGAATGATAATCACCTTATCGGTTTTCCCACTCAAATAATCCTCTACCACTTTTTTCATGAATTCCTGCGCGCGTTCATAATTAGGCATAGAACTCAAATTATTGATCTTGTCTAAAACCTCTATCCCATTAAAGCTAAAATACTCATTACCCTTTTTACCAATACCGCGCAAACGCACTTTAATGTCTTTTTCTTTGTATTCATTCGTGCATGCTAAAACTTTTTTAATGGTATTGGTGTTAAAGCCCCCACAAAGCCCCTTATCGGCTGTGATAAAAATAATATCCACTTTTTTGATTTCAAGTCTTTCTAGTTCCCTAAAATACTTGCTTTGAATGTCTTCAATCCCTTGATTTTTCATCTTGGATAGCACATCATCAAACACAGCGTCTAGTTTCATTGCATACGCTCTAGAATTTCTTGCAACTTCTTCGGCCTTTCTTAGCTTGGAAGTGGAAACGAGTTTCATCGCATGCGTGATTTTTTGCGTGTTTTTAACGCTTCCAATTTTCTTTCTAATGTCTCTTAAATTCGCCATATTCTAGCCGTCTCCTACTCGCTATAAGTGAGCTTAAATTCCTCTAAAACTTTTCTTAGCATGGCTTCCAAATCCTTATCTAGCACTTTTTTAGTGTGG
Source organism: Helicobacter pylori (assembly GCF_006439795.1). GTDB lineage: Bacteria > Campylobacterota > Campylobacteria > Campylobacterales > Helicobacteraceae > Helicobacter > Helicobacter pylori_CR. The sequence goes on from NZ_VEYL01000021.1 coordinate 15,318, forward strand.
ATTTCTTCTAAAACTTGGGGGTATTTTGCTTCCAAGAAAGGGTGCAGTTGCTCTTCAAAATCCACGACTTTTTTCACGCTCACGCTATCTAAAAAGCCCTTAGCCCCAGCGTAAATAATGACCACTTGCTTTTCAATAGGCAAGGGCGAATAAGGGGCTTGTTTCAGCACTTCTACCATGCGTTGCCCCCTTTCTAATTGCTTTTTACTCGCTTCATCTAAATCAGAAGCGAATTGTGTGAAGGCTTGCAACTCTCTGTATTGCGCTAAATCCAGGCGCAAAGTCCCTGAAACCTGCTTGGTCGCTTTGATTTGAGCGGCCCCTCCAACCCTTGAAACCGACAAGCCCACATTGATAGCCGGGCGGATTCCTGAATAAAACAAATCCGTTTCTAAGAAAATTTGCCCGTCTGTAATAGAAATGATATTCGTAGGGATATAAGCTGAAACATCGCCCGCTTGAGTTTCCACAATAGGGAGTGCGGTCAAAGAGCCAGCACCCTTTTCATCGCAAAGTTTAGCCGCTCTTTCTAAAAGCCGTGAGTGGATATAAAACACATCTCCAGGAAAAGCCTCCCTACCTGGGGGTCTCCTCAAAATCAAAGAAATCTCTCTGTAAGCGACAGCATGCTTACTCAAATCGTCATAAATGATTAGGGCATGGCGGGCATGATCTCTAAAGTATTCCCCCATAGCCACACCTGAATAAGGGGCTAAATATTGCATCGCAGCTGAATCTGAAGCCGAAGCGTTGATCACGACGCTGTATTCCATCGCCCCGTATTCTTCTAATTTGCGGACCACTTGCGCAACAGTGGATTCTTTTTGCCCAATAGCCACATAGATACAGATCACATTTTGCCCTTTTTGGTTAATGATCGCATCGATCGCTACGGTGGTTTTACCGGTTTGTTTATCCCCAATAATCAATTCCCTTTGCCCGCACCCAATAGGCACCAACGCATCAATGGCTTTAATACCAGTTTGTAAAGGCTCATGCACAGATTTTCTGTCCATAATGCCCGGGGCTTTTTGCTCGATGAGACTAAACTCATTCGTTTCTATCTCACCCTTGCCATCAATAGGCTCACCCAAAGCGTTCAACACGCGCCCTACAACCGCATCGCCAACAGGAACTTTCATCAAACTCTTCGTGCGTTTAACGCTAGTCCCCTCTTTAATATTGTTGCCAAAACCAAACACAATCACGCCAACGCTATCTTCTTCTAAGTTAGCCGCAACACCTTTATCCCCTGTTTCAAACTCCAGCACTTCATACGACATCACACCATTTAAGCCATAAACCTTAGCCACACCATCAGCATATGAAACAACTTTTCCTACTTCAGCCATATCGCAATCAAGTTCAAAATTCTTGATTTTTTCTTCAATAACCGAGCTGATTTCTTCCAATTTTAGTTGGGACATTATCTTTATCTCCTTAGATTGATTAAATAGATTGAATAACCTGTTTTTCTATTTTCTTTAAAATATCTTCTTTAGAAAAGCCTATTTCTAAATCCAGGCTTGAAACGCTCAAAGAAACCCCCTTTTTAGACCAAGTGTCTTGAGCGATTTCTACAGGAGCGTTAAAACGCGCTTGCAATTTTTGTTGTACTTCTTCTAGCTCCTTATTTTCAAGCTTTTGCGGAACTAAAAGCGTGGCTTCTAAAGTCCTTTTAGAATCAAAAGACAGCTCTTCAGCGACTAATTCCAACATATCAAGCCGGTTATTTTTTAACACCACTTCCATTACAGGCTTTAAAACTGAACATGCTTTTGTGGAGGTTATTTTTTCTAAAACTTCTAACACAATCTCTTTTTTAACTTTTAAAGAAACATGGGCTAACACCTGGTTGAGTTTATGCAATTTTATGGCTTCTGCTGCATTTTTAAGCCCCACAACGATTTCTTCCAATAACGCTAAATCGCCTTTAGTGTGGTTTTTCAACGCCTTAGCATAATGCTTAGAGATCACTTTTAAATCTTGCATTTAAAGCCTTTGTTTCAAAATATTCACGCAATCTTGCACATTGAAAGACACTTTTTTGCTCTCTCTTAGATCTTTAAAAACGCTTTCAACCAGCTCTCTTTTGATCTTTTTAACTTCTAAATCCATCAACGCCTTAGAATTTTTGATCAAATTTTCCACATCCATTTTGGTTTGCAATTCGTATTTTTGCGTGATCGTGTAGGCTTCTTTATTCGCATCAGAAATAATCAATTCAGCTTTTTCTTTGGCTTGCTCTAATTCTTTAAGGAGTTTTTTCTTATTTTCTTTACTCACTTTAAGTTGGGCTTGAATCTCTTCTAATCGTTTGGAGATTTCAAGGCTTTTAGAGCGTAAAAATGAACGCAGTTTTTTAGCCAAAAAATACCACAAAATCCCCGCAAATAAGAGGAAATTTAAAGATCGCTCTATAATGTCCGTTTGTGAAATATCCAATCCAGTAGCGCACAAAGGGCTTAAAAGGATCAAAAACCCTAACACCATTTTAACTAACACCATCTATCAACTCCCTAAACCCATAGCCACACGCTTGTTTAACTCGTCTTCAAATACCGGCATTTGCACTTGCAACTGCTCTTTTAAGACTTGCTTTTCATTTTGTAATTGCTTTGCGAACGCTTCAAACTCTTGATTGAGTTCGTTCTCTTTTTGCTTGATCACAGCGTCATAGGACTCTGTGGCTTTTTGAATCGCTTCTGCTATCATTTCTCTGCGCTTTTCAGCAGCTTCCTTAAGAAGAGTCTCAATTTGATGGCCAATCTCCACGCTTTGGGTGTTATCCGTTTTGATTTTAGCCAAGCTATCCTTTATCTCTGCCTGTCTGTTATCCATAAAAGCCAACAAAGGCCTATACACCCAAACATTCATCGCCCATAACAACAACACAAACACTACAAAAACGACCGCCATTAAATAGGGGTTAACCGATATATTCATAGCCTATTTCTTTCCTAAAAACCTAAAAATATTTGAAATTCGCATTTGTTATAAAAACATTAACTCTATCTTAACAAAAAATCGCTTAAAAACTGAGAATATCTAAGCATTAAGACATCATTTTTTTCACAAAAGCCTCTAAAAGAGAATTTTTATAACATCGTAAAACTATTTTATTCCCTTTTAAAGCCGCTTTAAGCTTGTAACGATCCCACAAACTTTGATTAAAGCGCTCTAATTCATCTTCAGCGATGAGCGTTTGGGTTTCCTTGAAACCATGTTTTTTATTGTCAAAATTTGCGTTTATTTTAAAATCACGCGTTAAATCTTCTGTTTGGCGCACGCTGAGTTTCTGCCCTATGATGGAATTTAAGATCAATTCTTGTTTTTCTTCATCTAAACCCACCAAGACTTTTGCATGCCCTGAGGTGATTTTTTCTTCTAAAAGAGCGTTTTGAACCTTAGAAGAGAGCGTCAATAAACGCATGATATTAGCCACATGGGCTCGGGATTTTTTAACGATTTTAGACAGCTCTTCTTGAGTCATTTGATAGCTTTCAAGCAATTCTTTATAAGATCTAGCTAACTCTAAAGGGTTTAAATCTTCTCGCTGGATATTTTCAATCAACGCCACTTCACGCATTTTTTCTTGCTCAATATCCACAACAATCGCCTTAATCGTAGGCATTTTAGCTAATTTGCTCGCTCTTAAGCGTCTTTCACCGGCGATCAAATGGTAACGCCCATTCTCACTCACCACCAAAACCGGTTGCAACAAACCATGTTCTTTAATGGATTGCGCTAATTCTTCTAAGGACTCTTCGCTAAAGATTTTTCTGGGCTGGTAAGGATTAGGCATCACCTCATCAATACCAAGCTCCACAACCCGATTCGCTCTTTCATACAGCCCTTGCTCATACACTTCATTGATTTCAGGGAAAATATCCGCTAAACCCCTACCCAACACTTTATTTTTTGCCATATGCTACCCTTGAAGAATGCTTTGAGCTAATTTTTGATAAGCGATACTGCCATTAGATTTAATATCATAGAGTAAAATGGGCTTGCCAAAACTAGGCGATTCCGCTAGTTTCACGCTTTTAGGGATCATAATATACTCTCCTGTAGCTGAATCTCTAAAAAACTCTGAGTCAAAATACTTAAACAATTCCGCTAAAACCCCTTTTGTCAAATTGAGTTGAGGGACATGCATTGTGGGTAAAAAACCTCTGATTTTGAGCTTAGGGTTCGTGCTTTTTTGCAGCATTCTAATGGTGTTAAGCAATAATTTAGTGCCTTCAAGGGCAAAAAATTCGCATTGAATAGGAATGATCACCGAATGGGCTGCTGAAAGCGAATTGATCGTGAGAGGCCCAAGAGCTGGCGGGGAATCAATAATAATATAATCATAAAGCCCCACCACGCTCTCTAAGGCGTTTTTGAGCATGAGCTCGCCTCGTTTGTTCTCATCTTGGCTGTCATAAAAGGTTTTTTCAAACCCGGCCAAACCCAAATTAGAAGGCACTAGATCCAAAAAAGGCATTTGGGTTTTTAAGATCACTTGAGAAATTTGCTTACGGCCAATCAGCACATGATAAATATCATAATCAATTTTATCGCGCCTAAAACCCAAGCTTGAAGTGGCGTTGGCTTGAGGGTCAAAATCAATCAACAAAATTTTTTTTTCATGTGCCGCTAAAGAAGCCGCTAAATTAACCGCTGTTGTCGTTTTGCCCACACCCCCTTTTTGATTAGCCACTGCAATGATTTCATTCATCATACTCACGTCCTATCATAAATCTTACCTTTAATACAAACACGGCCGTCTTCTAACAATTCCGCATCTTTCAAACTCACCGCTTCGCCGCAATCATTATGGAAGCTAAAAGAGTTGTTTTTATGAAATTCTAACGCATACTTACTTAAAACTTCCCCCCAAAACAGATTTTCTTCTATTTTTTTTAAAAAGCCCTCTATAATCCAATCATCGCTCGCGCCAATATCTAAACATGCCCATTTTGTTGAAACCTTATTCACGCCAATGCCGCACACCCGCATGTCTTTATAAGCATTAACCAGCACGCCCCCTATTTTTTGACCCCCTAAATACAAATCGTTAGGCCATTTAAGCCAGGTTTGAGAGCCTAGCTCTTTTAAAACCTCTTTGAATAAAAACCCCAAATACAAAGCGTTCGCTTGCATGGGCAAATCTTTAGGCAAATCGCTTGCGTTTAAAGCGAGCGAAAAAGTCAAAGCACTTTCCACACCCTCCCAAATATTCCCCCTACTGCCTATCCCGGCGCTTTGGTTTTTAGCCACAATCAAAACAGGGGCTTTGAGCGCATCGTTTTTAAGTTTTTCTAAAAGATAGGTTTGCGTGGAAGGCAGGCTCTCAAAAACCCTTTTTTCACATTTTCTCATGCCAAAATACCGCCCACTTTCAAACGCTTGCCATTCAAATAATCCTTCGCTTTCAAAGGCTTTTTACCCACCGCTTGCAACCTTGCTATACGCACGCTGCCTTTCAAGCAGCCTACAAAAACGCCTTTTTCATCAATTGCTAAAATCTCGCCTTCCTTGTGGCTCTTTTCATTCTCCACCAACCCCACTTCTAAAAGCTTAAGGTTACTTTCTAAAAAGATTTCTGGCCAAGATTTAAACGCAAGCGATTTTAAAAACAAGCTTTTAGCGTCTTTAAAACCCACTAAACCATCAGCTTTGGTGATTTTTTTACAAAAACTAGCCTGCATGTGATCTTGAGGCTTTCTTGTGATGGAATAGAAATTTTTGAGCGTTGAAAGAAGCAGAGTCGCCCCCATGCACGCTAATTTTAAACTTAAAGCGTCTAAATCCAAATAATCTTCTCTCAAAAAAGAAGCGCTCTCTAAAATATCCCCGCTATCCAATTCCAAATCCATAAGCATGGTGCTTATGCCATAAATCCTATCGTCATTGAGTATCATCTCATGAATGGGCGAAGCCCCCCTGTATTTAGGCAATAACGACGCATGCACATTAATACAAGGAGCGATGGTTAAAACCTCTTTAGACAAAATCTTACCATAAGCCACCACCACGATAAAATCAGGCTTCAAACCTTTTAAGATTTGGACTTCAGGCTCTTTCAAACTTTGCGGCTGGAAAATGGGGATATTTAAATGATTTTCTAAAATGTATGTTTTAGTCTCTGGGGCTTTCAATTCTTTTTTGCGCCCAAAAGGTTTGTCCCTTTGAGTGAATAGCCCCACCACTTCTATATGGTTATTTTTATTTTCAACCAACGCCCTTAAGATCACTTCAGCAAAACCAGGCGTTCCCATAAATACAATGCGCATGTTATTCCTTGTTTTTAATTTTTATCTTTTATAATGCCATACTTTCTTTCACGATCCTTAAAAGCTTTTTCACCTCCCTCTAATTTCAATAAATCCTCTTTATATTCATTGCTCTCAATCGTAAAAGATTGCGCGACTATCTCATTATTCTCATTTTTTAACTGAATAATTAACTCTGCATCAGCGTTCAAAACAAAATTAGCGTTATGGGTGGCAAAAATAATTTGTCTTTCTTGCTTCCGTTTTTTGATTAAAGCAACTAAATAATTAGCGATTAAGGTGCTATCCAAGTGTGCTTCTGGCTCATCAATGATGATAGGGTTATTCCCTAAAGATAAAAGGACAACCAATACAGCAGTGCATCTTTGCCCAAAGGAAGTTTCATTTAAAGCTCTTTTGTCATAACGGACTTCAAAAATTTTATATTTTTCAACATTCCTTAAATGTTTGAGAATGAGAAGCCGATAGATTTGAAAATGAATTTCTCTATCAAATATATCTTTCATGGTTTCATAAAATGCCGCTTTTTTATTTTCAATTAGACTATCAAGCCTTTCTATAAAATCTGCATGTTGCATATCTATAATGTCTTTTAATTCAATTTCCTTTAAATATTCCTTGATTTTTGATTGGTGTCTTTGGATATTAAAACCCTTATCCACCAACTTATCAAAATCCTCAAAAACCCCTTCAAAAACATCTTCATTCAAACGATATTTTATGGTAATTGGTTTCACTTCTTTATGATTTTTTGAAATTTCTTCAAAAGTCGAATTGATTTTGCCTAATTCTTCATTGATTTGTTGTTTAAACTCTTCAATATTTTTATCAATATCTCCATAAGAAAAACCCTTTATTTTGTTAGCAATCTCTTTCATTTCACGCTCTAAATCATCAATGTCCATTTTTATGTTTGCTAAATGGTAATTAGCGTTTCTAATATCTCCTATATTTTCATCGCTCACGCCTTTTTCTTTAAGAAATTCCCCAATCTCTTGGCTCAATGCTTCGTGTTCTGTTTTTAGCGTTCTTATGTTCTCCTCATCGCTTTTAAAACACCCGTTTTTTATATTTATATCTATCTGTTCAAGTTCCTTACAAATATTTTGTTTGAGTTGGTTATAGACTTTATCATAGCTATTTTTTTCTTCCATGTTTTCTTTTGATTCAAAATTCACCACCCGTTTTAATTCTTCAATAAAAGTCCAAAACCCCACTTTAGATTGTTCTAAATCAATTAGCACTTGGCGTTTTGCTTGCAATTTGTCTTTTTTGTCCAAATAGTTTTTATCTGTAAAAGCATCTATAATGCTTTGGTATTTCTTTCTTATTTTTTCGCTCTCTTTTAGTTGTTCTTCTAGTTTGGTCTTTTCTTGCCAATATCTAATTTGCTCATCAAATTTTTCAATGCTTTCTTTGATTTGCTTTTCTAACTCCTTAAGTTTTCCACTTGACTTGCTATCTATTCGGTTAAAAATAGCCTCTGTGAATTTTGAAACATTAGTAGCAAATTCTTCTACTTCATTTTGAGCTAAATACTCTACGCTATCCACTATGTCTATGTTTGGCTGTATTTTTAAAGACTTTTGAATTGTTTCAAGCCTTAAGCCTTTAACAAAACTTTTATTTTTAATTGCTGATGCTATTAATTGTAACAAAGTGCTTTTACCGCTCCCTCTACCTCCTATCACACAAGTAAAATACGGACTAAAAAATAGCGTTTCATTAAATCCTGCATAACAAAAAGGAATCTCTCCTTTTTCATTGGTGATCTTTACCGCTTCATCAAAGTTTAACTCTATGCAATCTATCTTATACAAAGGATTTTGAGGTTTATTTTCGTTAATACTCACTCTTGTTTCTGGCTCATAAATAATTTGTTTTAACCCCTCAAAGGTTTTTTCTGCTTTTATCCAAGTGTATTTTTTCCCTATTTGCTCCTCTTTGTGGGCATCGCTACTCTGTAAGAGAGATTTGTTATGTTTAAGCCAAAATTCTCTATCCTTTTTAAGATTTTCTTGGTTATCTGATGAGTGGATTAAAAAATGCGACTTATTAGCTATTTTTTTATCATTACTGCTACTACGAGAATTACCATGCCCTCTTGATAAAAACCCTAATAAATACTTTCCTCTCAATTTTAAAGACTCTTTTTCTAAACATTCCAACAATTTATCAAAATTAACTACCGCTTTATCAAAATCATCCTTTTCTAAATCTGCAAGTTGTTTCTCAATTCCACCAACATTGGCATCTGCATTCCTTAAAAAATTGTCTATTTCTTGTTGTGTAACCTTATCTGAAAAAATAATATGGAAATCCAAACACTGATCTTCCTTATTTTGATAATCCAACCTAACTTCTAAATTATAAAAAACCTTGATGCTTTTCTTTTCTATTTTTTCTTTTAAATCAAATTCTTTCTCATTAAACTTAAAATAGTTCGTTAATCCAATGCAATCAATTTGGCTATCGCATAATTTTTGTATAAACTCCTCTTCAGAACATTTATATTCCTTTTTTAAATTTGTACATGGCGTATGCGCATGCAAATCCCATTTATGCCAACTTGAACCTTTACTATGATCTTTATTGCCCATATTTTCTCCTAATATAATATTATCTCAAAGTGCACCACTAAAACTAATCTTCTAAATCCTCCCCATCATACCCAAGCTCTAGCGCTTTCACTTGCCCTATCGCATTACCCGCAATGCCCTTGATAGAGCCATACATGTTAATCGTGCCCTCAAACACTTTGTCAATTTGTTTTTCCCTGCTTTTCCAGATCCTAGCCATCGCGCGTTTTTCGCTTTCTAAATCCGCTCTCAATTGCTCAAACCCCTCTATAATCGCATTCACTTGCATAGAAAATTCAGAGCTTGTCAAATAATGATAGAGCAGATTCACTTTATCGCCCTTATTTTCCTGACTTTTTTTAGCCAAACTCACTTGAATAACCCCTTCTCTTAACACCGTGCTCAACCCCTTAAACTCTTCAAACGAACACACCCACACCCCCTCAAATAACCCCATTCTCTCCATCTCTTTAGGCAGCACTTCACTCACAATGACTCCCACATCAGCCCCAATCTCTCGCATGTCGCTTTTAAGCTTTTCAACCCAAGCTTTTTGAAATTCTTTAGTGCGTTTGCTCTCATAATAAATTTTCCCGCAATTTTGAAATTCCCTGGTATGCACCACTTGAATGCAATCGCCCCCTCTTTGCCCTTTTTTGATTTCTTCAATGCTATCTAGGGGGAATTTTTGCCTCAAAAACTCTTCAATCGCTAACTCTTGCACCTCGCCCTGGAATTGCTGCGAGCTTAACTCCGCCTTTCTTTGAGCGTTTTTCAACTCGTTTCTTAACATTTCTAATTGCTCTTCTTGCTGCTTGAATTTCAATTCATTTTTTTCATGCAAGGATTTTTCTATTTTTTCCCTTTCCAGTTCCAATTTTTCATTCAATTTTTTTTCATTTTCAGCTTTCAAGCGGCTCTCGGCTTCGTTATTTTCTCTTTTGAGCCTTTCAATTTCCGCTTCTTTTTGGTGCAATTCCTGGACTTGTTTGGACTTCTCGTCTAATTCTTTTTGCAACAATTCCAAGCCCTTTTGCTGCTCTAAAAAAGCGTTTTTCCTAGCTTCTTCAATGATTTTAGCCCTTTCATCTTGCAAAGCTAAAGCACTCGCTTGTTTGACCGCCTCATCAAATTGAGCCTGTTGCTCTTTCTCTCGCTCTTTTAGGGCCTCTTCTTTTTGCTCTAAATTTTTGAAATAGCTTTGATACTGCACTCTTTTTGCATTCACCTCTTTTTCAAACTCTTTTTGCTGGGCTAAAAACTTATTTTGATTTTCTAGCTCAATCTGTTTGTATAGTGCTTCACTCACATTAAATGGCTCTTGACACTTGGGGCATTTAAAAGGAATGGTTTGATTTTCTTGCATGGTTTTCCTTTAAGATTTGGTTTTTTATATTTTATAATAGAATGGGATCAATTTAACTTAAGCAGGTTTTATCCAATAAGTTCAGTAAAATAGGGCTTTAAACAAGGCAAAAAATACCCTTCGCATAAAAATTACACTATAAATGAAGAAAATGAGACAATTGAGGTAATGATCGATCAGTTGCAAGTTGTCCCAAAAGAGCAAGTCTTAGAGAACAATAGGGTAGAAAGAAGTCTTGCATTAGCATTACAAAAGGCGTCCATCCCCAGACCCATATCGGCGCATAGAGCTTTACTTATCAATTATTTTTTAGAACAAGTTATTTTACAAAACCAATCTGATGAAAACAAAAGTATAAAAACAATTGCTTTTAGAGGTATTATCAAACTCACTCCACACAATAGAAATCCCTTATTAAAACCCTACAGCACATTTATTACGCTCAATTCCATTATAGAATTTAAAACAGCAAACAAGAAAGCACTAACTTTAATTAAAGAGCAAACAGCAAGCAACCAAAACACAAGAAAAACAAAGCGAAACAACAAAAGCCATAAGCAGTAAAAACCAAAAACAAGTATT
>NZ_VEYL01000022.1:0-12772 GCF_006439795.1 Helicobacter pylori
ATTGGTATTTTAACGCTCCGCTTAAAGTGGTCGCTAAACCTTGGCTTAAGTTCTTGGTGGTGGCTGGCTTTAGGCTTTCTGCGATCTTAGCATCATTCTTAAAAAGCTTATGAAAACCGCTCGCTATGTCAATGTATTCTTTAGCTTTAGGCGTGGTAAAAACTTCATCTTTAAACTCGTTTAGCTTGTTGAAAAAATGCGCTGGGTGTGGTGTTTTGTTCTAGTGTATTGAATATTGAATAATAAATTTAAATAAGGCTTTTTGAGTATTGATATTTGATTGGAGCAGAGCCTTTCAATATTTTAAAAAGGCTAATCAAAAATATCCATCAAGGATAAATGCTAGTAAATTCTAAAACCATAGGTGATGTTAAACATTATATGGCTTCGGTCAGAATACACATTGTGTGTTAAAGGCTGTGTCCCAGGCCCGTTAGGATCGGTTGGAACATACATGCCACAATACCCAATACAATAGCCTTTTTTGGTGATATTGCCATAATATTCTAATTTCAAATCCATTCTAATATTATATTTATTAGAAAAATAACTCAAAAAGAGCGCGAGACTCCTTTCATCAGCCCTTGGGCTATCCGTCCAACGGCCTAAAATTTTCCAACTAAACCCTCTATATTGTGAACCTACATACAAAAACCCATTGATAACATCAGCGCCAACAATATTGTTAATTTCTGCGTCATAAATACTATTCGTCCAAATGTTATACCCCAAAGGATCCCCATAAATACCTATATCGCCATTAGCATTACCGATATTTTTATAGACACTGCCCCCAAATTGCCACTTATTATAGTAAAAACGGGTGCGGAAAAAATAAGTTTGCCCGCTCTTGCCTAACGGCACTTGTTGGAAGAGGATAATATCATTTTGATTAGCCGGAGTGGCAAAAATGGGGAAAAACCCCACGAAAGTGCCTACAAAACGAAAGCCCTTATTGTTGAAATTAGGGTTGGTGTCATAAGTGATATTAATGCCTGGTGCATACATTCTTTGAAAAATCGCATAAAAATAAGGGTTGATTTTTAGATTGTCTTTTTCATATTTCAAATCAGCTACCATTAGAGCCTTACCGCTTGTATAGTAACGCCCAAAATACCAAAACCAGTCGCTTGACGCTGAAGCCCTAGCGTCTGAATACATCACTCTGAATCTAGTGTCTTTGTATTTGACAAAGCCTTCAACCCCTTGAGTGTAAGAAGTGAACCAATCATACTCTTCAGCATCATAGCGCCCCCCTTTCACGCCAAAACTGAATTTGTCTTTTTTGTAGTTGTAGCTCAAAAAAGCGTTATGCACCATGGCTAAACGAGGTTTTTGCACATTTAAACCGCTATGTCCCGCATACCAACCAATATATTGCCAAAAGATACCCGCCCCAAAAGGATCGGTCCTAGAGCCGGGCTGGCCGTTAGGGATATTGTTGCCTTGATAGGCGGTAGAGTCATAGGGAAGCGCTGCCATCATAGCCCCCACTTCCGCTCTCAAACCCTTGTATAAACCCATACTCAAATTCAATTCACCGAGTAAAGAAGTGTAGCTACCTGTAGGATAAATGTCTTTAGAAGGCTGGTATCTTTGGTTGTTAAAGCCAAACTTGGTATAGCTGCTCACCTTTCCAACAATGCTCATGTTGAATTTATAAGCTTGAAGTTTGGATAAAAAAAGACTAAAAAAAAGCAAAAAAAATAGAGAGTAAGAAAAATATTTCTTAATTTCCAAAACCCTAACTCCCAAAGATATTAAAATAAAAATACAAAAAAGGCATATCTAAGAGATAGGGGAACTCTCTTAGAAACTATAACTGATGTGTGTCATCAAATGGCTTCTGTCTTGGGTAATACTTTTTGCGATACCACCCATGTTTTGAGGACCTTGTGCGAACGCAGAAGATTCAAACAAACCATTATTCAAGTTGAGCGGCTGACCGTTTGGCCCAAGGAAACCGGTTCCAGGGTTGTAACCCGCACGGATTTGGAACTCTAACCATACGAGTTTGAGACCCGCTTTAACATGCTTGCTGAACTGATAGTCTAGATACATACCGATACCATACTCCAAAGCCCTTGGTGCGGTGGTGAAGCGCTGATAAACACTCCAACTGAACTTACCATGCTTGCCTCCACCTTTAACATACTCGGTGAACGCGTCAGCATCGGTAATGTTGTCAATCCCCGCAAACCCTAAGCTGTAGATGCCACCGACCCATTGTTCGATACCATCAAGAGCCACAGGGTTACCCCAAGTACCTAAGTTCATGTTAGGGTTACCAATGTTGAGATAAGCACCACCAACCACAAAGTAGTTGTTAATGTCTATATGGTGGTGCAAATAGAGTGTCGCACCACCAGGACCTTGCAAGCCACGCCACTTACCATTATCCAAGAACGGATCCCAAGTGTTATAACGAGCGGGTGCGTAACGACCGTATTCAGCGTTATTCCAACGATAGTCATACAACGCATAGAAAGTCGTTTTATTTCTAATGCCTATCCCTCTGAACTCAGGATTGGTATCATACTCTACTTTAACACCGGGCAATGTGCCTACTTGCGGGATAAGATACACATAAGGGTGGATCAATAAATTCTTTGTAGGGCGATAAATAATACCGGCTTTATGAATACCCCAAGGCTTTTCACGATAGATAGGGAACAACCACTGGCCGTCAGCGATACCACGACCCCAAGAGCTAAAGAGCAAGAACTTCATCTTATTCGTGAGCTTGAAAGTCCCATAAAACCCTTGGAACAATTGGTAAATCCAATCCATTTGCTCCTGCTCCGTAACATCAAAGCGCCCCATTACCATATGGACTCTGTCGCTGTCATAGGTCAAATTCGCTTTATAAACTTCATAGCGCCTTGAATGCCCAGGCAAGTAGGCGTTAGCCGGATAGTAGTTAGGGAACAAGCCGTTCCACTCACCCATATACATATAACCAATACCTCTAGGGTCAATAATACCACCTGGTCCTTGCTGTTCCCACATTTTAGTGGCGTTCATACAAAGGCTCAAAGAATCAGTGCCACAAGAAGTTTTATCCCAATAGCTTGGGGGGGTAAAATCCTTTGCCCACCTATCATACCTAGTGTTATCATAAACTTGTCCGCCCAAAACACCGCCTAAATTCACGGTCCATCCCCTACCTAAATGCACAGACCCCTCTAGCTTACCCGTAAGGTTAACAAAAGTTTCTGTGGGATAGATACCTTTAACAGGGTTAATAGGCGAACGGTTAAAACCCACTTTGGAGAAGTTGATAAAATCCCCATGCACTTCATAAGTAACCGCCCCTAATGAACCCGTAGTGAACAACAGTGGCAAGGTAAAACGCTTTAGCAATGCAGCCGCAACTTTTCGTTTCTTTAATTTCATTCCTCTTCCTTACTTTACCTGAGAATAGATAAATTACTTTGTAGAAATAATTGTAGCATAAAAGAATATAGATTTAGTTTAAAATCAAGCTAATTTTCTTAAAAATCGCAAAATTTAAAACACAAGTTTATCCTTAAAAGCTTGCTGATGAGCATGCAAATGGATAGGATAATTTTTTAAGACCTAATAATATATTGAAAAAAAGGCTTTTTTAAGGCTCAATAGGGAATTTACTGATACAATAAAAGGCATTGTTTATATAAATTAATAATAAAGGATCAAGAATGAAAAAAATTGGTTTGAGCTTGTGTTTGGTTTTTAGCTTGGGTTTTTTAAAAGCCCATGAAGTGAGCGCTGAAGAGATTGCGGATATTTTCTACAAACTCAACGCCAAAGAGCCTAAAATGAAAATCAACCACACTAAGGGGTTTTGCGCTAAAGGCGTGTTCCTCCCCAACCCACAAGCAAAAGAGGATTTAGATGTGCCACTACTCAATGAGAAAGAAATCCCTGCATCTGTAAGGTATTCTTTAGGGGGCGTGGCGATGGACGATAAAAGCAAAATTAGGGGAATGGCGTTAAAATTGGAAAATCAAAACGCTAGCTGGACAATGGTGATGCTCAATACAAAAATCAATTTTGCCAAAAACCCTAAAGAATTCGCTCAATTTTTTGAGATGAGGATTCCTAAAAATGGCAAGGTGGATGAAGCAAGAATCAAAAAGCTTTACGAAGAAGTCCCTTCTTATAGGAATTTTGCCGCCTATATGAAAACGATAGGGATTAGCTCAAGCGTGGCTAACACGCCTTATTATAGCGTGCATGCGTTCAGGTTTAAAGATAAGAAAGAGAAATTATGGCCTGCGAGGTGGAAATTTGTGCCTAAAGACGGCGTTAAGTATCTTAACCCCCAAGAATTAAAGCAAAAGGATTCAAATTATTTGCTCTCTTCATTCCAACAACACCTTAAAACTAAGCCCATAGAATACCAAATGTATCTGGTGTTTGCGAATCAAAATGATGCCACCAACGACACGACCGCGCTTTGGAAAGGCAAACATAAGGAATTATTGGTGGGGACCTTGAAAGTTGAAAAATACGAAGGAATGGGTTGCAATAAAGACGTGTATTTCCCAGCTGATCTCCCTAAAGGCGTAGAAGCCCCTAATGATCCCTTGTTTCAAATCAGGAATGAAGTTTATGGGATCACTTTTAGCAGAAGGCAATAAAAAGGCTAATGCGAATCAAAATATATAAGTTGGTTGCAAAAATGCGTTTTTATGGGTTTGGGGGAGTGGGATTTTTGTTTAAAACTTTTAAGCACGCCCACTAAAATCACTCGCCCTCTTATTTGAGACACACACTCATGCTGAATGTCAGGCAAAAAATAACGGACATTCAATCCATCTACCACCTTTTTAATGCTATTATCCTAATATTTTATTCCGTATTATGCTATTGGTTTATACTATTGATTTTTACGAAAGCGGTTTATTAGGCATTTCTGTAATTTTGTGATCAAAAAAGTTTTGCGAAATATTAAAAACGCTCTGCCTTTCCATTTGTTGGCGGGTTATCCAATTCAAATCATTGTCTTTGATTTTAGAAATTTCTACACATTCCACTTGCCCGTTAAACAGATCAAAATGCACCACAATAGTGGGAATTTTATCCGTTATCAAACGCCTTTTAGCTTCTAAAACTTTATATTCTTTAATGTCATTGATCCCTTGAAATCCGCTTTGAACTTCTAGTAATAAATGATTGTCTAACAAAAAATCGGCTTTAGGACTTCTTTTAAAGCTTTCTATGCTCTCAAAATTATCACCACCAAAAAATTTGATGGTTTCTTTTTGCGTGTTAAAAAGACAAGCGATAAAATCCTTAAAAAACTCCGCTACCAAAAACCCGCGCATCCACGAAAAACAAACTTCTTCAGGTCTTCTGCCTTGATTATTCAGCTTATAAATAATATGAGTGTCCACTATCTTTGAAAACACTCGCTCTATGGAGTTTTTAAAAAAGCATTCCAATTCATACCCATTATATTTAAAACAATAAATACTATTGATAGCGCTAAAAATTTCAATAAGCCTTTTTTTGAGCGCGTTTAAATCATTGAAATCAACGCAAGGTTGTATGTCTTTAGCACCTAAAAATTCCTTAAACGCATTTTGAGAATTAAAACCCAATAAATTTCTATAACCTTTAAAATCGTTATTATCAAACATTTTTACCCCTTAAAAAATCAAAGACAGCATGAGCGAGCGCTGCACTCAATAAAGGCGGCACGGCATTGCCAATTTGCAATCTTTTAGCGCTAGCGCTCCCATAAAATTTATAATTATCAGGAAAGCTTTGCAATCTTGCTCCCTCTCTAATGCTTAACGCTCTAGAGTCTCTTGGATGGATACACCTAGAACTGCTTGGGGTAGAAAAATTTCTTGTAATAGTGGGGGCTGGTTTTTCCCACCACATTTTGGCATAGGTATTAGTATAACCACTTTTGGGGCGTAAATTTTTGGGCAAATCATCTTTACTCTGTCCGTCTTTTAGCGTTTGCATGATTTTTATAAGTTTCTCATTATTTTTAGGACTGCTATGCTCGCTTAATTCTTTAGAATTCCGCACAAATTCCAAAAAAACATTATCCGCATTTTTAAGATAACCTAAAGCATCACCATTTTCACCGCTTTGAATGGGTGGTAAATCCCCTAAAGCGTCTTTTAGAGAAAAATGCGTTTTTATGGGTTTGGGGAAGCGGAATTTTTGTTTAAAGCTTTTGAGTGCGCCCACTAAAATCACTCGCTCTCTTATTTGAGGCACACCATAATCTAGGGCGTTTAAAATGGCATGCTCTAAAATATAACCTCTCTCTTTAAAAGCGTTACAAATTTGTTTGAATAATTGCCCTTTTTGCATAGACATTAAACCCACCACATTTTCAAAAACAAATATTTTTGGTTTCACTAAATCCAAGAGCCGCAAATATTCTTTAAACAGATTCGCTTTTTCATCCATTTTTCTTTTGCCAAGGGTAGAATAGCTCTGGCATGGTGGTCCGCCTAGTAGGATATCAATTGGAACGCATGGTAAGTTGTGGCAATGAAGTTGCACAATATCGCACAAAATGGTTTGTGCCTCTTTATGATTGGCTTGATAGCTTAAAATGGCATCCTTGTCTATATCATTAGCCCATACTAATTCAAAATAAGGATGCACAGAAAAGCCATAGCTCAATCCTCCAGCACCACAAAAAATATCTGCTACTTTATACAAGTTCTATTTTTTTCCTTTCATCTAAACCCATGCTTTATTTTAAATGTATCTAGTAACTTAAAGCCCTTTTTTTGAGATTGGGTTAAGATTGCTTCTTCAATCTTTTAAAGTTCCGCTAGGTTTGTCAATCGCCTTTCTATGGATGGCCTTTTCTCTGTTTTGAGCTTTTTGAGTGATATTGGCATGCTCATCTTTAATATCATTTGGCCAATCTTTGCCCTGCTCTTGCACATTCCATTCGGGTAATGCGTCATGGTTATTGTTTCTATAATCCGTCAGGCAAGCTTGCTCTAAAAGTTTATAGCTGATGCTTGCGTCTTTGATTGCATGAAAACCAAACAAGCCTTTCACTTGAGTTTCAAAATTAGGCTGATAAATCATGTAAAATTCTATTTTAGCCCCTGTGAGTATTGTGTGATAAAGAAAATACCACACGCCAAAACTTCTAATACTAGGCCTCCCTTTGACTCCTCCATCTTTATAAATATTGAGCGTGCTTTTAATCCCACCATCCGCTTGAGAACCACCAATTTTTTTAATCTCACCATCCACTACAATTAAATACACTCTAGCCACATTTTGAGTTAAAATATTTTGAGATAAAGATTGATTGTTTTCATCTTTTAAATCCTTAAGATAGTTGAAATTTAACTTTGTGCTGTCTTTCACATATTCTACATCAGCGATTTTAAAGGCAGTTTTGACTCCGCTAATATGTATTTTACTCCTTGATAATCAATAACTCATGAGATTGTTTGACATGGTTATTATCGCCTCTTTCTAAGCGGTTTTTACCCATTCTGGTTTCGCCTTGTCCCATAGTGTATTGCCAAGAGGGTTCTAAAATTTTAAAATCTTTATAAGCATTCCTTACAAATTCGCAGTCATTATAACTTAAAATAAATGGCCCTTTATGCCTTTTTAACATGTGAGCTAACACTTCATGTTTAAAACCATTATGGTGGATAGGAAAATTACGCATAGGATAAATCCCCTTAAACATTTTAGAATTTTCTAACACATAAGGGGGGTCAAGATAGAAAAAATCATTAGGATAAGCGAGCAACACTTCTTCAAAACTAGAGCATTCCACCTTTAAACTAGGGGCGTTAAAACCTTTAATTTTTAAAAGAGCGTTTAGATAGCGTTGTTTGTCAGCGTAAATTTTACTCATCCACCCTAAAAATCCTGGCCCATAGCTTAAATTAAAGTTAAAGTAATAATCTCTAGCCAAAATTAAAGGGTCTAAAACGCATTCTTTTTTATAGTGGGCTTTTAACTCTTGTTTGATAATGCTGTAAGTTTCTTGCGTAGGTTCCAAAGAGAGCAAATGATTATAAAGAGCTTGTTTGTCTTTGAGCAGCGCTTGATAAAAATTCACTAAAATGTCAAAAATATCAAAGCCTAGCACTTCCAAACCCAACTCTGCCGCGCATGCAATTTCTACGCTCCCCCCACCTATAAAAGGGCTAATAATCCTACGCATGCCATTAGGTATATACTCCACTATTAACCCTACAGCTAAAGACTTGCCCCCACCATATCTTAAAGGGGCTTTTATGTAGCGTTTGTAACGCCCATTATTGGAGCGTAAATTGCGCAAAAAAACATCTTTTTTACTAGCGTTTTGGTTGAATAAATTGGCATGCATTCCAAAAAATTCTATTTATTTTTTCGCTTTATTTTTTCGCCCTTTTCCTCATGTTAGGGTCTAAAATCTTTTTCCTGATCCTTAAATTCAAGGGGGTAACTTCTAGAATCTCATCTTCTTCAATCCATTCTAACGCTCTTTCTAACACCATAGCCCTAGGCGGGGTGAGTTTGATCGCATCATCGCTCCCGCTCGCCCTCATGTTGGTTAAATGCTTGGATTTGATAGGATTGACATCTAAATCATTATCCCTGCTGTGCTCGCCTATGACCATGCCCACATAAACCTTCGTTTGAGGGTTGATAAAAAGCGTGCCTCTTTCTTGGATATTGAAAAGGGAAAAAGCGGTCGCTTCGCCATTTTCCATGCTGATTAGCGCCCCATTTTTGCGCGATTCCACGCTCCCGCTGAAAGGGCGGAATTCCAAAAAGCTATGATTCATCACGCCTTCGCCCTTAGTGTCGGTCAAAAACTCGCTCCTATAGCCGATAAGCCCTCTTGCAGGAATTTCAAATTCTAATCTTGTATAGCCGTCGCTCATGGGATTCATCGCTTTCATCTCGGCTTTTCTTTTGCCTAATCTCTCAATGATAGCCCCGCTAAAATCTTGGGGCGTGTCAATCACTAGATGCTCAAAAGGCTCGCATTTAACACCATTTTCTTCTTTAATAATGACTTCAGGGCGTGAAATGCTAAATTCAAACCCTTCACGGCGCAAATTTTCAGCTAAAATAGTGATTTGCAATTCCCCACGCCCGCTCACTTTAAACTTACCTTCGCCCATTTCTTCGCATTTCATAGCGATATTGGTTTGCATTTCTTTTAAGAGCCTATCTTTCAATTTATTAGCAGTAACATGCTTTCCTTCTAACCCGGCTAAGGGCGAATCATTGACGGCAAAATACACGCTCATCGTAGGCTCTTCTAAATGCATGGGATCTAAAGGCATGGGGTTAGTAGGATCAACGACGCTATCGCCCACATCCATTGCGTTAAAGCCGGCAATCGCTACAATATCGCCCGCATAAGCGTTTTCAATCTCAGTCCTAGCCAGCCCTAAAAAACCTATAAGCTTAGTGATACGGCCATTTTCTTTACTTCCATCGCTTTTCATCAACAGCACGCTTTCATTCTTTTTAACCGAACCGTTAAACACTCTAGCGATACCGATTTTGCCTACATAATTGTCATAATCAAGCGTGAAAATTTGCATTTGTAAAGGCTCATCAACGCTCCCGCTAGGGCTTGGCACATGCTCTAAAATCGTTTCAAACAAAGGCTCTAAATTTTTCTTTTCATCGTCTAAACTTTTCATCGCATAGCCATCTCGTGCGGCGGCATAGACCACAGGGAAATCCAATTGTTTATCGCTAGCCCCCATCGCTACAAACAAGTCAAAAACTTCATCCACCACCCTATCTGGTTCAGCGGCAGGCTTATCAATTTTATTCACCACCACAATAGGGCAAATCCCAAAACTCAAAGCCTTTTTAACCACGAATTTAGTTTGAGGCATGACCCCTTCTTGAGCGTCCACTAAAAGCAACACCCCATCCACCATTTTTAAAACGCGCTCCACTTCGCCCCCAAAATCAGCATGCCCAGGAGTGTCAATGATATTGATTTTAGTGTCTTTGTAATAAATAGCGGTGTTTTTAGACAGGATAGTAATGCCTCTTTCTCTTTCCAAATCGTTGCTGTCCATCACCCTTTCATCCACTTTTTCCCTCTCACTAAATGTGCCAGATTGAGAAAGTAAGCCATCCACTAAAGTGGTTTTCCCATGATCAACATGCGCGATTACAGCGATATTTCTAATATTTTTCATGAATGTCCTAACAAGCAAAATTGAAATTAGAAGTATAACACAATATTATAATAGCCCCAAATGGCGGAATTTTTTGGCTAAATCCTGTTCTATGAAATGGCTTTTATGGGCTTTTAGAAAATTTTCATTCTTAGGCGGCATGAAATCGTCATTATCCCTATAAAAAAAGATAAAATAATTTTTCTTTAAATAATAAGCCAAATGGATCAAAAACGAATCCCCCCCTATATACAAATCGCTTTCTAAAATCAGGTTTTTAACTTCTTCTAAACTGGTTTTAGCGCGATAGTGAGCGACTTTATCTTTTAAAAAAGCGTATCGTTCTTCAAAATCTAAAAGCGTAACACAAAAGGGTTTTAAAAGTTTTAAAACGATTTTTAAATGCTCTAAAGAAATATTCCTATCATTTTCTCTTGTGAAAGGGTTGATCAAAATCTTTTTGGGGTTTTTTACACTCATGGAATATTGACTATTATCAAAAACATGCCCATAAATTTGAGAAAACAACTCCTGGCGGTTTTGATAAACGTTTTTAATTTCTTTATTTGGAGTGGTTATGGAAACAAATTTGGCTAAAAGAAAACTTCTAAAATCTTGTTTTTCTAAAATCAAATGTTTGATTTTGTACTTTTTAAGCGTTTTCAACAACCATAAAAAATCCTTCATCGCTAAAAAAACGCCTTGTTTTTTAAGGTCATAAAAAGCGGGGACATTTTCAAAAAGAGGAATGATTTCAAAATGTTTTTCGCATTCTAAAAGCTTGGCGATTTTTAAAGTCAAACGAGTGCCTAGGATTTTAAGGGGCCGTTGCTGTTTGAAAGCGATTTCTTTTAAAAGGCTAAGCGTGATGAGGTTATCCCCTAAAGCCAAAAGACAAGCAACATGCATGGTTTTTCCTGATGGTGAAATGTTTAGGGTCTTTTTTTTCTATCCCCAAATTTTTTAAATAAAATTTTTCATCAAAACTATTGTTAATAAATTGCGTAAATAGGGGCAAGCATTCCAAATCTTTTCTTAAAATTTTATGCGTTTTAAAAAGCGATTCAAAAATGAATTGCATTAAATCGCTGTTTAACAATTCTTTTAACGCATGAGCGTTGATGGGGAAATTTTCTTTTAAAACAAACATGTTCGCGCTGTTTAAAAAAAGGCGTTGCTTATTGTCATAAAAAAAGACAAGCTTTGAAGAAATGAATTTATACACGATTTTTTCTCTAGCCTGATAAAGGCTTAAGGGAGCGACTTGCTGGCAGTCTTTTAAATCAGCGTTAATGAATTGGCTAGGGGCTTTTAATCTGTCTTTTAAAATATCTGAACCCCTAAAAATGGGAATGGTATTTTTTTCTTGCTTGGAGCGTAATTTTTCTTTATTGTTGCCTGTAACAATCCCTAAAGCAAAATGAGCGTTATTTTTTAAAGTCATATGAGGAATGGAAAAAAGGTGGTCTAAAATTTTATTTTCTTTATTAGAGCAATGGATATTAAAAATCTTTTTAGGGTTGTTAAAAAAAGAAGAAGGCGAGCGTTTGAACTTGCTATTTTGATAAAAGCATGAGATTTTTTGATCCTTGTTAGGGGTTTTTTTAAGCACCAAACCCACAGCCTTAGTCATTAGATTTTTAAAAGGTTTGTCAAAATCAATCAGGCTTCTAATGTGAAACTTTAAAGCCATTTCTCGCATTTTGCTAAACGCATCAATATTCAAACAACTTTCGGGTAATAATAGCCCCAAATGAGCGTTTTCTTTTAAACAATTCAAACTCGCTATAAAAAAGAGCGACGCGCTATCTAGGCTTTGAGAGAGATTGAATTTCTGTTTGAAATTTTCTTTTTGGTTTTGGTTGTATTTCTTACCCCATGGCGGGTTGGTGAAAATACAATCAAATTGTGGGGTGTGTTTTAAATTTAAAAAATCTTTTTGCGCAATGTTAGGGCAATCTAAATGATAACGCTCTTTAATGCGCTTTTTAGTCAAAGCGATAGCAAAAGCGTCCGTATCATAGCCATAAATATTTTCAACCTTGAACCCCAATTTTAAAGCATGCATGATAAAATTCCCAATCCCCACAGCCGGATCGCAAAAAATCGCTTGAGAGGCATCAAAATCTTTAGGGAGGGTGAAAAGTTGTTCTACTATTTTATTAGGAGTGTAGTAAATGCCTTCTAAATTTCTGGCGGTGTTAGAAAGTTCTTCTTCATAATAAGAACCCAACTTTTCTAAATCAGAGCTATTTTCTAATATTTTTAGGTATTTTAAAACCAATTCTTGATGGTTATGCGTGCCTTTTAAGGATTTGTTAGCGTATTTGTTAAGCTTGTTTTTCCCTAAATGGTTGCGGCAAAAATCTAAAAAAGAACTCGTTTTCACATAAATTTTATGATCAATTTCTAGTTTCTCTAAAAGATTGGTTTTGATCCAGTTATGCACGCTGCTATGAGAAACATTGATTAAATGAGCGATTTCTTCAATCAAAAGAGCGTTTGAAGGCATTTTCCCCCCTAAAAACTATAAACATAACTCACATTAAACGCCACAAGGCGTTTGAAAAAGAGGGAAGTGTTTAGCCCTTTACCATGCGTTTCATAAAAGGAATTGACTGCTAAAGGGATTTTCAAGC
>NZ_VEYL01000023.1:0-11459 GCF_006439795.1 Helicobacter pylori
CCCCCCCAACAAACCCTAAAACACCCAATCAAACGCGCAAAAATGTCGCGCTAATTACTTCTCGCAGATTTTGTCAATCACAAAAAAGCGGCGTAGGATTTGTTAGTAATAAAATTTCAGATTTGCGCACTTGGACATGTCCAGGAATGGAGGGAGGCGATTATGTGAATCCACTATACCATAACCCCAACTACACCGAAAATTTCACGCCAGAGTTTAGAAGTTTCATAGACAAGCATTATAGCCACCATTTTGAGCCGCTAGAGGTTTTAGGCTATATTTATGCGTTATTGTATTCCCCAAACTACCGCAAGCGTTATAAAGATTTTCTCAAAGCCGATTACCCTAAAATCCTTTTCACAAAAAATAAAGATTTGTTTAGGGTTTTAAGCCTTTTAGGGATTGAATTAATCGGCTTGCATGTCTTAAATAAAGAAAGCCTGAATTACAGCTTTGAAAAACTAAAAGACGCTACCATAGGCGAATCCTGCTACAAAGAAGCGCATGAGCGTAACCCCATCATCAAGAAACCCGCTTATAATGAGCCAGAACAACGCCTTTATATCAACCATAGCGCTTATTTTAGGGGGGTGAGTCAAGAAATTCATGATTACATGATAGGGGGGTATGGCGTTTTAGACAAATATTTAAAAAGCCACAAAAACGAGTCTTGTAACTTTGATCATGTAACCAATGTCATTAAAGTCATCGTGCGCACGATTGAAATCCAAAAAACGCTTGGATTTTTAACGAGCGATTTGCCCCATTTAAAAGGGAATGACAGCGAAGCGTTAATGCAAGAAATCTTGCAAAATCCACCCCCCCCCCCCCCATTTAATACCAATACCGCCCTTATCTTATCGCGCCAAGCCAAAGCCATCGGAGATTTTGACTTTGATGCAGCATTCATCAGCAAAGAAGCGAGCGATAACAATATCTATCGCAGAGGTGGAGGTTCAGCCTTCCCTTTATTCTGCCTTATCTAATCTCGCTCTCATTTGCGATAGAGGCTCTAAAGTAAGCCCCATTTCTAATGTTTTTGTAACGGGCATGCTTTGCGATTTGCATTTGAACGGATCGGGGAGTTATGCGTTTTTGTTGTATCGTTTAAAATAGGTGAGGATAGGTAGCTTCTATCATTTGATGAGAACAGAGTCAGAGATTAAACATTAAGATAGCCTTAAAACGCTTGTGTTAAAATGGCTAGAGTAGCAGATATAAAAGGTTAGTCAATCATGGATTTTTTAAAAGAAAACTTAAACACTATCATAGAGGGGGATTGTTTAGAAAAATTGAAAGATTTTCCTAACAGAAGCGTTGATTTTATCTTTGCTGATCCCCCATATTTTATGCAAACAGAGGGGGAATTGAAGCGTTTTGAAGGCACAAAATTTCAAGGCGTTGAGGATCATTGGGATAAATTTGGCTCTTTTAAAGAATACGATACCTTTTGTTTGGGTTGGTTAAAAGAATGCCAAAGGATTTTAAAAGATAATGGCAGTATTTGTGTGATAGGGAGTTTTCAAAATATTTTTAGAATTGGTTTTCATTTGCAAAATTTAGGGTTTTGGATACTCAATGATATTATTTGGCACAAGAGTAATCCGGTGCCTAATTTTGCTGGCAAGAGATTATGCAACGCCCATGAAACGCTTATTTGGTGTGCTAAAAAAATTAAGGAAAAGATAAATGGATACCATATTTTTAAAAATTAACATTAAAAAAACCGATCAACAAGCAGAATAACTAAGAGAGCAAGGGTTATTTTTTGTAAGCATTGCAGAAGCTTTGGGGATTGGACGCTCTCAAATTGTGGAGATTGAAAACAAAAAACCAAAGGCAAAAAAAGGCAAAAGATAAATGACAAAAGTTGATGCAATTAAAAAAGTTATGGAGGATAATAAAGGGATTGTTTCTTGGACTATCCTGTATAACCAAATTGAAAAATACTATCCTAGTATTAGAGCCCCTAAAGAATGGGAGGCTGGGCTTAGAGGGGTATTATACAGAGAGATTAGAAATCATAAAAATTTTAAAAAAGTAGGGTTGTCATTGTATGCCCTTTTAGACTATCAAGAAGAAGAGCTAAAAGAAATTCAAGAAAACCCCATTTGCATGCATTCTTTTATGGAAGGTGTTTGCGTAGAAATGGGTAACTTTTTAAAATTAGACACTTATAGTGCTGATCCAAAGGCTAGTTATAATAATGTGCTTTTATCAGACTTGACAACCTTACGCACTATTCCTAATTTTACTTATAAAGAAATTTTAGATACAAGTAAAAAAATTGATGTGCTTTGGTTTAATCCTAAAGGTTTTATTTTCCCTAAAAGAGCTATTGAAATTGTGGATAGTATAAGCACACTAGAACCAGCTTTGCAACGCACCTTACAATTATTGGAATTTAATCTTGATTTCTATATTTTGCTAAAAGAAAAAGATTTGCAAAAAGCTTTTAAAAAGTTAGAAAAAGAACCATACAAGAGAATAAAAGAACGCTATAAAATTAAAAGCTACACTGCTATTTTAGATATTTATCATAACCCCATTGCTCATATGCATGATGATTTTTTACATGTAAAAACATTTTTTAATTGAAAGTTTAAAACATTCAAGGCTATTTTTACTTTATAGATGAGAGTTTGAATAAAAATCAAAATTATTATAAAGAAGAATTGCAAAAATTATCTGTTGGTTATGGCGTGCCTTTGAGATTGTGTTATGGTAAGGAGTTGTTTGAAAATCTTAATATCCCGCAAGTTTGGGATGAGGTTTTAACCCATTTAGTATGGTGACGTGAAATTTTACCCGATTTACCCAGTTTGAATTTTGATGAAAATCCTTTAGAAAGTTTTAGAGAAATCAAAGATTTAGCGCCAAGCGTTTATAGGAAGCTTTTGGATAATGATGGAATTTTTAATCTTGTGTTAATTTTATTCCCAGAACAAAAAGTTTTAAAAATATTAGTAGAGCATTTTAGACAACAAAATAAAACGATCTATCAGCAATTAGTCTCAAAGTTAGCGGCAAGATTATTGTCTTTGCGATAGAGGCTCTAAAGTAAGCCCCATTTCTAATGTTTTTGTAACGGGCATGCTTTGCGATTTGCATTTGAACGGATCGGGGAGTTATGCGTTTTTATTATACCGATTAGGCTCAAAATGAGTGAATGAATGGGCATGTTATCTAAATTTTAGATAGAATAAACGCAAAAAATTGAATAAAACCTTAAGGGTGATTCTTTCTAATCTCAAAAATGGGTGGTGCTATTAACAATGACAAAACGACTTTTTAAAGGGTTGTTAGCGATTTCTCTTGCTGTGAGTTTGCATGGTGGTGAAGTTAAGGAAAAAAAGCCGGTCAAGCCGGTTAAAGAAGATCCGCAAGAATTAGCGGCTAAAAGGGTGGAAGCGTTCAGTCGTTTCTCTAATGTGGTTACAGAAATTGAAAAAAAATATGTGGATAAAATCACCATTTCTGAGATCATGACTAAAGCGATTGAAGGCTTGCTCTCTAATTTGGACGCGCATTCAGCGTATTTGAATGAAAAGAAGTTTAAGGAATTTCAAGCCCAAACCGAGGGCGAATTTGGGGGGCTTGGGATCACGGTGGGCATGCGCGATGGCGTTTTAACCGTTATTGCCCCTTTAGAAGGCACTCCAGCTTACAAGGCTGGGGTTAAGTCAGGCGATACCATTTTAAAAATCAACAACGAAAGCACGCTGAGCATGAGCATTGATGATGCGATCAATCTCATGCGCGGCAAGCCAAAGACTCCTATCCAGATCACCATTGTGAGAAAAAACGAGCCAAAACCCTTGGTGTTTAATATCGTTAGAGACATCATCAAAGTCCCCTCTGTCTATGTGAAAAAGATTAAAGACACTCCTTATCTGTATGTGAGAGTCAATTCTTTTGATAAAAATGTGACTAAATCGGTTTTAGACGGCTTGAAAGCTAACCCTAAGACTAAGGGGGTTGTGTTGGATTTAAGGGGTAATCCTGGAGGGCTGTTAAACCAAGCGGTGGGCTTGTCTAACCTCTTCATTAAAGAGGGGATTTTAGTCTCTCAAAAAGGCAAAAATAAAGAAGAAAATTTAGAATACAAGGCTAATGGCAGAGCCCCTTATACCAATTTGCCTATTGCGGTGTTAGTCAATGGCGGTTCAGCGAGCGCGAGCGAGATCGTAGCAGGGGTGCTGCAAGATCACAAACGAGCCATCATTATTGGTGAAAAAACCTTTGGTAAGGGAAGCGTGCAAGTGTTACTCCCTGTCAATAAAGACGAAGCCATTAAAATCACGACTGCGCGCTACTATTTGCCGAGCGGGCGCACCATTCAAGCTAAGGGGATCACGCCTGATATTGTGATTTATCCGGGTAAAGTGCCAGAAAATGAAAATAAATTCAGCTTGAAAGAAGCGGATCTAAAACACCATTTAGAGCAAGAGCTTAAAAAGATTGATGATAAAACCCCTAATTCCAAAGAGGCGGATAAAGACAAGAAAAACGAAGAGGAAAAAGAGGTTACTCCTAAAATGATCAACGATGATATTCAACTAAAAACCGCTATTGACAGCTTGAAAACCTGGTCTATCGTGGATGAGAAAATGGATGAAAAAGCGCCTAAGAAGAAATAAAAACTCATGGGGTTTTTATTTGAAAAATCGTTAATGACTTTTTGCACTCATTCAATCAAAATCGTTAAAACCATCGGTTTGATTTTAAGCCTTTTAGCCACCTTTTTGGTTGCTGATTTGGTCGCTGAAAACACTCATGACCCAGAAGAAATCAAGGCTAAAGTGGTTTATGTGAAAATCCCCCAATTAGAAGATTTGGAAAACAACCCCGTTTATATCGGTCAAACTATAGGCGTAA
Source organism: Helicobacter pylori (assembly GCF_006439795.1). Lineage (GTDB taxonomy): Bacteria > Campylobacterota > Campylobacteria > Campylobacterales > Helicobacteraceae > Helicobacter > Helicobacter pylori_CR. The sequence goes on from NZ_VEYL01000023.1 coordinate 4,879, forward strand.
CTTATGATTTATTGCTGTTTGACGCTGAGTTTTTGGAAGCTAAAATCAAAGACGAGCTGGATAAAACCCAAATTGAGCTTTTAAGCAAAATGCCTAAATGGAAAAAGGTGGAAAAAGAGCTTTTCAGAGCGACTTATTATTACAAGATTAAGGGCATAAAAGCGAGCATTCCGCCTTTAGAAGTGAGCGCGTTTTCCAATAAAGACAAATATATAGATTATTCCATAGCCCCAAAAGTTACTTTGCAGGTAACGGACTTATCCAAAAACCCTCGTTATGCGAATGTCATGGCTAAAGATTTACAAGTTTTGCAATACAAAACCAAAGATTATGACGATAAAAACAATATTTTGGTGGTGGAATTAGCGTTCAAAGAGGCTAATTGGGAAGATTTTTACATCAAAGAAGCGCTCAAACAAGGGTTTGATAACGCCTCTTTAAACCAAATCAAGGCTAAAGAAGGGAGCGTTTTTTATTATTGCGTGTTGCCTAAAACCATTCAAAACCTTTCTTTTGATTATTTTTCGCTTTCAAACAGGCAATTTAAAACCTTATCTTTTTCAACCATTCCCACTCAAGACACTACCGGTATTCAAAGCGATCTCATCCCTAAAAACAATTTTTTAGTCTTTTCTAATGTGGCGCTGCTCGCTTTGTGCGTGTTTTTCTTGGTGTTGTTTTTCATTTTTGGGCGCAAACTCATTTTTTTAGGGCTTGGGGTTTTGTGCTTAGGGTTTGTTTTGTATAACCTTTTATTCACGCAAAAATCAGCCCTATTGCTCGCTCATAAAAAAATCCGCATTCTGCCCACGCAAAATTCCACCATCTTAGGGCTTTCTAAAAATGAAATGCCGATTAAAATCTTAGGCTCGCATGATGATTATTATAAAATCCTAACGCCGCATGAACAAATAGGATGGGTCAAAAAAGATGAAGTCAAATAAAAAATCCAATCGTTTAAGAGCGGTTTATAGAGCTTTAGTGATCGCTATAGGTTTAGCCGTTATCATTGTTTTCAATTATTTTAACCGCAAAAACAATAACGCCCGCTCCAGCCGTAGGGCTTGTTCGTGCTTTTTTCCCCTTACCAGGGTTACTTTAGAAAAAATAGGCGCTTTTGATACGGACGCTAAACTCATTGTCTTAAACCACCAAAGCTTATTGGACATTATTTATTTAGAAGCCTACCACCCTAGCAATATTTGCTGGATCGCTAAAAAAGAGCTGGGCGAAATCCCCTTTTATGGGCATGCCTTAACGGATACGGGAATGATTTTAATTGACAGAGAGGATAAAAAGGGGATTGTGAGCCTTTTGAAAGCGTGTAAAGAAAAATTAGATCAAAACCGCCCTTTAGTGATTTTCCCTGAAGGCACTAGAGGCAAAGGAGGAGAAAAATTCCTCCCTTTCAAGCAAGGGGCTAAAATCATCGCCGAAAAATTCCAGCTCAAAATCCAGCCCATGGTGTTAATCAACTCCATTAAAATCTTTAATTCCAAGCCCCTAGAAGCCTATAAAGCACGCACCCGTTTAGTCATGCTAGAAAGCTATACGCCTGATTTTAGCTCGCCCACCTGGTATGAAGAATTACAAGAGCGCATGCAAAAAGAATATTTAAAACACTACCATGAATTAAACCCTAGCGAACAATGAAGCTTTTTGACTGCGCTCCTTTAAGTTTGGCTTGGCGGGAGTTTTTGCAAAGCGAATTTAAAAAGCCTTATTTTTTAGAAATAGAAAAACGCTATTTAGAAGCCCTAAAAAGCCCTAAAACCATTTTCCCTAAAAGCTCTAATCTGTTTTATGCGCTCAATCTAACGCCCCCTAGCGCGGTTAAAATCATCCTTTTAGGGCAAGATCCCTACCATTCCACCTACCTAAAAAATCAGCAAGAATTGCCTGTGGCGATGGGCTTAAGCTTTAGCGTGGAAAAAAACGCCCCCATCCCCCCAAGCTTAAAAAATATTTTTAAAGAATTGCATGCGAATTTAGGCGTGCCCATGCCTTGTTGTGGGGATTTGAGCGCGTGGGCTAAAAGGGGCATGCTGTTATTGAACGCCATTTTAAGCGTGGAAAAAAACCAAGCCGCTTCGCACAAACGCATTGGCTGGGAAGCTTTTAGCGATCAAATATTGATGCGCCTTTTTGAGGCCAACGCTCCCTTGATCGTGGTGTTATTAGGAAAGATCGCACAAAAAAAGATCGCTCTAATCCCTAAAAACAAACACATCATCATCACAGCCCCTCACCCTAGCCCATTATCTAGGGGGTTTTTAGGGAGCGGGGTTTTTACAAGCGTTCAAAAAGCTTATAGAGAGGTTTATCATAAGGATTTTGATTTTAGTTTATGATTAATTCTTAATGAGACAGAACCCCTTAAGAATGCCTTTATTTAAGAGCATTTGTGATAAAATGGTGGTTTTTAAATAAAGGGAAAACATGCCAATTAGAATCGCTATCAATGGGACTGGGCGCATCGGCTTGTGCGCTATAAGAGTCGCTAGTCAAAGAAAAGATATAGAGATTGTTGCTATCAATTCTACCGCTGAATTAGAAACTCTTTTGCATTTGATCCGCCATGACAGCGTGCATGGGCATTTTGAAGCCCAATTAAACGCCAATAGAACCTTAAATATCGGGCATAGTAAAAATATTTTAGTGTTGAGCGAGCGAGACATTAACAAGCTTGATTTTTCTGCCGCTAACGCAGAAATCATCATAGAATGCACCGGGAAATTCAATTCCCTAGAAGCTTCAAGCGCTCATCTTAAAAACAGCGTGAAAAAAGTCATCATCTCCGCTCCCGCACAAAACACCCCCACCTTTGTCTATGGGGTGAATCACAAGAATTACCATAACGAAAGCGTGATTTCTAACGCTTCTTGCACGACTAACGCTACCGCTCCTTTGTTAAAAATCTTAGATGAAGTCTTTAAAGTAGAAAACGCGCTTTTAACCACCATCCACAGCTACACTAACGATCAAAACCTTTTAGACACCAAGCACAAAGACATCCGCCGCGCCAGAGCGGCCGGCCTTAACCTCATCCCCACAAGCACCGGCGTGAGTAAAGCCATTTCGCTAGTCTTACCGCATTTAGGCCCTAAGATCACAGGCCTTGCTATTAGAGTGCCTACCCCTAATGTGAGCTTAGTGGATCTGTCTTTAAGCTTTAAAAAATCCGTGAGTAAAGCGAGCGTTCAGCATGCGCTTAAAGATGCTTGTAAGCATGCTTTTAAAGGGATCGTGAGTGTTGATGAAGAAAGGCTTGTTTCAAGCGATTTTATTTCTTCGCCTTTTAGCGCGATCGTGATTGATGATCAAATCATGATAATAGGTGAAAAAAATGCTAAAGTATTGGCATGGTATGATAATGAAATGGGTTATAGCGAGCGCTTGATAGACATGGTGCAGTATATAGTGCAAAATTAAAAGAAAGGATTTTTCATGTTAGCTAAAATGTCGTTTATGCAAAACGTTAAAAACATTCAAGAAGTGGAAGTGAGCCATAAAAGGGTGCTTATTAGAGTGGATTTTAATGTGCCTTTAGATGAAAATTTGAATATCACTGATGACACGCGCATTAGAGAGAGCTTGCCCACCATCCAATTTTGTATTGACAATAAGGCTAAAGATATTATTTTAGTGAGCCACTTGGGTCGCCCTAAAGGGGTTGAAGAAAAATTGAGCTTGAAACCTTTTTTAAAACGCCTTGAAAGACTCTTAAACCATGAAGTGGTTTTTTCTCAAAACATCGCGCAACTCAAGCAAGCCCTAAACGAAAACGCGCCCACAAGGATTTTTCTTTTAGAAAATATCCGCTTTTTAAAAGGCGAAGAAGAAAATGATGAAAATCTGGCTAAAGATTTAGCGAGCTTGTGCGATGTGTTTGTGAATGACGCTTTTGGCACGAGCCACAGAAAGCATGCCAGCACTTATGGCACGGCGCAATTCGCCCCTGTTAAAGTGAGCGGGTTTTTACTCAAAAAAGAAATTGATTCGTTTTATCAAGCGTTTAACCACCCTTTACGCCCTTTATTGTTGATTGTGGGGGGGGCTAAGGTCAGCTCCAAACTCACCCTATTAAAAAACATTTTAGATCTCATTGACAAGCTCATCATTGCCGGGGCGATGAGCAACACCTTCTTAAAAGCTTTAGGCTATGATGTGCAAGATTCTTCTGTAGAAGACGCTTTGATAAAAGACGCCTTAGAGTTATTGCAAAGCGCGAAAGAAAAAAAAGTCAAAGTCTATTTACCCATAGACGCTGTAACCACTGATGATATTCTCAACCCCAAACACATCAAAATTTCACCCGTCCAAGACATTGAGCCTAAACACAAGATCGCTGATATAGGGCCTGCGAGCGTGAAATTATTTTCTGAAGTCATAGAGAGCGCGCCCACGATCCTATGGAATGGCCCCTTAGGCGTGCATGAAAAACAAGAATTCGCCAGAGGCACAACCTTTTTAGCCCACAAAATCGCTGACACTTACGCTTTTTCGCTCATTGGTGGGGGCGATACCATTGATGCGATCAACCGCGCGGGCGAAAAGGATAACATGAGTTTTATTTCCACCGGTGGGGGAGCGAGTTTGGAATTATTAGAGGGCAAAATTTTACCTTGTTTTGAGGTTTTGGATAAACGCCATTAACTCTAAGGATCGCTTATGGTGAATGTGTTTTTCAAACAGCAAAAATTTGTCATTAAAAAACGCTTTAATGATTTTAATGGTTTTGATATAGAAGAAAATGAAGTTTTATGGTTTGAATTAATCAACCCTACGCCCAATGAATTAGCCACTCTAAGCCAAGAATACGCTATCCACTACAACACGGATCATTCCCAACGAGTCTCATCAGTTACCAAATACTGGGAAGACAGCTCCAGCGTTACGATCAATGCTTTTTTCACTAACCAAGATGAAAATGAGACTTTCCACACGGAAATGGCGACCTTTATTTTGTCTAATAACATTCTTTTCACGATTTATTATGGGACTTTAGAAATCTTTGATTCTATCCAAAAAAAGGTTTTGGCTAGCCCTAAAAAATTTGAAGACGGGTTTGATATTTTAACTAAAATCTTTGAAGTGTATTTTGAAAAAGGCGTGGAATGTTTGGAGTGGATCAACAAACAAACGAGCCTGTTGCGCAAAAACATCATTTTCAAAGAAACTTCTACGCATGATGATATTTTAGTGCGCTTGTCCAATTTGCAAGAATTTAATGTGGCTTTAAGGGATTCTTTTTTTGACAAACGGCGCATTATCACCGCATTACTAAGGAGCAATAAAGTGGATAGCGATACGAAAAATAATTTAAATATCATTTTAACCGATTTTAGCTCTTTGGTGGAGTCTACAACGGTCAATCTCAACTCGCTTGATAACATTCAAAACCTATTCGCTTCTCAAGTCAATGTGGAGCAAAATAAAATCATCAAACTCTTCACTGTGGCGACCATGGCGATGATGCCCCCCACATTGATTGGCACGATTTATGGCATGAACTTTAAATTCATGCCGGAGTTAGAATGGCAATACGGGTATCTTTTCGCGTTGATTGTCATGGCGATTTCTACGATTTTGCCTGTGCTTTATTTTAAAAAGAAAGGCTGGTTGTAGCCTTTCATGGAATTTTTATCCTCACTCTTAGACGCTCTTTCTACAACGCATGGCATAGTCTCCTTGGCTACGCTCACGCTTTTAGAAATCATTTTAGGGATTGATAACATCATTTTTATCACGGTGATGGTCTATAAACTCCCCAAACACCAGCAAAATAAAGCCATGATTTTAGGCTTGGGCCTAGCGATGATCGCTCGCATAGGGCTTTTAGGGAGCTTGTTTTTTATCAGCCATTTGCAAAAGCCTTTATTCACTTTAGCAGGCATGAGCTTTTCATGGCGTGATGTGGTGCTGTTTTTAGGGGGGGCGTTTTTAGCTTTTAAAGCGTTAGTGGAATTAAAAGAGCAGATCTATCCTAAAGAAAAACGCCAAGAAAAAGCGTTTAGCTTTTTCATCACCTTGATAGAAATCATGTTTTTAGACATTGTCTTTTCTTTAGACTCTGTGATCACGGCTATTGGGATCGCTAAACACTTAGAAGTCATGGCGCTTGCTATTATTTTATCCGTAATAGTGATGATGTTTTTTTCCAAAATCGTTGGCGATTTTATTGAAAAACACTACCGTGTCAAAACTTTAGCCTTTGTTTTTTTGCTCGTTGTGGGCGTGTTTTTGTTTTTAGAAGGCTTGCATTTGCACATCAATAAAAATTACTTGTATGCGGGCATTGGTTTTGCCTTACTCATAGAATGCTTGAATATCTTCATAGAAAAGAAAATGAAAAAAAGTTAAAAAGCGTTTTGTAAAAGGCTTTCATGCTTTTATGAACAACTAAATTTTAATCAAAACTCATAAGCGCATAGGGGTATATTCGCAATGAAACCCCCCTTAAAAAGAGAGTTTGCGCCACCTAGTAAGCAAACACATAATTGAGGAAAAGGCTATACATCCTTCTGTATTCTAGTTTAGCGCCCATGAAAGAATAGTAGCTTGTGTTGATCGTGGGGATT
>NZ_VEYL01000024.1:0-9522 GCF_006439795.1 Helicobacter pylori
TTAGCATTCCTTTGATCCAAAGAAAAGCCAGCGTCGTTTCTAGCGGTGATGGTTACACAAACTCTCTTGTTTTTAATGAAGGGGCTAGCCATTTTAAAGTGTTTTTTAATTATGGGTGGGTGTTTTAAGTATAAAATCCATTAAGCACGAAATCCATGACAGAAATAATATTTTTTTAAATAAAAGCCTTATTTTTGTCTTTTTTTCGTATAATAAGATTTAAGTTAGTATGATAGTGGTGCGTTAAGATTTTTCAAACTTGTGCGATCCAATCAATATTTTTTAATAAGATCATAGCTTTAATATTCAAAATAGTATAAAAAGGAAAGTTATGTATGCGGCTCATCCTATTAAACCCCTAAAAGCCCCTAAACTCAAAACTCAATTTTTAAGGCGTGTGTTTGTGGGCGCGTCTATTAGGCGTTGGAATGACCAAGCATGCCCTTTGGAATTTGTGGAATTAGACAAGCAAGCCCATAAAGCGATGATTGCGTATTTGCTCGCTAAAGATTTAAAAGACAGGGGCAAAGACTTGGATTTAGATCTTTTAATCAAGTATTTTTGCTTTGAATTTTTGGAGCGCTTGGTTTTAACCGATATTAAACCCCCTATTTTTTACGCCCTCCAACAAACGCACAGCCAAGAATTAGCCTCCTATGTCGCGCAAAGTTTGCAAGATGAAATCAGTGCGTATTTTTCTTTAGAGGAATTAAAAGAGTATTTAAGTCACAGACCCCAAATTTTAGAAACTCAAATTTTAGAGAGTGCGCATTTTTATGCGTCTAAGTGGGAGTTTGATATTATTTATCATTTTAACCCCAACATGTATGGCGTGAAAGAAATTAAAGATAAAATTGACAAGCAACTCCACAATAACGAGCATTTGTTTGAAGGGCTTTTTGGGGAAAAAGAAGATCTGAAAAAACTGGTGAGCATGTTTGGGCAGTTGCGTTTCCAAAAGCGCTGGAGTCAGACCCCAAGAGTGCCGCAAACCAGTGTCTTAGGGCATACCTTATGCGTGGCGATTATGGGGTATTTATTGAGCTTTGATTTAAAAGCTTGTAAAAGCATGCGGATCAATCATTTTTTGGGCGGGCTTTTCCATGATTTACCCGAGATTTTGACCCGAGACATTATTACGCCCATCAAACAAAGCGTTGCAGGGCTTGATCACTGCATTAAAGAGATTGAAAAAAAGGAAATGCAAAACAAAGTCTATTCCTTTGTTTCTTTGGGCGTTCAAGAAGATTTAAAATATTTCACCGAAAACGAGTTTAAAAACCGCTACAAAGACAAGTCTCATCAAATCGTTTTCACTAAAGACGCTGAAGAATTGTTCACGCTTTATAACAGCGATGAATATTTTGGGGTTTGCGGGGAGCTTTTGAAAGTGTGCGATCATTTGAGCGCGTTTTTAGAAGCTCAAATCTCTCTTTCTCATGGCATTTCCAGTAACGATTTGATTAAAGGAGCTCAAAACCTTTTAGAATTGCGATCCCAAACAGAACTGCTTGATTTGGATTTAGGGAAATTGTTTAGGGATTTTAAGTGATTTATAGATCTATTTAATAGTGTATTGGTTATAAAATTTAAAAAATGCAAAAAAAGTATTTTAATTTTATCATTTACGCTCAATGAGAGCGAAATCATTTGGTTGGTTATTTTCAAGCGCGCATCAAATAGAGCTTTTTCCTTTCGCTTGAAGAAGCGATGTTGAGCAGTTGGCGGTATTTGGTGATCGTTCTTCTTACCATTTTCAAATGGAATTTTTCTTCAATGAGTTCTAAAATCTTAGCGTCGCTCAAAGGCTCTTTTTTGTCTTCGTTTTTGATCAATTCTAAAAGATAGTCTTTAATCACAGCGTTTGAAGTCTCGCTATTGTCCAAGGCGATGCTAAAGAAATGCTTAATGGGGAAAACCCCCCTTTCGCATGCCAAATATTTATTAGAAATGGCCCTTGAAATCGTGCTTACAGAGTGGTTAAACTCGTTGGCTAAATCCAGTAATTTTAAAGGACGCAATTCCTTACCCTTAAAAAAATCGTATTGATACTCTAAAAGCATGAGACCGATTTTATAAATCGTGGCCTTTCTCAAATTTAACGCGTCAATCAAATCTTTAGCCTCTTTTAGTTTTTCTTTCAAATAATCGCTATCCTTAAAGCGATTTTCTTCTAAACTGATCGTTGGGTAGCTCTCATCGTTCAAACGCACGATGATTTCATTATCCACTTCTACAATAAAAAGTTCAGGAATGACTTCTATTTCTTTTTCTAAAAACTCAATGGCTGGGGGGTTTTTAAAGGATTTTAAAATCTTTAAAGCCTTTTCATAATAAAAATCTTTAGAAAATTCATGGTGTTTTTCTAAATTTAAAATGATTTTTCGTGTTTCTTCATAAAGCTCGTTATTGTCCAATTCCCTACCCTCTAACTGGAATAAAAAGCTCTCTTTCACATCTTTGGTGCCAATGCCAGCGGGATTAAGGTAACTAAAACGCTTGCGCACTTTCTCATAAACTTCGCTCTCTACCCCTAAAATCTTAGCCCTTTCTTCAACGCTTTCTTCAAAATACCCTTCACTATCCAGCCCGCTGATAATATCCATAGCGATTTTTTGAGAGGTTTCAGTGGGAAAGAGAGGGGGAATGATTTGAGCTTCTAAGGTTTCAAAAAGGCTTTTAGATGCGATTGCGAAATTTTCTAAATGATCGCTGCTCTTTTTAGCGCTAAAACGATCGCTAAAATTTTTGATGCGTTTGTTTTCAATTTTGATTAAGGGGTTATCTAAAGTGTTTTGTTTCAACACCTCTTCTAAATCTTCAAGCTCGCTTTGTAAAATGGGGAGCCACCCTTTTAAAGTAGCGTTTAATTTGTTTTTAGGGCTAAGGTTTGCATGTAAGATCGCCATGTTTATACCTTAAAATTTTCCCCTAAATAATACTTACGCACCAAAGCGTTTTCATAAATTTCATTAGCGTTCCCGCTCGCTAAAAGCGTGCCGCTTTTAATCACATACGCCCTATGACACACGCTCAAAGTCTCTCGCACATTGTGATCAGTGATCAACACGCCGATGTTTAATCCAATCAAGCTTTCAATGATTTTTTGAATGTCAATCACCGCAATCGGATCCACGCCCGCAAAAGGCTCATCTAATAGCACGAATTTAGGGTTTTTCATTAAAGCCCTAGCGATTTCTACGCGCCTTCTTTCTCCCCCACTCAAGCTCATGCCCTTGCGCTCTCTTATGGCTTGGATATTAAAAGCGTCTAGCAAGCTTTCCATTTTTTCTTCGCTCTCTTTAGAATTTTTAAAAGTGCTCTCCCCTGCTAGGGCTAGATTATCTTCCACGCTCAATTCTTTAAAAATGCTGGATTCTTGGGGCAAGTAGCCTATGCCTAAGTTAGAGCGCTTGTGTAAGGGGTATTTAGCTAAATCCACATCGTTTAAATAAACGCTCCCCCCACTAGGCTCTAAAAGCCCGCATATCATATAAAAGGTGGTGGTTTTACCCGCCCCATTAGGCCCTAAAAGCCCCACCACTTCGCCACTTTTCACTTCCAAAGAAACATCTGAAACGATCTTGGTTTTTTTAATCTGTTTGTTTAAATGCTCTGCTTTTAAAATATCCATTCAAGCGACCCTTTAAGCGATCTTTATTGTATAAAAACGGCTGGTTGATTCGGTTTTGATTTCCACAACCTTAATAGCTAAATCGTATTTTTTTAAAATTTTTTCTAATTTTTCATCGCCCCATTCCACAAAATGGATCCCCTTTTCCAACAAGCACTCCAACATGCCAAGCTCCAAGCAAGCCTTTAAATCGCGCATGTAAAAATCATAATGGAACACGCTCTCGCTATAAGCATGCATCAAGCTAAAGGTGGGCGAAGTCGCTTGAATGTCTAAACCCAAGTGTTTCAAGCACGCCTGAACTAAAGTCGTTTTACCGCTCCCCACAACGCCTTTTAAAAGCACCACCCCCTTAAAATCATCTTTTAAAATTGCAGTAGCCACTTTGTCCAACTCGTCTAAATGCGCTCTCATAACAATTCCACGCTTTTGATTTCAAACTCGCTCTTAATCTCTTCAATGAGATTGGAATGGTTAGCCATAAATTCTTGCAAGGCTGTAGGGGCTTCTTTTGGTTGGGTTTCTTGAACCTCTTTAGTGTCGTTTTCTTGAACCTCTTTAGTTTCTTTTCCAGCCGCTTCTTTAGTTTCATTTTCTTTCATTTCAGCCGTGGTTTCGGTGGTTGGTTTGGGTAAGATTTTTTCCCTTAAAGAAGAAATTTTAAAATCTTTAACCTCTTTAGTTTCTTTTGGAGCGCTTTTATTTTCCAAATGATGTTTTAAAGCGATTTTGATATTTTCGCCCTTGCCAAAAACCCCATCAACGATACTTTTCACGATTTTAAATCGTTCTCTTAAAAGCTCTTTATCCTTATCAGCGGCTAAAGACTCCCAAGTCAAGGTTTTAGTCTGGCTATCAAAATCAATGAAACGGATATTTTTTTCAAACACCGCCCCCAATTCGTAGTTGCGCTCATAAACCAATGTTTGAACTTGTTTGAAAAGGTTGTGAAAAATGCGATCTTTAGCTGAAAGCATAGGAGTTTGTAGGGTTTCTGTGTTCTCTCTTGTTTCTAGCTTTTCTTTTTTTTCTGTTCCCTCTATTCTTTCTGCTTGTTCTATTTTTTCTGTGCTTTTGGGTTCTTGTTTAGAGTCGTTATAGCTTATGCTAGGGTTTTGATTGAAAGGGGTTTGCTCTAATTCCAAAATCGCATCGTCTAGAGCTTTGAGTTTCAAAGCTTCTTTGAATTTCATTTTCAATAATAACAGCACAAAACTAGCATTAGCCCCTTCTTTCAAAAGGCTCAAACTGCTCATAATGATTTTAAAAAAGCGCTCTATCAAAAGGATAGAATACGAATCAGGGCTTAGTAATTTCGCTTTCAAAAAAAGCATCATTTCTTCTAAAACGCTCTCGGTTTCATAATTTTCTAAAATGGCATAACGCTCTTTTAATCGCGCTTCATCTTGGTTGATTAAACTTTGGAAAAAATCTTCTAAAACGCTCCTGTCAATCGCTCCTAACATTTCAGCCACTTTGCTTTCTGTGATAGCGTTATCGCAATAATTGATGGCTTGCTCTAAAAGAGTGATCGTATCCCTTAGGCTCCCTTGCCCGCTGTGAGCCAGTTTTTCTAATGCGCTTGCTTCATAGCTCACCTGTTCTTTTTCTAAAATGGTTTTTAAATGAGAAATAACGGAATTTTCAGGGATTTTTTTAAACCGGAAATGCTGGGTGCGGCTGAGTATGGTAGCGGGCAATTTCAAAGCGTCCGTTGTCGCTAAAAGGAATTTCACATGGCTAGGAGGCTCTTCTAAAGTCTTTAAAAGCGCGTTAAACGCTTCGGTGGTGAACATATGCACTTCATCAATGATAAAGATTTTATAGCGCCCAAAGCTTGGTTTGTAGCGCGTTTGCTCTATGAGGTTACGGACATCATCAATCCCCCTATTAGACGCCCCATCCATTTCTATAATATCTATGTGGTGGTTGTTTAAAGCGCTCTGGCATTGGATGCAAGTATCGCAAGGCACAGCCTTTGGCCCTGTTTCGCACATTAAAGCCCTAGCAAAAATCCTAGAAGAGCTGGTTTTACCCGAACCTCTTAACCCGCTGAATAAATAAGCGTTAGCCAAACGCTGGTTGTCTAGGGCTAAAGAAAGCGTTTTAGCCACGCTCTCTTGACCGATTAGCTCGCTAAAATGTTTGGGGCGGTATTTTAACGCTAAAACTTGCATATTGATTGTAATCCTTAAAACTCATTTAGGAGTATTGTAATGCAAAATGACTTAAAACTAGCCCCTTTTTAGGTTTTACTCAATAGCGCTAAAAAATCTTTAAATAAATTAATACTAAGTGTCCCCATGATAGCGGTTACAAAGAGATTCACGCCCATAAAGATTTTTTGGTTGTTTAAAAGTTTGGAGCCATAACGCAACGATAAAGTGCATAACAATAAAAGCCAAGAAAGAGCCGCCGATAAAGTGCCGGCTAAAAAGACAAATTTTTGCGCTAAATTAAAAGACAAAGCGCTCGCGCCAATTAAAAACACCATTTCCAAATACACTTGAGGGTTGAGTAAGGTAACGCCTAAAGTGAATAATAAGGTCTTTTTTAAGGATAGTTTTTTGGGGGTTTGGACTTGCTTCTTTTTAAAGGTTTGAAAAAGGGTTTTTAAAGCTAAAAAAGCGTAAAACCCGGTAAAAATTGCCCCAAATAAATTCAAAAACAAACTCAAATAAAGATTTTTCGCAAAATAAGCCCCCACGCCAAACACGCCCATGCTCATTAACACAATATCGCACATAAAACACAAAGCGCAAATCAAAAACACATAATTCCTAGCCATGCCTCGCTCTATAATAAACAAGGATTGCGCCCCCACCGCCGCGCACAAAGAAATCGCTAAACCAAAACCTTCTATAAAAACCACAAACATCTCGCTTAAATCCTTTCACTCAAAATAAGCCAAAAACTACCAACACCATACAAACCAATCATTCAAAATGGTATTTTAAAATTTTAGGGTTTAAAATGACCTTTATAAATAAAAGTTAAATGACACAATGGCTTGCGCGAAATTTAAAAGCCCCATTTTTTAGCACCATTATAGGCGTTTGAGAATAAATTAAAATTAACATGCTAAAATGCCAAAATTTGCTGTCGTTATGCAGCAAAAATTTGGACAACAAGGAATTGGGAATGAGAAGGAGTTTGGTTTTTTGCCTGTTGGCTTTGCTTGGATTGCAGGTTTTAGGCGCTAGGGATTTTTCGCAACTCAAAAACGAAGAACTTTTAAAATTAGCAGGCACTCTGCCTTCTAATGAAGCGATTGATTATCGCATGGAAGTGTCTAAACGCCTTAAAGCTTTAAACGCTGAGGACGCTAAGAAATTCCGCACGAATTTCAGCCGAATCGCTAGGAAGAATCTTTCCAAAATGAGCGAAGAGGATTTCAAAAAAATGCGTGAAGAAGTGCGTAAAGAATTAGAAGAAAAAACCAAAGGTTTGAGCGATGAAGAAATCAAGGCAAAAGGGCTTAATGTGAGCGTTTGCAGTGGCGATACGAGAAAAGTTTGGTGTAGGGCTGTTAAGAAAAAAGACGAACATTGCTCTCCTAAGTGAGATAAAATTTAATTTAAAAGGATAAAACATGAAAAAAGCGTTGAAAATACTTTCTGTTAGTGCGTTGTTATTTGTGGCTTTAAACGCCAAAGATTTCAGCAAAACAAGCGATGAAGATTTGGCTAAAATGGCTGGCATTGTCGCTCCGCAGGATATTGTGGATTACACAAAAGAGTTGAAAATGCGCATGAAAAAAATGCCTGAAGACAAGAGAAAGGCGTTCCATAAGCAATTGCATGAATACGCGATTAAAAACACAGACAACATGACCGTAGCGGATTTTGAAGCCCGCCAAAAAGCCATTAAAGAAGCGCTTAAAAAAGGCAACATGGAAGACATGGATGATGATTTTGGGTTGAGATCATGCAAGCATGGGAAAATGCACAAACACCATAAACACGGTGGTCATGATAAACATGGCAAAGGGCATGACAAAGAACAAGGCAAAAAAGATCACGATCACAATGATCATGGCGAAAATGAAAAATAAAGCTTAAATTACACCCCTTTCTCTATCAAAGCTTCAAATTCTTTAAGCAGAAATCCTAAACGCTTTTTAGCGTTTGGGATAAATGTGTTCTGTTAAGCGTTATCAAAATTCTATTCTCATTAAGTATTGCTTATAAAATTCAAAAGATGGTTTTATTGTTTCAAAAATCAACGCTTTAAAGATAAATAGATTAAAATACCCCAAAATCCTTTTTTTTTTTTTTGAAATCCAATAAATTTATGGTAAAATTAAACGCGTTGTAAATAAATTCTCATTTTGATACATTTTTTGCAATAAAACATTACTCTAAGGAACATTTTATGAAAAAAACGAAAAAAACGATTCTGCTTTCTCTAACTCTTGCGTCATCATTGCTCCATGCTGAAGACAACGGCGTTTTTTTAAGCGTGGGTTATCAAATCGGTGAAGCGGTTCAAAAAGTGAAAAACGCCGACAAGGTGCAAAAACTTTCAGACACTTATGAACAATTAAGCCGGCTTTTAACCAACGATAATGGCACAAACTCAAAGACAAGTGCGCAAGCGATCAATCAAGCGGTTAATAATTTGAACGAACGCGCAAAAACTTTAGCCGGTGGGACAACCAATTCCCCTGCCTATCAAGCCACGCTTTTAGCGTTGAGATCGGTGTTAGGGCTATGGAATAGCATGGGTTATGCGGTCATATGTGGAGGTTATACCAAAAGTCCAGGCGAAAACAATCAAAAAGATTTCCACTACACCGATGAGAATGGCAACGGCACTAAAATCAATTGCGGTGGGAGCACAAATAGTAATGGCACTCATAGTCCTAATGGCACAAATCAACTCAAAGCAGACAAAAATGTTTCTCTATCTATTGAGCAATATGAAAAAATCCATGAAGCCTATCAAATCCTTTCAAAAGCTCTAAAACAAGCCGGGCTTGCTCCTTTAAATAGCAAAGGGGAAAAGTTAGAAGCGCATGTAACCACATCAAAGAATGAACAAGGTAATCAAACTAAAACGACAACTTCTGTTATTGATACGACTAACGATGCGCAAAATCTTTTGACTCAAGCGCAAACGATTGTCAATACCCTTAAAGATTATTGCCCCATGTTGATAGCGAAATCTAGTAGCAATGGTGGAACTAATGGCACAAACACCCCTTTATGGCAAACAGCCGGTGGCGGCAAAAATTCATGCGAGACTTTTGGTACGGAGTTTAGTGCCGCTTCAGACATGATTAATAATGCGCAAAAAATCGTTCAAGAAACCCAACAACTCAGCGCCAACCAACCAAAAAATATCACACAACCCCATAATCTCAACCTTAACTCTCCTAGCAGTCTTACGGCTTTAGCTCAAAAAATGCTTAAAAACGCGCAATCTCAAGCAGAAATTTTAAAACTAGCCGATCAAGTGGAGAGCGATTTTAACAAACTTTCTTCAGGCCATCTTAAAGACTACATAGGGAAATGCGATATGAGCGCTATAAGCAGCACGAATATGACAATGCAAAATCAAAAGAGCAATTGGGGGAAAGGCTGTGCGGGCGTGGAAGAAACTCTGTCTTCATTAAAAACAAGCGCCGCTGATTTTAACAACCAAACGCCTCAAATCAATCAAGCGCAAAACCTAGCTAACACCCTTATTCAAGAACTTGGCAACAACCCTTTTAGGAATATGGGCATGATCGCTTCTTCAACCACGAATAACGGCGCCTTGAATGGCCTTGGGGTGCAAGTGGGTTATAAGCAATTTTTTGGAGAAAAGAAAAGATGGGGGTTAAGGTATTATGGTTTCTTTGATTACAACCACGCCTATATCAAATCCAATTTCTTCAACTCGGC
>NZ_VEYL01000025.1:0-9010 GCF_006439795.1 Helicobacter pylori
GCTTGAAAATCCCTTTAGCAGTCAATTCCTTTTATGAAACGCATGGTAAAGGGCTAAACACTTCCCTCTTTTTCAAACGCCTTGTGGCGTTTAATGTGAGTTATGTTTATAGTTTTTAGGGGGGAAACAAGCACCCCCTAAAAGCGTATCGCAATCTTTGAATTTTAAAAACTCTTTAGTTTTTTTGCCTCAAATGATGAATACTCTCGCCCCCAAGACCATAATTATTAGAATCAACCTCATCTATAATGACCACAATAGAAGCCTTATTTTTGTTTAACACCTTCACCATCAAATCTGAAACCCCTTCAATCAATTGCTGTTTTTGCTCGTTTGTTGGCCCTCCATTTTCTGGCACAAGTTTGATATTGATAAACGGCATGTTATTCCTTAAAATTGAGATAGCGTATTATAGTGCTTTTCATCTTAAACCCTCTTTTAAAAAACGATAAAAATAAAAACAATAAAAGCCCTTTTAATCTCTTTCAAGTCAAGTTAAGTTTGATATACTAACAGAATGAATACTTATAAAAACAGCTTGAACCACTTTTTAAATTTAGTGGATTGTTTAGAAAAAATCCCCAATGTGGGTAAAAAGTCCGCCTTTAAAATAGCGTATCATTTGGGTTTGGAAAACCCCTATCTGGCGCTAAAAATCACGCACGCTTTAGAAAACGCCCTAGAAAACCTTAAAACATGCGCATCTTGTAACGCGCTCAGCGAGAGTGAGGTTTGTGAGATTTGCTCTGATGAGAGCCGGCAAAATTCTCAGCTTTGCATGGTTTTACACCCAAGAGATGTGTTTATTTTAGAAGATTTAAAGGACTTTTTAGGGCGCTATTATGTGTTAAATTCTATAGAAGAAGTGGATTTTAACGCCCTAGAAAAACGCCTAGTTGGAGAAAATATTAAAGAAATCATTTTTGCTTTCCCCCCCACTTTGGCTAATGATTCTTTAATGCTTTATATTGAAGATAAATTACAACAATTCCATCTCACTTTCACTAAAATCGCTCAAGGCGTGCCTACTGGAGTGAATTTTGAGAACATTGACTCAGTTTCGCTCTCAAGGGCGTTTAATTCAAGGATCAAAGCATGAATTTACATTTTATGCCCCTATTGCATGCTTATAACCATGCGAGCATTGATTTTCATTTCAATTCTAGCGCTAGGGATTTTTGCGTGCATGAAGTGCCTTTGTATGAATTCAGTAACACAGGCGAACATGCCGTTATTCAAGTGAGGAAAAGCGGTTTAAGCACTTTAGAAATGCTTCAAATTTTTTCTCAAATTTTAGGGGTAAAAATCGCCGAATTGGGTTATGCGGGCTTGAAAGATAAAAACGCGCTGACGACTCAATTCATCTCACTCCCTAAAAAATACGCCCCTTTATTAGAAAAAAATACGAGCAACTTTCAAGAAAGAAACCTCAAAATCCTGTCTTTGAATTACCATCATAATAAAATCAAATTAGGGCATTTAAAGGGGAATCGCTTTTTTATGCGCTTTAAAAAAATGACCCCCCTAAACGCTCAAAAAACAAAGCAGGTTTTAGAACAAATCGCACAGTTTGGCATGCCTAATTATTTTGGCTCGCAACGCTTTGGGAAGTTCAATGACAACCATAAAGAAGGGTTAAAAATCTTACAAAATAAAACGAAATTCGCCCATCAAAAATTAAACGCTTTTTTAATTTCAAGCTATCAAAGTTATTTGTTTAATTCGCTTTTAAGCAAACGATTAGAAATCAGTAAAATCATTAGCGATTTTAGCGTCAAAGAAAATTTAGAATTTTTTAAACAAAAAAATTTAAGCGTTAATTCAAACGCCCTAAAAGCCCTTAAAAACCAAGCCCACCCCTTTAAAATCTTAGAAGGCGATGTGATGTGTCATTACCCTTATGGGAAGTTTTTTGACGCTTTAGAATTAGAAAAAGAAAGCGAAAGGTTTTTGAAAAAAGAAGCTGTGCCTACGGGGTTACTAGATGGCAAAAAAGCTCTTTATGCAAAAAATTTGAGTTTTGAAATTGAAAAAGAATTCCAGCATAATCTTTTAAATAGCCATGCTAAAACGCTAGGCTCTAGGCGGTTTTTTTGGGTGTTTGCAGAAAATGTAACTTCTCAATACGTGAAAGAAAAAGCACAATTTGAATTGGGATTTTACTTGCCTAAAGGGAGTTATGCGAGCGCGTTGCTCAAAGAAATCAAGCATGAGAAAGGAGAAAATAATGACGAATTTTGAAAAGATTATCGCGCAAAACAGAATCAAAACGAACGCGGTTTTAACCACTTATTGCGTGATTTTTGCCTTTATCGGGTTGTTGGTGGATGTCATTAGAATCAACGCTAATGATTTAGGCATAGCCCTTTTTAAACTCATGACTTTTCAAATTTTTCCTACGATCACTTTGATCATGTTTTTAGCGGCTTTTGTCGTTATTGTTGTTTGTATCCAAAATTTTAGCTCTATCATGTTAAGCGGTGATGGATACAAGCTTATTGACACAAGCAAGGTTTTAAGCTCTAAAGAAAATCAAATCCATCGCCTTTTGTTAGAACTTTTAGAAGAGGCTAAGCTTCATTTTGAGCCTAAGCTTTATATCATTAACGCTCCTTACATGAACGCTTTTGCGAGCGGGTGGGATGAATCTAATTCTCTTATCGCTCTTACAAGTGCTTTAATAGAAAGGTTAGATAAAGATGAATTGAAAGCCGTGATCGCTCATGAACTCAGCCACATCAGGCACAACGACATCCGCTTGACCATGTGCGTGGGGATTTTAAGCAATATCATGCTATTAGTGGCTAATTTTAGCGTGTATTTTTTCATGGGGAATCGCAAGAATAGTGGGGCGAATTTAGCCCGAATGATTTTATTGGCTTTACAGATCATCTTGCCTTTTTTAACGCTTATTTTGCAAATGTATTTGAGTCGCACACGAGAATACATGGCCGATAGCGGGGCAGCGTTTTTAATGCATGACAATAAGCCTATGATCAGAGCCTTACAAAAAATTTCTAACGACTATGCGAACAACGATTACAAGGGCATAGATCAGAACTCCACCCGATCAGCGGCTTATCTTTTTAACGCTGAAATGTTTAGCACCCACCCTAGCATTAAAAATCGTATCCAATCTTTATCAAGGCACGTTTTTTAAATGGAAAATTTTTTCAACCAATTTTTTGAAAATATCGGCGAAGACAAGAACAGAGAAGGCTTGAAAGAGACGCCTAAAAGGGTTCAAGAATTATGGAAATTCTTGTATAAAGGCTATAAAGAAGATCCTAAAGTGGCTTTAAAAAGCGCGTATTTTCAAGGCGTTTGCGATGAGATGATCGTGGCTCAAAACATTGAGTTTTACTCCACTTGCGAGCACCATTTACTCCCTTTTTTTGGGAATATTAGCTTAGGGTATATTCCTAAAGAAAAGATTATCGGCATTAGCGCGATCGCTAAACTCATTGAAATTTATAGCAAACGCTTGCAAATCCAAGAAAGGCTGACCACTCAAATTGCAGAAACTTTTGATGAAATCATAGAGCCAAGGGGCGTGATCGTGGTTTGTGAAGCCAAGCATTTGTGCATGAGCATGCAAGGGGTGCAAAAGCAAAATGCGATCATTAAAACAAGCGTGTTAAGAGGCCTCTTTAAAAAAGACCCTAAAACCAGAGCTGAATTTATGCAACTCTTAAAATCTTAGGTTATAATTCTATACATGAGTAACCCTAATTTATCCTTTTATTATAATGAGTGCGAGCGTTTTGAAAGCTTTTTAAAAAACCATCATTTACACCTTGAAAGCTTCCACCCTTATTTGGAAAAAGCCTTTTTTGAAATGGTGCTTAATGGAGGCAAAAGGTTCCGCCCTAAGCTTTTTTTAGCCGTGCTTTGTGCGTTAGTGGGTCAAAAAGATTATTCTAACCAACAAACAGAATATTTTAAAATCGCTTTAAGCATTGAATGCTTGCACACTTATTCGCTCATCCATGACGATTTGCCATGCATGGATAACGCCGCTTTAAGGAGAAACCACCCCACTTTACACGCTAAATACGATGAAACCACAGCCGTTTTAATCGGCGATGCGCTCAACACTTACTCTTTTGAATTGCTTTCAAACGCTTTATTAGAAAGCCATATTATTGTGGAATTAGTCAAGATCTTAAGCGCTAATGGGGGGATTAAAGGCATGATCTTAGGGCAGGCTTTGGATTGCTATTTTGAAAACACGCCCTTAAATTTAGAACAGCTCACTTTCTTACACGAGCATAAAACCGCTAAATTGATTAGTGCAAGCTTGATTATGGGGCTTGTTGCGAGCGGTATTAAAGATGAAGAGCTTTTTAAATGGCTTCAAGCTTTTGGGTTAAAAATGGGTCTTTGTTTTCAAGTGCTAGATGATATTATAGACATTACGCAAGATGAAGAAGAAAGCGGTAAAACCACTCATTTAGACAGCGCTAAAAACAGCTTTGTGAATTTATTGGGGCTAAAAAAGGCAAGCGATTACGCCCAAACTTTAAAAACAGAAGTTTTAAACGATTTAAATCTACTAAAACCCGCTTATCCTTTATTACAAGAAAATTTAAACGCATTATTGAACACTCTATTTAAAGGCAAGACATGAAAAAAATTCTACTCACCAATGATGATGGCTACCATGCAAAAGGCATTAAAGCTTTAGAACAAGCTTTAGAAGAAATGGCAGAAATTTATGTGGTCGCCCCCAAGCATGAAAAAAGCGCATGCTCGCAATGCATCACGATCACCGCGCCTTTAAGAGCGGAGAAAATTAAGGGCAAAGAAGGCAGGCATTACAGGATTGATGATGGCACGCCAAGCGATTGCGTGTATCTGGCGATCAATGAGCTTTTTAAGCATGTTTGTTTTGATTTGGTGATTTCAGGGATCAATCTTGGATCTAACATGGGCGAAGACACGATTTATTCGGGAACGGTAGCCGGAGCGATTGAAGGCACGATCCAAGGTGTGCCTTCCATTGCGATTTCTCAAATCCTTTCTAACAAAAATAAAAACACTCCCTTAAGTTTTGATCTAGCTCAAAAGATTATCCAGGATTTAGTCCAAAACATTTTCACCAAAGGCTACCCTTTAAAGGGGCGCAAACTCCTGAATGTGAATGTCCCTAATTGCTCCTTACAAGAATATAAGGGCGAACGCATCACCCCTAAGGGCTATAGGCTGTATAAAAAAGAAGTGCATAAACGAACAGACCCCAAAAATGAAAGCTATTTTTGGCTAGGGCTACACCCTTTAGAATGGCAAAAGCGCGAAAATGAAGACAGACTCTCTGATTTTGACGCTATTGCTTCAAACCATGCCTCTATCACGCCTTTAAATTTAGATTTAACCAGTTATGATGATCTAAAAAGCTTGGAATCTTGGCATGAGGGAATGTTAAAGTGAGTAAAAATCACCGCTTGGCTTTTTTAGGGCTAATTGTTGGGGTGTTTTTTTTCTTTAGCGCATGCCAACACCGCTTGCACATGGGGTATTATTCAGAAGTTACAGGGGATTATTTGTTCAACTATAATTCCACTATCGTGGTGGCTTATGACAGAAGCGATGCGATGACTTCTTATTATATCAATGTGATCGTTTATGAATTGCAAAAATTAGGCTTTTACAATGTCTTCACGCAAGCGGAATTCCCGCTAGATAAAGCCAAAAATGTGATCTATGCGCGCATTGTCCGTAATGTCTCGGCTGTGCCATTCTACCAATACAATTACCAACTGATTGATCAAGTCAATAAGCCTTGTTATTTTCTTGGGGGGCAGTTTTATTGCTCCCAAACCCCTACGGATTATTACGCTATCAATGGCTTTAGCGAGCAAATTTTAATGAGCGCTAATTCGCATTTTATTTTGGATTGGTATGATGTGGTGTTGCAAAAACGGGTTTTATATGTGGATGGGAGCGTGAGCGGGAGGACTTGCGGCTATCAGATGCTTTATAGGGATTTGATTAAAAGCACGATCAAACGCATTGATTTTAACCGCCCTGAACACTACTACTACAATTTAAGACTGCCCCTTTATCAGCCATGTTATAGAGAATGAAATGGTTATCAGGCGATTGTATAAATTTTGCGCTAGCCATGTGGTGCGCAATTGTTCTTCTGTAAAATGCGCTCAAAATATCCATGGGCATAATTATGAAGTGGAGGTTTTTATTGAGACCGACCGCCTAGACAGCGCGAACATGGCGCTAGATTTTGGATTGATGCAACAAGAGATGCAAGTTTTCATTGAGTCGTTTGATCATGCCCATCATTTTTGGGATAAAGAAAGCGTTGAGTTCCAGCGTTTTATAGAAAATCATTGCGTTCGTTATGTGAAATGCTCGTTTAATTTGAGCGCGGAAAGTTACGCCCTCATGTTTTTATACTACCTTTCACGCATTTTACAAAAAAGCGTTTTTTCTAATAATGAAGGGGAGTTAAAAATCTCTAGCGTGCGCGTGCATGAGACTAAAAACGGCTACGCTGAAAGCTTTTTAAACGATTTAGAAAACCCTCATTTTAAATCTTTAGTGCATCCAAATTGCGTTTCATTTTCGCAAGGCATTCAAAGTTTGTGGCATGATAAGGACTTTTTCAATAAAATCATCAGCGATGAAAAACAATGCTTTTTTCATGCTAAGCCCTTACACCAAATCCCATGAAACTCCCGGTCGTTGAGAGCTTTTTTTCCTTACAAGGTGAAGGAAAAAACATAGGCAAGCCCAGTCTTTTTTTGCGCTTAGGGGGGTGTAACCTTTCATGCAAGGGCTTTAATTGTAAAACCCCATTCAATGATGAAATCCTAACAGGTTGCGATAGTTTGTATGCGGTGCATCCCAAATTCAAAACATCTTGGGATTATTACAATGAGCCTAAGCCCTTGATTGAACGATTAGAGGATTTAGCCCCTAATTATAAGGATTTTGATTTCATTCTCACAGGCGGGGAGCCAAGTTTGTATTTTAATAACCCTATTTTAATCAGCGTTTTAGAGCATTTTTATCGCCAAAAAATCCCTTTATGTGTAGAGAGCAATGGCTCTATTTTTTTTGAATTTAGCCCTATTTTAAAAGAATTGCATTTCACTCTAAGCGTCAAACTCTCTTTTTCTTTGGAGGAAGAAAGCAAGCGGATCAACCTCAAAGCCTTACAAAATATCTTAAATAACGCTAAAAGCGCGCATTTTAAATTTGTATTGGAGAGTCAAAACGCCGCCCAATCTATTACAGAAATTCAAAGCCTTTTGAAACAACTCTCCTTAAAAAATAATGAAATCTTTTTAATGCCCTTAGGCACAAACAACAACGAACTAGACAAAAATCTAAAAACCCTAGCCCCCCTAGCCATAAAGCATGGTTTCAGGCTGAGCGATAGGCTCCATATCCGCTTGTGGGATAATAAGAAAGGGTTTTAAATTCATCATATCATACAAGGCGTTATTATTTTAAGATAAAAATTGTTATCATATACCATTAAAGGATTATTTTACCTCTAAAGTTAGGAAATCATGACCATCAATGTTTTTTCGCCCAAATACCCCACTGAATTAGAAGAGTTTTACGCTGAGCGCATCGCTGATAACCCTTTAGGGTTTATCCAACGCTTGGATCTTTTGCCCAATATTAGCGGGTTCGTTCAAAAATTGCACGAGCATGGCGGGGAATTTTTTGAAATGAGAGAGGGTAACAAGCTCATTGGGATCTGTGGGCTTAATCATATCAATCAAACAGAAGCAGAGCTGTGTAAATTCCACATAAATACCGCTTATCAATCCCAAGGACTGGGTCAAAAACTCTATGAGAGCGTGGAGCGATACGCTTTAATCAAAGGCTATACTAAAATCTCTCTGCATGTGAGCAAGAGTCAAATCAAGGCATGCAACCTCTATCAAAAGCTGGGTTTTGTGCGCATCAAAGAAGAGGATTGTGTGGTGGAGTTGGGCGAAGAGACTTTGATTTTCCCTACTCTTTTTATGGAAAAGATCCTGTCTTGATTGGCACATCCATTTGACACACGCCTTTTACCTATCAAACTTTGATTAACACAGCCTAATTAATGATAAATAAACTATAAAACAAACACTCGTTGTTAAAACTTTGTTTCAATATGAAACACTAATCCCTTGTAAAAGCTTTAAATTGTGAAAAATAAACAAACAACCCCCTTAAATTGTATAATGAAAACACTATAAATTAAAAAGAGATAACCATGAGAAAACTATTCATCCCACTTTTATTATTCAGCACTTTAGAAGCGAACGAGAAAAATGGCTTTTTCATAGAAGCCGGGTTTGAAACCGGGCTGTTAGAAGGCGCGCAAACGCAAGAAAAAAGACACACCACCACAAAAAACACTTATGCGACTTATAATTATTTACCCACAGACACGATTTTAAAAAGAGCGGCTAATTTGTTCACCAATGCCGAAGCGATTTCAAAATTGAAATTCTCATCTTTATCCCCCATTAGAGTGATGTATAAT
The DNA here is from genome assembly GCF_006439795.1 of Helicobacter pylori. Lineage (GTDB taxonomy): Bacteria > Campylobacterota > Campylobacteria > Campylobacterales > Helicobacteraceae > Helicobacter > Helicobacter pylori_CR. The sequence goes on from NZ_VEYL01000025.1 coordinate 8,510, forward strand.
GGTCAAATAACTATAGAAAATTTCTTGCCTTATAATTTAAGCAATGTGAAGCTTAGTTTTAAAGACGCTCAAGGCAATGTGATTGATTTGGGCGTGATAGAGACTATCCCCAAACACTCTAAGATTGTTTTACCTAGAGAAGCATTTGATAGTCTAAAAGAGGCGTTTGATAAAATTGGCCCCTATACTTTCTTTCTTCCAAAATTTGAAGCCACTAGCACTTCTATTTCTGACGCTAACACGCAAAGGGTGTTTGAAACGCTCAATAACATTAAAACAAATCTTATAATGAAATATAGTAATGAAAATCCAAGCAATTTCAACACTTGTCCTTACAATAATAATGGTAATACGAAAAATGATTGTTGGCAAAATTTCACCCCACAAACCGCAGAAGAATTCACTAATTTAATGTTGAACATGATCGCTGTCTTAGACTCCCAATCTTGGGGCGATGCGATCTTAAACGCTCCTTTTGAATTCACTAACAAAGGCGGAGGG
>NZ_VEYL01000026.1:0-4129 GCF_006439795.1 Helicobacter pylori
AAACAATAAAACAACAAAACAATAAACCACAAACCAAAACAACTAAAAATAAAAGAAATGAAAAAAGCAACAGAAAAATAAAGCACTAAAATATAATCAATAATGAAATCAAATAAAAAGCAAGACTAAAAAAACATTTCCCTATCCCTGCACCGACCTACATTCCCACTCTTGGAAAGAGCAGTATTATCAGCGATGAAGAGCTTGACTTCCAGGTTCGGAATGGTTAACTGGGTAGTTCCTCTTCTCTAAAGGCACAAGGAAAAGGGAGCTAAAGATAAAAACGCATTTACCCTTAACTCCCCTTTCTCTTTATAGGGAGCTGTTTTTAACAAAGAAGATAGTTAATAGCCCTTAACTTTAAAAAGAATGGATAGTCTCTCATTCCTCATTAAAGTTTAACCCTATAAAAGTCTTCATAAAACTCCAACTCTCTTACACTCAGTAAGGCAGTGGTAACTCATTCGCGCTTATTGCCGTTATCTTATCAAAAAGCAAAAAACAAGCCAAACGCTCTATTAGTAGTAGTCAGCTAAACGCATTGCTGCGCTTACACATCTACCCTATCAAGCACATAGTCTTTGTGCGAGCTTCAGGGAAAGTTCATCTTGGAGTTGGCTTCCTGCTTAGATGCTTTCAGCAGTTATCACATCCGTGTGTAGCTACCCAGCGATGCTCTTGGCAGAACAACTGGTGCACCAGTGACACGTCCATCCCGGTCCTCTCGTACTAGGGACAGCTCTCCTCAACTTTCCTACGCCCACGGCAGATAGGGACCGAACTGTCTCACGACGTTCTGAACCCAGCTCGCGTACCGCTTTAAATGGCGAACAGCCATACCCTTGGGACCTGCTCCAGCCCCAGGATGCGATGAGCCGACATCGAGGTGCCAAACCTCCCCGTCGATGTGAGCTCTTGGGGGAGATCAGCCTGTTATCCCCGGGGTACCTTTTATCCTTTGAGCGATGGCCCTTCCACACAGAACCACCGGATCACTATGACCGACTTTCGTCTCTGCTTGACTTGTATGTCTTACAGTCAGGCTGGCTTGTGCCATTACACTCAACTTGCGATTTCCAACCGCAATGAGCCAACCTTTGCAAGCCTCCGTTACTTTTTAGGAGGCGACCGCCCCAGTCAAACTACCCACCAAGCATTGTCCTGCCTGTGGATAACACAGGCCAGTTAGCTAACAGAAACATCAAGGGTGGTATCTCAAGGATGGCTCCATAAGAGCCAAAGCCCTTACTTCAAAGCCTCCCACCTATCCTGCGCATGATATTCCCATTAGCAGTGCTAAGTTGTAGTAAAGGTCCACGGGGTCTTTCCGTCTTGCCGCGGGTAGGAGGAATTTTCACCTCCACTACAATTTCACTGAATCTCTGGTTGAGACAGCTCCCATCTCGTTACGCCATTCATGCAGGTCGGTATTTAACCGACAAGGAATTTCGCTACCTTAGGACCGTTATAGTTACGGCCGCCGTTTACTCGGGCTTCAATTCAACGCTTCATCTTGCGACTGACGCATCCTCTTAACCTTCGAGCACCGGGCAGGCGTCACACCTTATACTTCCTCTTACGAGTTGGCAAAGTGCTGTGTTTTTGGTAAACAGTCGGGAGGGACTCTTTGCTGAGACCGCATTGCTGCGGCACACCTTATCGCGAACTTACGGTGCTAGTTTGCAGAGTTCCTTAACCAGAGTTCTTTCACGCGCCTTAGAATACTCATCTCATCTACCTGTGTCGGTTTGCGGTACGGACGACTATGGATATGCTTAGAGGCTTTTCTTGGCACGACGGTATCAGCGATTCTCCCTTTGTCCTAAAAGGACTCAAAGAGCCTGTTTGGGTTTCAAATACAGAGGTGGATTTGCCTTCCCTCCAATCTACGCCCTTAGACTAGCACTTCCATCAGCTAGCTCGCTTAACCCTATGCGTCCCCCCATCACGCTCCATAGTCGGTATTGGAATATTAACCAATTTGCCATCACCTACCCCTTTCGGACTCGGCTTAGGACCCGACTAACCCTACGATGACGACCATCGCGTAGGAAACCTTAGATTTACGGCGGATACAATTCTCATATATCTTATCGTTACTCATTCCTGCATGCTCACTTCATACCGCTCCAGCACTCCTTACCGGTATACCTTCAACGCTGGTATGAACGCTCTTCTACCACTGTGTTAAACACAATCTACAAATTCGGTGTCTATCTTAGCCCCGTTATATTTTCAGCGCATGACCACTAGACCAGTGAGCTGTTACGCTTTCTTTAAAGGATGGCTGCTTCTAAGCCAACCTCCTGGTTGTTTGAGTAGCCACACATCTTTTTCCACTCAGAATAGAACTTAGGGACCTTATTTGGTAGTCTGGGTTGTTCCCCTTTTGACGATTGATTTTATCACCCACCGCCTGACTCCCAAGATACGATAAAAGGTATTCGAAGTTTGATAGGGTTTGGTACCGCGGCGAGCAGCCCTAGCCCAATCAGGGCTCTACCCCCTTTTATTATCACTTGAGGCTATACCTAAATATATTTCGAAGAGAACCAGCTATCACTAAGTTTGTTTGGCCTTTCACCCCTATCCACAGCTCATCCCAACCCGTTTCAATGGGTACGAGTTCAGTCCTCCACGCGCTATTACACGCGTTTCAACTTGGCCATGGATAGATCACTTAGCTTCGGGTCTGCAGCATCTGACTTGTTCGCCCTATTAAGACTCGCTTTCGCTACGGCTTCGCATTCGCTTAACCTTGCCAGATACCACAACTCGCAGGATCATTATGCAAAAGGCAGTCCATCACCCTGATAAATCATAGGGCTCTGAATGATTGTAAGCAGATGGTTTCAGGTTCTATTTCACTCCGCTCACTGCGGTTCTTTTCACCTTTCCCTCACGGTACTTGTTCGCTATCGCTCAAAGAGTAGTATTTAGGGTTGGAGAGTGGTCTCCCCGGCTTCAACCTGGATTTCTCGTGTCCTGGCCTACTCTGGATACTGCTACCTAAGAACGCCTTGTCGCATACAAGGCTATCACTTTCTATGGCTTACCTTTCCAGGTAACTCTGCTAAAGCGTTCTCTTGGATGTTGCAGTCCTCAACCCCGAATGCAAGCACTCGGTTTGCCCTCTTCCCCGTTCGCTCGCCACTACTTAGGGAATCTCGTTGATTTCTTTTCCTCTAGTTACTGAGATGTTTCACTTCACTAGGTTCGCTCTCTATTTAAAGAGTAACTAACATCTCTATTAGTTGGGTTGCCCCATTCGGACATCTACGCATCAAAGCTCCTTGACAGCTCCGCATAGCTTATCGCAGTCTAGTACGTCCTTCATCGCCTCTCTTTGGCAAGGCATCCGCCATCTGCTCTTAAAAGCTTGTTTTAAATTTTAAAATATCCTTTAAAACCCACCCTTTTATAATGAATAACGACAATTGCACGAATATTCTTCAGCGCTACCACTGCCTTAATGAATATAAGACAGAGTTATTGTAGTTTTACTTTACTTTTACATAGGCTATTAACAATGTTAAATCAAATAACTTCGTTTTTCTTCAAAAACTTGCTATAATCACTCTTAATGTTAAACCCTTTAAGAAGACTAAAAATGCTTGATCCCTAATCTTTTTATAACGCTCAAGTTTTATCAGCTAGTGGGCTTTTATATTTTTATATTTAAAGCTTTTAGCTTTTATAACTTGCTTGAGTGGTTTCAAATTAAAGAACTTTTTAAAGCTTGTCTTTAAAAACGAAATGTAATTATAGACATGCAATGCTTAAAGTTTGCTTAAAGTTTTTGGAATGTGAAAGAAATTTGAGAGTTTGAAAGAAATGGATAAAAGCGGTTGGAAATGATGGGGGAGCGATTGGAAAAGGGGGTAGAGAATAAAGCTTTAAGATTAAGCACATCATTAAATTAAATCAAACACATCGTTAAATAAAATCAAACGCATCATCATTAAAAAATAAATACGCATCATTAACCATTGATTAAATACCGCTAGATACAATACCCTAGGTCATCTTTTTTTCAAAAAAGGGGTAGAAATGGCATTCATTCAATCATTCAATCATTCAATCATTCAATCATTCAATCATTCAATCATTCAATCATTCAATCATTCAA
>NZ_VEYL01000027.1:0-3795 GCF_006439795.1 Helicobacter pylori
GATTTGGTGGGGGGGAGTCCTGGGGTGGGGAAATCCACTCTGCTTTTAAAAGTGGCTTCTGGCTTAGCCAAAAACCAGCAAAAGGTTTTGTATGTGAGCGGGGAAGAGAGCTTGAGCCAGATTAAAATGCGCGCCACTAGATTGGATTGCATAGAAAAAGAATTGTATCTGCTCAATGAAATCAATTGGCCTGTGATTAAGGCGAATATTGAAAGCGAAAATTATTTTGCTTGCGTGATTGATTCTATCCAAACGCTTTATTCGCCAGAGATTTCTTCAGCACCCGGCTCTATTTCGCAAGTGCGAGAGATCACTTTTGAGCTCATGCGTTTAGCCAAAACAAGAGATATTGCTATTTTTATCATCGGTCATATCACTAAAGAAGGGAGCATTGCAGGGCCTAGAGTGCTAGAGCATATGGTGGATAGCGTGCTGTATTTTGAGGGCGATCCCAGTAGGGAATTAAGGATTTTAAGGAGTTTTAAAAACCGCTTTGGCCCTACGAGTGAAATCGGCTTGTTTGAAATGAAAGAGCAGGGTTTGGTGAGCGCTAAAGAAGCTTCAAGCTTGTTTTTTTCTAAAGAAGAGCCTATGGAAGGGAGTGCCATTACCATCACTTTAGAAGGCTCAAGGGCGTTGATTTTAGAGATTCAGGCGTTGGTGAGTGAATGCAGTTTCGGGGCGCCCAAACGATTAGCGAACGGGTTTGACACCAACCGCCTTAACATGCTCATCGCTTTATTAGAAAAAAAGCTAGAAATCCCCTTAAACCGCCATGATGTGTTCATTAATGTGAGCGGAGGGATTAAGATTGGCGAGCCGGCTTGCGATTTAGCGGTCATTGCCAGTATCCTTTCAAGCTTTAAAAACAGAAAAATTGACAATAAAACGGCGTTTTTAGGCGAAGTGAGTTTGAATGGTAGGATTTTAGAAGCCCCCAATTTGAACGCTAGATTGAAAGAAATGGAAAATTACGGCTTTTTAAAAGCCATTTTGCCTAAAAAACCCAGTCAAAAAACCTCTATCAAATGCTATGAAGCCAATGCGGTGGGTAAGATTGTTGAATGGATGTGATTTTAACTTTTGTTACCTAATAGAACAGAACCTTATTGAAATTTAAACTCAATTTAAAGAACAATTACCATTTTTTTTAGTTATAATGGCAGACACCATTAAAATTAAAACAAAGGTTATTCAATGAAAGTATTATCTTACTTGAAAAGTTTTTATCTTTTTTTAGCGATAGGAGCAATTATGCAAGCGAATGAAAACATAGGGGCTAAAAACCAAAAAACCGATGAAAGAGTGATTTACTTGGCTGGGGGGTGCTTTTGGGGGCTAGAGGCGTATATGGAGAGGATTTATGGCGTCATAGACGCAAGCTCTGGTTACGCTAACGGCAAGACTTCAAGCACGAATTATGAAAAATTGCATGAGAGTGATCATGCTGAAAGCGTGAAAGTGGTTTATGATCCTAAAAAAATCAGTTTGGACAAGTTGTTGCGTTACTATTTTAAGGTGATTGATCCGGTGAGCGTGAATAAGCAGGGTAATGATGTGGGCAGGCAGTATCGCACAGGGATTTATTATACCAATAGCGCAGATAAAGAAGTGATAGATCACGCCTTAAAAGCGTTGCAAAAAGAAGTGAAAGGCAAAATCGCCATTGAGGTAGAGCCTTTAAAAAATTATGTGAGGGCTGAAGAGTATCACCAAGATTATTTGAAGAAAAATCCTGGTGGTTATTGCCATATTGATTTGAAAAAGGCGGATGAAGTGATTGTGGATGATGATAAATACATCAAACCCAGCGATGAAGTTTTAAAGAAAAAACTCACCAAACTCCAGTATGAAGTGACGCAAAACAAACACACTGAGAAACCTTTTGAAAATGAGTATTACAACAAAGAAGAAGAGGGCATTTATGTGGATATTACCACAGGCGAGCCGTTATTTTCTTCAGCGGATAAATACGACTCCGGTTGCGGGTGGCCAAGTTTTTCTAAGCCTATCAATAAAGATGTGGTGAAATACGAAGATGATGAGAGCCTTAATAGGAAACGCATTGAAGTGTTGAGCCGTATTGGTAAGGCGCATTTAGGGCATGTGTTTAACGATGGGCCTAAAGAATTAGGGGGCTTAAGGTATTGCATCAACAGTGCGGCTTTAAGGTTTATCCCCTTAAAAGACATGGAAAAAGAGGGCTATGGCGAGTTTATCCCTTATATCAAAAGGGGTGAATTGAAAAAATACATCAATGATAAAAAGTCGCATTAAGGGGTAATGACTAAGCCCCCTAAGGGGGGTTAAAATAGGGGGTTTAAGCGTTTGGGTTGTCTTAAAAAACGCTAAAAACCGTCTTAAATAACTCATTTTTTAATGACCCTTACTTTGAAGACATTCTTTTTTAAGTTTTAAGTTTTTGTTCTCATCAAATAAGGATAATTAAAACTTTTTACTTTTTTAAAAATAGGGTTTTTAATTTTATTTTTTGTTTCAAACTCATTTTTTAAGGGGGTAGGGGGTTTATTCCATTACAACCTCCAACGAATTTCCCCTAACCCTAAAGAAGTCTTTTTAAGAGATTATCGCTTGCTCTTAGAAAGCTTTTTGGTATTAATTTTAAAAATGCCCTTGAGCATTTTTTACCCCATAATGAGCTTGTGTAAAGTCGCTAAAATGCTTAAAGCATAAATGAGGAGCAACAGGATTTTATGCACCTTTTCATTAGCCAAAGCAATGAGCTTGATGCCAATGCCCACCCCTAAAAACGCTCCAATACCGGTAATCACCCCCGCTTGAACGCTTATATCATCAAGAACCTTCCCGTTATAAAGAGAGATGACCCCAGACAAAGAAGCGAACACCACAAAAAATAGCCCCAAAGGCACGATTTTTTTAGAATCGTATTTCAAAAAATAGCCCAAAAACGGCACCATTAAAATCCCCCCACCCATGCCTAGCGGGATAGAAAAGATGCCGGTAACAAAACCGGCGAGCATCAAAACCCCATGCGTTCTATCCATAGACACAAAAGGGATTGTGCGCTTTTTTTCGGGCGTTTTGTTATTCGCATGCAAATCAAAATGCATTTCTTCAAAATGCTCGGGCTTCTTGTTGCTAGAAAAAGCGTATTTGATAAAGGTGTAGCACACCACCACCACAAACACGCCCATTAAAATTTTATCGTCAATGATTTTTAAAATAAAGCTCCCTAAAATCGCCCCCATTAGTCCTCCAAGCGCGGCAAATGAGCCTTCTCTCAAATCCAATAAGCCCTTTTTGTAATTGATGATAGAGCCGACCACTGAAGAAAAAAGCATTTGCATGAGCGAAATACCCACCGCATGGCTATAACTAAAATGGGCAAAAATCGCGCTAGGGACGACAATCTCCCCCCCACCAATACCAAAAAACCCGGCGGTAATGCCAGTAAATAGCCCCACAAGAGCCAAAATAAACGCTGTTGATTCTTCCATAAAAAACTCCCTAAATTCTAAAATATTACTTTATCAAAAAAGAGTGATAATCTTTAAAAAAAATTTTCTTTAATTTTAAAAAATAGGGTTTTGATCACTTTAATTTTATCGCTTGAGAGCGGTTGCAAGAGATTATCTAGGCTCTTTACTGTTTAATTTTAAAAATGCTTTTAAGCGTTTTTAAACAAGCCCCCTTAAAAAGAGAGTTTGCGCCACCTAGTAAGCAAACACATAATTGAGGAAAAGGCTATACATCCTTCTGTATTCTAGTTTAGCGCCCATGAAAGAATAGTAGCTTGTGTTGATCGTGGGGATT
>NZ_VEYL01000028.1:0-3706 GCF_006439795.1 Helicobacter pylori
ATAGCGAGCGGTTTTCATAAGCTTTTTAAGAATGATGCTAAGATCGCAGAAAGCCTAAAGCCAGCCACCACCAAGAACTTAAGCCAAGGTTTAGCGACCACTTTAAGCGGAGCGTTAAAATACCAATGGACTAAATTCACGCTAGGGACTTTATACCGCAACGCGCCTGATCGTATTTTAGGGATTAAATTGCCCAAAGCTCTAAACGAAGCCACCGCAGGAGAGGCCTTAAAATACCACATTCAAAGAGCGCTAGAAAGAAGCCACAGCATAAGCGATTTTAGTAAGAATTTAGAATTAAGCGCTCAAAACGCTAAATTTAGCAACAACACGCTTAAAATCATTGAAGAGCTTAACAACGGCGTTAAACAAGCGAGCGAAGAACTAAGCAAGAAAGCGAGCGATTTACAACACGCTACAACCCCACTCAAAGAGTTTGGCAAGAACTACCCAGAGTTTGCCCTAAAGCCTAAAGAAGCGTTAGAGAAGCTATTACAAGAGAAAAACGGACAAGTCGCAGGTGCAGCGTATAGGGATGATTTAGGAGGGATTGATTTTGTTTGGGGAACGCCAAAGACTAAAGAGAGCGTAGGTTATGGGTTAGCGCATGTATTAGAACGAAGAGAACAGCAAGCACTTGCTGATGGCTTAAGTGAAGCAGAAGCTAAAGAATACGCCTTAAATATCGTTAAATCTATCCCTGAAGTGTTAGAGAAAGGCACTAAAGGCACAGATCATTTAGGGCGTGTGTTTGTGGATTATGGCAATAAGAGAGTAGGTTTAAATAACACATGGAATAACAAAGATTTAGAAAATCATTGGGTGATAAGTAGTTATGAATTGCGAGATACAACAGAGAAGCCTACGCATTTTCCGACCTCGCAAGCAATCACTAAAGAAAAGGACATTCATTCTTTAAACTCCGTTGAAAATAATCCTACCACAAACGCGCTTAAAACGTAAGAGCCTTTAAGCCCCTTAGAACAAGTCAACGCTGAAAAGCTTGCTAAATTACAAAGAGAGCAAGAGCAAAGCGAACAGGAATTTTTAAAAGCTAAAGAGCAAGAAAGCGCGCGCAAAGAGGCTTTAAAAAAGAAATTAGAACACGAGCGAGGCAACGCGGGCAACATTGAAAGTCAGACTAAAATAGAAGTAGGAGAAGATATACCCACGCAAACCCAAGAGCAATTACCTAAAAGCCGAGTGAGATTGAACGAACGAGAGATTTACGATTTAGATTATGCGATCGTCAAAGCCAAAGACTTGAAACCGAGCTTTACCACAGGCGGGACGCAAAAACGCACCGACATGAACGAAGAGCAGATTAAAAGCATTGCTGAGAATTTTGACCCTAAAAAGATATTTGGGAGCGGAGGTTTTGAAGATTTACCGATCATTCTACACGACGGGCAAGTGATCGCAGGAAACCACCGCATCCAAGGCATGCTGAATTTCACGCCTAAAAGCCGTTTTGCTTACGAGAAAGCGATCAAGGAATACTATCACATAGACTTGAAACCGGACGAGCTGTTAGTGCGAGTGCCACACAACCGACTAAACAACACCGAGATCAACAATTTAGCGGCTTCATCTAATCAAGGACGCTTTAACAGCGAGGGCGATCATGCGATAGCGGTTTTAAGCCACTATGAAGCGAAATTGAAAGAATTAGAAAACAAATTAGACGCTGATAGTATCTATTCTTTAAAAAATATCGTTGCTAAAAATTTGAATTTTGACAAAGCCACTCACCCTAATGTAGGAGATAGTAATTTAGCCTTGCTTATGTTTAACATGCCAAGAACCAAAACGCAAGGGATAGAATTACTCAACCGCTGGCACAAAGTTTTTTCTAACGACATTAAAAGCTATGAAAAAGTGAAAAAAATGTTTGTAGATAACGCCGGAAGCTTTCACAATCTAATCCATGACATGAACTTTCCTAAGGTGAGTTTAAACGCTTATTTAAGCGATATCATGGATCGCAGTTTTGCCAATTTAAAGAATTATGTAAGCACGAGCGAGAGCTTGAAAGATTTGAGCAAGAAATTCTATAAAACGAGTTCTTTAGATATGTTTGAAAAGAGCGATCAAGCCACTAGCGACATCAGCGAGATTTTAGGAGGTGCAATAGCGCGATTTGCGAGGTTTGATGATCCCAGTAAGGCGTTATTTGAAGCGTTAAAGAGTGATAACATTAAAAAAGGTTTGAAAGAGTTTAAGATCGCAGATATTACAAAAGACATGTTTAACCCTGATAGTAAAGAATTTAAGGATATTGATATTTACGACTTCACGCATTACCTTTTAATGGTGAATAGAGAACCGAACGAAAATAATCCCGTATTAAACCGCTTAGCTTAAGCCGTTAAAGACATGCAAAAAGAGAGCGAGAAAGGGATAAAAAAACAAAAACTTGACACGCCTAGCGAGTGGGGACACAATTACAGCGAGTTCAAAGGTGATGGATTAGGAGCGATTAACAAGCTATTAGAAACCAAAAAAGGTTTTGTAGCAGGAGCGTTTTATAAGGAAGGTTTAGGGGATATTGATTTAGTTTGGGGAAACTCTAAATACGGACTAGAACATATATTTAGTCGTAGGGAAAGCGATGCGATAGATAAAGGCATGAGTAAAGAAGAAGCTAAAAAATACGCATTAGAAATAATTAACAATATACCAAACATAATCAGCAATGGAAAACTATTAAAAGATGGTTTAGGGCGTTTAAGTATTGAATTTAAAAATCAAAGAGTAGGTTTGAATGATAGTTGGAAAGGTGAGACCTTAAATAATAGGTGGGTTATTACAAGTTATGAAATAGATAAATCAAGGAATGGGCTAATTGAGTCGCCTTTAGCACCAAATTACAAGGAGAAAGATACTAATCCCCTAAACCTTGATAATCCTAATCCTACCACAAAAAAATTAAATAAGGAATAAAATGAATTACCCTAATTTGCCTAATAGCGTGCTAGATTTCACCGAACAGCCCGAAGTGAAAGAAATCACTAACGAACTTTTAAAGCAATTACAGAACGCTTTACATAGTAACACGCTTTTTACTGAACAAGTGGAATTAAGCCTTAAAGGGATTGTTAGGATTTTAGAGGTGCTTTTAAGTTTGGATTTTTTCAAAAACGCCAACGAGATTGATAGCAGTTTGAGAAATTCCATTGAATGGCTTAATAACGCCGGAGAAAGTTTGAAAAACAAAATGAAAGAATACGAGAGCTTTTTTAATGATTTCAATACGAGCATGAACAGCAACGAGCAGGAAGTAACGAGCGTTTTAAACGCCAACACCGAAAACATCAAAAGCGAAATTAAAAAGCTAGAAAATCAATTGATAGAAACCACTACAAGGCTTTTAACGAGCTATCAAATCTTTTTAAACCAAGCCCGAGATAACGCTAACCATCAAATCACCGAAAACAAAACCCAAAGCCTTGAAGCGATCACACTTGCTAAAACGAACGCCAATAATGAAATAAGCAACAACCAAACGCAAGCACTAAATAACATTAACGAAGCGAAAGAAAACGCTACAACGCAAATAAGCAACAATCAAACGCAAGCGATCACTAACATTAACGAAGCTAAAGAAAGCGCTACAACGCAAATTAACACGAATAAGCAAGAAGCTTTAAACAACATCACGCAAGAAAAGCAACAAGCCACAAGCGAGATTATTGAAGCGAAAAAA
>NZ_VEYL01000029.1:0-2684 GCF_006439795.1 Helicobacter pylori
GTTAGGGGGTTTCTTAAGGGGGTTAAGGGGGTATTATCGCAAAATACCCCCTATCCCCTTAAGAGAATGAGTTTTATCAAAAAATAGAATTCTAAAAATTTTAGTTGTCAGTGTTTGGTTAAATAAAGCCTTTATTGATTATAAGGGCGTTTCAAAAACCCCAAATAAAGCGCTAAAGAGCAGCACGACCAAGCAATCCCTAATAAAAACCCTCCTAAAACATCGCTAGGGTAATGCACCCCTAAATAAACCCTGTCATACGACATTAAAACAATCCAAAAAAGTAAAATAATAGCACCAATCGTTTTAATGCGATTGTTGGCGTTAGAATAGCATAGCAACAACGCCAAAGAGCCGTAAAAAAGCGCTGAAGCTAAAGCATGCCCGCTAGGGAAGCTAAAGCCATGCGCAAAAACCAATTCGCCATTGGTTACAGGCCGTGGGCGCGCCACTAAAAGTTTAAGGGATTTTAAGGTGAATTCACCTAATAAGATGCTAAAGAAAAACCACACCCCCAAAGCGATGCGTTTTTGAAACCCAAACCACAAGCCAATGAGTAAGGCTATAGGAGTGGTGAGCTTGCTTTGCGCAAACCATGTGCTAAAAAACACGAAAGAAAGCCACGCGCTCCCTTGAATGGGGGCAGGGTTGCGGATCAAGTCTATAAAAAATAAATCCAATTGTTGCACCCACTCTTTTTGAAAAGCCACCCCGCTTATCACGATGCCAAACAAAATAAAAAAGACGATCCCCACAATCCCAAGCGTTTTAGCCGCTTTTTTTTCTCTTACGCTGATTGTTCTGTCAAATACCATTCAAACCCCTTTTAAAAATGTCTTTTGAAAAATGGGATTATAGCTTATTTACCCCACAAATACAGAGCAAACGCAAGGAATAAAAAAATAATATTCTTTGCTATAATGAAACCTTTAAAGGCTGACAACGCCAAACAAAACCGCCAATCAAAACACAAAAAAGGGGCTTATTATCATGGAAAACAACCAAACGACAAACAATAACCAAGCGTCATTAGAGCGCAACGAATTGCACAACACCATTTGGAAAGTGGCTAATGAATTGAGAGGTTCAGTGGATGGTTGGGATTTTAAGCAATATGTTTTAGGCATTCTTTTTTACCGCTACATTTCAGAAAACATGACTCATTACATCAATAAAGAAGAGCGAAAGCGCGATCCGAATTTTGATTACGCTTTATTAAGCGATGAGGAAGCTGAAGGCGCAAAAGAAGGCCTGATTGAAGAAAAAGGCTTTTTCATCCCGCCAAGTGCTTTATTTTGTAATGTTCTAAAAAACGCGCCTAAAAACGAAGATCTCAATGTAACCTTACAAAATATTTTTAACGAAATAGAAAAATCCAGCTTGGGGTTTAAATCCGAAGAAAATGTCAAAGGCTTGTTTGCGGATTTAGATGTCAATAGCAATAAATTAGGGAGCTCTCATAAAACTAGGGTTGAAAAACTGACTAAAATCCTTCAAGCCATAGGGGGCATGCAATTAGGCGATTACCAAAAAAGCGGGATTGATGTTTTTGGCGACGCTTATGAATATTTAATGACCATGTATGCGAGCAATGCCGGCAAAAGCGGAGGGGAATTTTTCACCCCCCAAGAAGTGAGCGAACTGCTCGCTAAAATCACCCTGCACAACCAAGAAAGCGTCAATAAAGTTTATGATCCGTGCTGCGGGAGCGGATCGTTACTCTTACAATTTTCTAAAGTGTTAGGCGATAAAAATGTTTCAAAAGGGTATTTCGGGCAAGAAATCAACCTGACCACTTACAACCTTTGCCGAATCAACATGTTTTTGCATGACATCAATTACTCTAAATTCCACATAGCACTAGGGGACACGCTTTTAGACCACAAACACAAAGACGATGAGCCTTTTGATGCGATCGTTTCCAACCCTCCTTATTCCATTGAATGGGCGGGCGATAAAAACCCTATTTTAATCAATGATGAGCGTTTTAGCAAGGCCGGTGTGCTAGCGCCCAAAAAGTGCGCCGATCTCGCTTTCACCATGCACATGCTTTCTTATTTATCCAATAGCGGCACGGCTGCGATCGTGGAATTTCCCGGGGTGCTTTATAGGGGATACGCTGAAGCAAAAATCAGAGAGTATTTAGTCAAAGAGAATGTCATTGACTGCGTGATCGCTTTACCAAACAACCTCTTTTTTGGAACGAGTATCGCTACCTGTATTTTAGTGCTTAAGAAAAACAAACAAGACGACACGACGCTTTTTATTGATGCGAGTAAGGAATTTGTCAAAGAAGGCAAGAAAAACAAGCTCAAAGAACACAACCGAGAAAAGATTTTGCAAACCTATATTGAAAGGAAAATAATCAAGCATTTTTCTGCCCTAGCCAATATTGATCAAATCAAAGAAAACGATTACAATCTATCCGTAAACCGCTATGTGGAGCAAGAAGACACTAAAGAAGCCATTGACATTAAAGCGCTCAATGGTGAGATTTCTCAAATCTGTGGAAAACAAAGCGCTTTACGAAACAGCCTTGATCTGATTATTAAAGAGCTAGAAGCTTAAGGGGGCAAAATGCATAAAATAGAGCGCTTACTCCAAACTCTAGCGCCTAAGGGGGTGGAGTTTAGGAAGTTGGGGGAGGTGCTAGAGTATGATCAACCCAATAAATATTGCGTAAC
>NZ_VEYL01000003.1:0-133952 GCF_006439795.1 Helicobacter pylori
TGATTTTGAGCGTTAGAAATCGTTTGGATGCGTTCTTGATTTAAAAAGGGGTTATTATGCTCAACGGCATGACTGATGGAATATTCAAACCCCACGCTCGCATACGCCCCATTTTCTTCAGCGATACCAAAAGATAAGAATAAAGATAGAGATAAAGATAAAGGAAATAAGGTTTTTTGAAATTGCATGGGTGATCCTGTTAAAAATAATCTCAATGATACACTAATTTTAATAGAAAAAAGTGAAACAATTTTTAAGCCATTTTTGAATACAATAAGAGCATTTTATTTTTAAGGTTAGAATAATGAGTTTGATCGTTACGCGCTTCGCTCCATCGCCCACTGGCTACCTCCACATAGGAGGCTTAAGGACAGCCATTTTTAATTATCTTTTTGCACGATCCAATCAAGGAAAGTTTTTTTTACGCATTGAAGACACGGATTTGAGTCGTAACTCCATAGAAGCGGCTAACGCCATTATAGAGGCTTTCAAATGGGTGGGGCTAGAATACGATGGCGAAATCCTCTACCAATCCAAACGCTTTGAAATTTATAAAGAATACATTCAAAAACTCTTAGACGAAGACAAAGCCTATTATTGTTACATGAGCAAAGATGAGTTGGACGCTTTGAGAGAAGAGCAAAAAGCTAGGAAAGAAACCCCACGCTATGACAATCGCTATCGTGATTTTAAAGGCACGCCCCCTAAAGGCATAGAGCCTGTCGTAAGGATTAAAGTCCCCCAAAATGAGGTGATTGTTTTTAATGATGGGGTTAAAGGCGAAGTGAGAGTGAACACTAACGAACTAGACGATTTCATTATCGCTAGGAGCGATGGGACGCCCACTTATAATTTTGTGGTTACTATTGATGACGCTTTAATGGGGATTACTGATGTGATTAGAGGCGATGATCACCTTTCTAACACCCCTAAACAGATCGTTCTCTATAAGGCTTTGAATTTTAAAATCCCTAATTTTTTCCATGTGCCGATGATTTTGAACGAAGAAGGGCAAAAATTAAGCAAACGCCATGGGGCTACTAATGTGATGGACTATCAAGAAAGGGGCTATCTTAAAGAAGCTTTAGTGAATTTTTTAGCGCGTTTGGGGTGGAGCTATCAAGATAAAGAGATTTTTAGCATGCAAGAATTATTGGAATGTTTTGACCCTAAAGATTTAAATTCTTCGCCCAGTTGCTTTAGCTGGCACAAGCTTAATTGGCTCAACGCTCATTATTTGAAAAACCAAAGCACGCAGGAATTGTTAAAACTTTTAAAGCCTTTTAGTTTTAGCGATCTCTCGCATTTAAACCCCGCTCAATTGGATCGCTTGTTGGACGCCCTCAAAGAAAGATCTCAAACCCTAAAAGAATTAGCCCTTAAAATAGATGAGGTTTTAATCGCTCCTGTGGAGTATGAAGAAAAGGTTTTTAAAAAACTCAATCAAGCGCTCGTCATGCCCTTGTTAGAAAAATTTAAACTGGCGTTAGATAAAGCTGATTTCAACGATGAAAGCGCTCTAGAAAACGCCATGCACCAAATCATTGAAGAAGAAAAGATTAAAGCGGGTAGCTTCATGCAGCCTTTAAGATTAGCCCTTTTGGGCAAGGGGGGCGGGATAGGCCTTAAAGAAACGCTTTTTATTTTAGGTAAAACAGAGAGCGTCAAAAGAATAGAGGCATTTTTGAAAAACTAAAAAATTGGCTCTGTTTTCATTGGATATTAATAATAAAAGGGCTTGATTTTAGCGGTTGTGATAAACAACTCCTTTTGAAAATAAGAGGGTTTTAAGAGAAAAATGAAAAAATATTTCTAAAATTTTTTGCCTTGATTGGAATCAAGCTTAAAAGTTGGGTTCAGACAATCTTTGGGCAAACTGATCGTTTGAGGAATGATCTCATAATGGCAATAATTTTCATCTTCAAAGAGAGATTTTATCAACAAGCGGTTTGAAAAAAGCCGATTTTCTTGATTAGGATCAATAACGCCATTGTTTAAAAAGAGGAAAGTTTGCGCGAGTTTGGTTATTTCATTGGGGTTATGGCTTACCAATAACACGCTTAAATTCTCACGCTTGATAAAATCAAGCAAACCTTGTTGCACTTCGTTTTTTAAGGCGTTATCTAGGGCGTTTAAAGGCTCATCTAAAAGCAATAAATTCTTGGCTGCGATTAAAGCTCTTGCTAAAGCGACTCGTTGGGCTTGTCCGCCAGAGAGTTTAGGAATTTTTTGCTGGCTTAGATTTTCTAAACGCATTAAGCGTAACACTCCATGAATTTTATTTTTATCTTTAGGGTGGGCAAAGGCGATGTTTTGATACACATTTAAATGAGGGAATAGGGCGTAATCTTGAAACACAAAGCCGATTTTTCGTTGTTGCGGTTTTAAAAAAATCTTTTTTTGAGTGTCTAGCCATACTGAATGATTGACTTCAATATAGCCGCTATCCACCGCTTCAAGCCCCGCTAAAATGCGTAAAATCGTGCTTTTACCCGCTCCCGATTCTCCTAATAAAGCGACAACTTCTGCTTCTTTAATTTCTAAGTCTATATTCAAATCAAACGCACCCCTAGATCCTAAAAGGTGTTTTTTAAACCGCGCTTTTATCATAAAAACGAGCTTTGTTTTTTATTCAAAAATAGGGTAACAAATAAGAGGCTAAAACTGATAAGCGTGAGCGTTAAGGCGTATTGATGGGCTTTAGGGTAATTAAGCGCTTCAGTTTCGTTAAAAATCGCAATGCTAGCCACTCTTGTTTCCCCTAATATATCACCCCCAAGCATCATCACCACGCCAAATTCGCCTATAGTGTGCGTAAAAGTGGTAATGATAGCCATCAACAGGCTTGGTTTGATGTTAGGGAGTAGGACAAAAAAAAGGGTGTAATATTCCCCTTTACCCAAGCTATAACTGGCTTCTTTTAAAGAAGTGGGCAAGGAAATTAACGCGCTTTTAATGGGGCTTACCATAAAGGGTAAGGAAAAAATCACACTCCCTAAAATAAGCCCTTGAAAACTAAAAACAAGTTTCACATTGAACACATCTTGTAAAAACGCTCCCAAAAAAGAAGAAGGCGAAAAAATTAAAAGGAGATAAAACCCTAGCACGCTTGGGGGTAAAACTAAAGGCATATACACAAGCGTTTCTGTTAAGCTCGTTAAAAGATTGCGCTTAAGGCTTAAAAAATAGCCCAAAAAAATCCCTATAGGGAGTAAAATAAGAGTGGTAATCAAGGCTAAAGAAAAGCTCAAACGCATGGTAATCAAAAACTCATGATCCATTGTTCGCCTTTTTTATGCGTTTCAATCCACAATATAGCCGTATTCTTTAAAGATAGCTCTAGCTTTAGGGCTGAATAAAAAATCTTTAAAAACTTTGGCTAAAGGGTTGTTAGCCCCATTTTTAGTGATGATCAAGGCTTGTTCAATAGGGTTATAAAGGGCTTTATCAATGATGAAATAAGAGAGGTTTTTATCTTTTTTATCAATCAAGGATAACGCTCCAAAGCCTATTTGAGCGTTTTTAGTAGCGACAAATTGATGGGCTTGAGAAATAGAAGCGCCATAAATGATTTTAGATTTAAGACTGGGAGTGAGTTTTAAATGATCTAAGACTTCCATACTGGCTTTTCCATAGGGGGCTAGTTTAGGATTAGCCATAGCGATATATTTAATTTTAGGGTCTTTAAGAATTTCTAAAGAATCCATTTTTAGATCTTCACTCCATAAAACCAACACGCCTTTAGCATAGACTTCTTCTTTAAAAGGGGTTATTTTTTCTTCATAAAGCTTTTTAGGTCTAATCATATCCGCTGAAATGAATAAATCAAAAGGGGCGTTTTGAGCGATTTGAGCGTAGAGCTTGCCTGAAGAATTAAAGCTAATCTTAACAGCGTCTTTGGGGTGTTCTTTTTGAAATTCTTTAACAAGGGCTTTTAAAGCACGTGTGAGATTAGCAGCAGCAGCGATTTTTAAATCCTGTGCCAACAGAGCGCTTGAAAAAAATACAATTAAAAAGGCAAACGCTTTGAAAGTATTTTTCATAGAACTCCCTTTGATTAAATGATTGAAGTTATTGATTATACCTATTTGTATCTTAAAAATTTGTATTTTAAAAGTTTGAGGTGGTTTTGTAGGTGTATCCCACTTATCCATGATTTAATCAACATTTTCACTCTAAAACCCTCATCTTTGATAAAAAATTAAATCTTTTAGAAAAATAACCGATTTTAGGGTGTAATTTTAATTCAACAAGAAGGATTTATTATGATTAAAAGAATTGCTTGTATTTTAAGCTTGAGTGCGAGTTTGGCGCTGGCTAGCGAAGTGAATGGGTTTTTCATGGGTGCGGGTTATCAGCAAGGTCGTTATGGCCCTTATAACAGCAATTACTCTGATTGGCACCATGGCAATGATCTTTATGGTTTGAATTTCAAATTAGGTTTTGTAGGCTTTGCCAATAAATGGTTTGGGGCTAGGGTGTATGGCTTTTTAGATTGGTTTAACACTTCAGGGACTGAACACACCAAAACCAATTTGCTCACCTATGGCGGCGGTGGCGATTTGATTGTCAATCTCATTCCTTTGGATAAATTCGCTCTGGGTCTCATCGGTGGCGTTCAATTAGCCGGAAACACTTGGATGTTCCCTTATGATGTCAATCAAACAAGATTCCAGTTCTTATGGAATTTAGGCGGAAGAATGCGCGTTGGGGATCGCAGTGCGTTTGAAGCGGGCGTGAAATTCCCTATGGTTAATCAGGGCAGCAAAGATGTAGGGCTTATCCGCTACTATTCTTGGTATGTGGATTATGTCTTTACTTTCTAATTTATTCTTTCATTCGCTCTTCTTCATCTTAAACCCTAGCCGACTCTTGAAAGGTTGGGGTTCAAAAATCTTTTTCATAAATAGAAAGTTTGCCTTAATGCAGTATAATCCTAGCGTTTTAATTTTTATTTTACTCAATAGGTGTTTGGTGTTGGCGTTTGAAAGCGGATTTAGTAAGATCTAAATAATAAATTGCTTATATATATTTTTGATAGATATTATTTTATTTAATAGTGTTATTTAACGGCTCAATTTAATAGAATAGTTTCGCTTTTATTTCTTTAAAACAAATTGATTCTACTAGGGAAAGGTTTTTATGGAAAACAGCACACTTTATATTGTTATTGCTGGCTTATGGCTTGCTGTAGGCTTTGGAATCTTTTTAAAGAAATTAGACATGCCGGTTATCATTGGCTACATTTGCACAGGAACGGTCTTAGCGGCTTTTTTTAAAATTAATGATTTTAATTTGTTGTCTGATATTGGTGAATTTGGTATCGTCTTTTTAATGTTTATGATAGGCATTGAGTTTAATTTTGACAAGCTCAAATCCATCAAACAAGAAGTGCTGGTTTTTGGGCTTTTACAAGTCATTTTGTGCGCTTTAATCGCTTTTTTAGTGGGGTATTTTGTTTTGGGTCTTTCACCCATTTTTTCCCTTGTTTTAGGCATGGGGCTTTCGCTCTCTTCAACCGCTATTGTGCTGAAATTCTTTGAAGATTCCAAACAGCTTAGCACGCCCATGGGAAAGAGCGCGGTGGGGATTTTGATTTTCCAAGATATTGCAGCCATTCCCATGCTTTTAATTTTGACAATTCTAGGCAGTAAAGATTCTAATGTTAATTTACTCATTCTTAAAACCTTTATTTCCGCAGGGATTATTTTAGTTCTTTTGTTATTGCCTGGAAAAAAAGGGGCTAATCTCATCTTAGAGCAAGCAAAAGACACGCGCTTGCCTGAAATTTTTATAGGCACGATTTTAGTGATTGTTTGCAGTGCAGCAGGGTTGAGCCATTTTTTTGGGTTTTCTATGTCTTTAGGGGCGTTCATTGTGGGCATGGCGATTTCTAAATCGCGCTATAAAATCAATGTCCAAGAAGAATTCGCGCAATTAAAAAACCTCTTCTTAGCCCTTTTTTTCATTACGATAGGGATGCAAATTAATGTGAGTTTCTTTATAGAGAAATTCTTTGTTGTCATCTTCTTACTCATTTTAGTGATGGGTTTTAAGACTGCTATCATTTATGCGCTTTTGCGTTTTTTTAGAGACGCTAAAACCGCCATAAAAACCGCTCTTTCTTTGGCGCAAATCGGGGAGTTTTCCTTTGTTATCTTTTTAAATTCAGGCTCGCACCAACTCTTTAATTTGCAAGAAAAAAAAGGGATTCTTGGTTTTTTGCACCAAAAAAATATCTTAAATATCGCTCAAAATGACATCCACCAACTCCTTATTCTGATGGTAGTCTTTTCCATGTTGGCAACCCCTTTTATTTTAAAATACCTAGAATCTATCGCTCAATTTATTTTGCACCAAAAGAGCCAAGAAAATGAGCCAGCTAAAAAATAATGGTGCAAAAAAACGCAAGCTATAAGCTTGCTTGTATTGTCAGTGTTATGTTAAAATACAAGCATTTTAACTTCAAATTGGTATAAAAAGGGGATTTCATGAAAGAACAAGAATGGGATTTAAGCGCTTTATTTGAAAATAAAGAAAGCGCAGAAGAATTTTTAAAAACCTTACAAACAGAAGTGCAAGAATTTGAGAACGCTTATCAAAATAACCTTAAGAATTTAGACGCTACAGGATTTGCCAACGCTCTTAAACGTTACGAAAATTTGTCAGAAAAGATTTCTAGAGCGATGACTTACGCTCAATTACTTTTTGCTAAGAACACCAAAGAAGCGAAGTTTTATTCGCAATGCGAAATGGCTTGCACAAATATCCAACAACACCTTTTATTCTTTGAAATTGAATTCAAGAATTTAGACGCCAAAAAACAGCTCGCTTTCATTAAAAAATGCAAAGACCATGCTTTTTATTTAAATAATCTCATAGAAAAGAAAAAGCACACCTTAAATTTAGATGAAGAAAAGATCGCTCTAGCCCTTTCACCTGTGGGAGTGGGCGCGTTTAGCCGTCTTTTTGATGAGCATTTTTCTTCTTTGAAAATCCCTTTTGAAGAGCAAAATTTAAGCGAGGAAGAAATTTTAGCTCTCTTGCACAACCCCAAACGCAAGATCCGTAAAAAATCTCAAAAAGCTTTCAGTAAAGCGTTAGAAAAATCCCGCCCTTTACTCACTTATATTTTAAACATGGTGCGTAAAGATTTACTCATTGAAACCAAGCTGAGAAAATACGATAAAAAAGAGAGTTTCCGCCACATTGACAACCAGATCTCCCAAGAGAGCGTGGATAGCATGATAGAGATTGTGAACGCTAATTTTTCTTTAGTGCATCGTTACTACCATCAAAAAGCGCAAATTTTAGGGCATAAACTCAAAGACTACGATCGCTACGCCCCTTTAAGCGATGAAAATACCACCATGACTTACTCTCAAGCTTTAGAAGAAGTGCTTAAAACCCTTAAAGCCTTTAGCCCTGAATTTCATAAAATCGCTTCTAAAGCGATCAAAGAAGGCTGGGTGGATTCACACCCCAAAGACTTTAAGCAAGGCGGGGCTTTTAGCCATGGCGGGGTGCCTAGCGCTCACCCTTATGTGCTGTTAAACTACACAGGGAATCGCCGAGACGCTTTCACTATCGCTCATGAATTTGGGCATATGATCCACCAAGAATTGTCCAAAAAACAAGGCGTATTGAACATGGATACGCCCTTAACCACCGCAGAAACCGCTTCTGTCTTTTCTGAAATGCTGTTTTTTGAGCATTTAAAAAAGGGTTTAAAATCTGATGAGCTCCTTTTCATGCTAGCAGGCAAACTAGAGGATATTTTTTCTACCCTTTTTAGGCAAGTGGTGATGACTAATTTTGAAAGAAGAATCCATGAAATAGATGAAGAATTAGACACCAAAGATTTTGATCAAATCTGGTTTGAAGAAAACCAAAGAATGTTTGAAAAGAGCGTGAAACTCACTAAAAACTACCATTTGTGGTGGAGCTATATCCCCCATTTTATCCATTCGCCTTTTTATTGCTACGCTTATAGTTACGGGCAGCTTTTGACTTTAGCACTTTATGGGCTTTATAAAAAAAGCGACGCTAAAGAATTTGTTAAAACTTACACGGAATTTTTGAGCTTAGGAGGGTCAAAAAGCCCTAAAGAATTAGTGTCCATGTTTGGCTTTGACATTGATAGCAAAGAATTTTGGGAAATTGGCATGCAAGAGGTGCGTCATTTGTTAGAAGAATTTGAAAGGTTGCTCGCATGCAAAGAGAATTAAGGCTTTTAAACAACAAACATTGCATTGAATATTTGCAATTTCTGTCCAAAAACCATTTGAGTTTCAACCTTTTGTGCGAAAGAGATGCGATTGATTTTTCCCCCAAGCTCCCTAAAGAAATTCATGAAAAATTCGGTTCGTTAGTGCTGTTTGTTTTAGCCGGATACACCCTAGAAAGCTTGATGGTTGATGCAAAAAGCGTACAGTTTGAAGCCGGGTTTGGCCCTAATAACATTGGCAGCGTGGTTCAAGTGGAACTTCCTGGCATCATTCAAATCCTTATCAAAGAAAACAATGAAAACATCGTTTTATTCAATCGTTGCGATTCGCTTGAATTGTTTCAAAAAGAAGAGCCAACCACGCAAGAGCCAAAAAAAGACGAGCGGGAGTCTAAAGAATGGCTGGATTCTAAAGAGGCTCTTTTTTCCAATTCCAAAAACCGCGCGATTTTAGAAAATCTGCACAAAAGCTAAAGGACTGATTGATGAGCGTTTTGAAATTGCATGTAAAAGTCTTTCGTTTTGAAACCAACAAAGATTACAACCCTGCTTATGAGTCTTATTTTTTAGAATACCAAGAAGATCAATACCTTTTGGATCTTTTAAAACAACTCAAAGGCGTGAGCTATAATGAAAATATCGCACTTAAAATCAACCAAATTGCGGTGTTTGAAGACGCTAAAGTGAGCGATTTGGTAGCGTTTTTTTCTAAAGAGTGGGTGCTAGATCCCCTATCCAAACGATACGCTTTAAAAGACTTAATGATTGATGAAAAGGCGGTTTTAAAAAACTATGAAGATTTTTTCAAACAAATCCCCTACATCACTAAAGGCGAAAAAGAAGAATTAGAAAAGTTTATCCAAATCAATTTTATCAACCCCCAAACAAACCCTAAATATCTGGGCGATGGCTTTTTTTTGTATGTTAAATGGCTGATGAAGCGCTACCCTATGGAGCGGAACCGGTTATTAGAGATGATTTCTCAGCCTGAAAGCGGCGTGATGAATTTTTTAAGCGTGGCGCATTACCTCTATAAAAACGATGACAACATTGACCATGAAATCTATGAATTGCAAGAAATCCTAACCAATTCCAAAATCAAGCCATGGAAAGATTTTTCTAAAAACCTTTTAAGCCTTTTTCAATACAACTCTAACCCCCCTAAAACGCCTAACCCCCCTAAAACTTGCGCGCTCTTTAACGCTTATGCGAAGCATTTAAACGCGCAATCGCTTCTAAAAAGCGCTAAGCTCTATTTAGAAAAAATGGGGCAAAAAATCATTGATCTGCCTTTTTGTTATGATGGAGGCTATTATGGGAAGATTATAAGCACGCATGATTTCCTCACGGCTTCTGCGTATAATCTGGCTCTAGCTAAAGCCAATGGCGTTTCGCTCATTTTTTGCGAAGAAGATTCGTATTTGAATATCTTGCATGCTAAAGAAGTTTTAGACAACAACCCTGAAATCATCAACTCCGTCAATGAAAAATTGAAAAAATACCAGCTTGTTTATGAAAAAGGCGTTGAAGTCGTCTATCTTAATGAATGGGTTAATGAATTTTTAGCATGGGAATTGAAAAGCCCTTTTGATGCGTTTTTAGGGGCTGAATTTTCTCGCATCAAACGAAGCGATCATTTTTTCAATAAAATCCATTTAAAAGCCCCCCATTTTTTAGAATCTTTTCAAAATTACGCCCCCCTTTTGGAAGTCAATGAAGTAAGCGGCTTACTCCAGTGCGCGCATTTACGCTATTTGGGGATTGATTTGGGGGCGGATTTTTTAATCGTGCATTCTTTAGGGCTTTTTCACGCTTTTGAAAATTTAAGCTTAAAAGCTTCAAAGATTTATAAAAGAGATAATGACAACACCCCCACTTTATTTTTACCTCAAATCGCGCTAATGGCTATGGGGGAAAAAAACACGCAAGCTTTAGGGCTTGATGCGCATTATCATAAGGTTACTTTCATTTAAGATGAACGCTTTTTTAAAACTCGCACTCGCTTCTTTGATGGGAGGGCTTTGGTATGCTTTCAATGGCGAAGGCTCTGAAATTGTCGCTATAGGGATTTTTGTGTTGATTTTGTTTGTTTTTTTCATCCGCCCTGTGAGTTTCCAAGACCCAGAAAAACGAGAAGAATACATAGAACGGCTTAAAAAAAATCATGAGAGGAAAATGATCTTACAAGACAAACAAAAAGAAGAGCAAATGCGCCTCTATCAAGCCAAAAAAGAGCGAGAGAGCAGGCAAAAACAAGACCTTAAAGAACAAATGAAAAAATACTCATAAAGGAAAAAAATGGAAATCATTTTATTAATTGTTGCGGCGGTTGTGTTGTTTTATTTTTACAACACTCTCAAAGAATATTTGAAAAACCCCCTAAACCCTAAAACCAAAACCGAAGAATACGACTTGAAAAATGACCCCTATTTGTTGGTGCAATCTAGCCCCCTAGACAAATTCAAGCAAACCCAAACGGGTGCGTATATGCGTCTTTTAAAATTTTTAGACATTCAAAAAAACGCTTTGGATAACGCTTTAAGGACGCTTTTTATCCATGAATTAGAGCAGCCCTTAAGCAGCGAACAGCAAAATTTAGCCAAAGAGCTTCTCAATGAGCCTGTGGATCAAAAAGAAAATTTTGAATCCTTATGCCAAGAAATCGCTGAGCACACGCATGGGGAATACACCAAACGCCTAAAATTAGTGGAATTTCTTATGTTATTAGCCTATGCTGATGGGATACTAGATAGCAAAGAAAAAGAATTGTTTTTAGATGTGGGGGCGTTTTTGCAGATAGACAATCAGGATTTTAACGAGCTTTATGATAATTTTGAACGCTTCAATTCCATAGAAATCCCTATGTCTTTAGAAGAAGCAAAAAATCTTTTTGAAATCCAAACCAATATAACCAAGCAAGATTTAGAGGAAAAAGCCCTAAATTTAAGCGCCCCCTACTACCACAAAATGAATGACAACAAGTGCTACAGCGAACAAGATTTTATCTCGTTGAAAAAGATCGCCCTCGCTTCCCAACTCTTAGAAAATGATTTAAAAGACTCCTAGGGGGTCTTATGAAAAAGGCTGTTGAATGCCCTTTTTAAAAGCCCTAGAATCTTTTGATGCACCCTTTTTAGAAAAAGAAATTTTAAAGCGTTTTAGGGATAATTTAGTTTTTTTCAAATCTTACAATCCCCATCTTTTTAACGCTCTCAATACGCCTTTTAAAAATTACCAATTGCTTTTTGAAAAAAACCACTTCAATCTCTTACACACGCCCACAAACGCTTTAAGCTACCCTAAAAATCAAATGGTAGAAATCGCTTTTAACATGGCTTCTAACCCCCTGAATAATCCCAGATGGTCATTAGACAATAACCACCTCTCTTTAAATTATTTAAAAACTCAAAACAACCCCAAACTCCCCCTAACCCTTAAAGCCACGCATGCGATCTCAAACTTTTTAGATGATTATCAAACGCCTTGCTCTTTAAAAAAATTCTTACCCCCTACCATGATTTATGGCGTCTTAGATGGCTTGTTTTTGGCTATTTTACAGGCTCAAAATTACCGCTTCCATTCGCTTTATTTGTTTGAAGAAAATTTAGATTTGTTTAAAATCAGCTGTTATTTTGTGCGTTATGAAGATTTGATCATAAAAGGGGCTAAACTCTTTATTCAAGGGTTTTTTAACCCCAATGAATTAAAAATGGATTTTTTGAAACGCCCTATCACGCATTCTTTTTTAAAGCTAGAAATCATGCCCTATAAAAGCGCTTTTAATTCACGCATGAAAGAAAACATTCAAAGCTATTACAAACAAGCCTTAAGGGGTTGGGGGAGTTTTGAAGATGAATTGCTAGGATTAAAAAACACGCTTAAAAACTTACCCCTATATCCAACCCTAAAAACCAAACCTAAAAAGATTAACGCCCCCATTTGCGTGGTGGGTAATGGGCCAAGCCTGGATTTATTGTTGGATTTTTTAAAAGAAAATGAAGATCATTTCATCATTTTTTCATGCGGAACCGCTTTAAAGCCTTTAAAAACGCATGGCATCAAAGTGGATTTTCAAATAGAAGTGGAGCGCATAGATTATCTTAAAGAGGTTTTAGAAAAAGCCCCCCTAGAAGACACCCCCTTAATAGGGGCTAACATGCTCAATCCTAACGCTTTTAATGTGGCTAAAGAAGCGTTAATATTTATGCGTGGGGGGAGCGCTTGCGCGTATATAAGCCCTTTAAGCATAGAATACGCAGCGCCTTTTGTGGGCAATGCCGGGGTGGCTTTAGCGAGTTTGATGAGCGATGAAATTTATCTGTGCGCTTTAGATTGCGCTTATATCAAAGGGTTTAAAAAGCACGCTCAAAATTCCTATTATGAAAACGAAAAAGAAATTGACCCTTCGTCTTTAATCAGCGTAGAGAGTAATTTTAAAGATTATAAAACTTTTAGTGACTCGCTTTTTTTGCTCTCTAAAGAAAGGGTTGAAGAAGCCCTTAATTATTACCAGCCTAAAAAAGTCTATAATTTAAGTTATGGGGCTAAAATCAAGCATGCCGTTAGCCTCAACCATTCTCAAGTAAAATTGAAACCTTCCAACAAACAAGAAGCTATCGCTCGCATTAAAAGCATGTTTAGCCCTAAAAGTCATCATGCTAAGGATTTAAAAAATTTACAAAAAAATCTTATTAGTTTTAAAGAGGATTTTTTCACGCATTTAAACACGCCTTGCAAAACCAAGCAAGAAATATTTGAATGGGTGGATAGCTTGAATGGATTTTGCCAAACAACAAGCACTAAAACCCCCACTATAGGCATTTTATTTGAAGGGAGTATCGCTCATATCTTACAAAGCGTATTAGTCGTTTCATTGCATCTTAACGAAAATGAGCTTGCACATTTTACCAACCACTCTCAAAACGCCTTAAAACAATTCCTTAAAAAAGCTTGTTTATTATTACAAACACAACTCAAACAACCATGATTTTTATTTTTACATTATAATAACAATCCTAGATTAAAGGGGTGTTCATGCCATACAATGAAATCACAAGGGTTCAAGTCCCTGCCTTAATGCATTTAGCCAAGTTGGGCTATGATTTTATTCCTACTAATTCTAAGCCTAACCTAGACACGGCCACTAATATTTTAACAGATAGTTTCACTCAAGCGTTTAAGCGATTAAACCCTACTAAAAACGCAAAAGATTCGCTTGCTGAAATGAAAAAACGCTTGAATTACGATGATTTGGGCAAAAGCTTTTATGAATACTTGCTCAAAAGCGAGCATCAAATCATAGACTTTGATAACCCTAACAACAATCTTTATGAAATGATGACCGAATTACCCTATAAATCCTTTAGGCCCGACATCACCCTTTTTATCAATGGCTTGCCTTTGGTGAATATAGAAGTCAAACAGCCTTTAGCCGGACAAGGCATTAAAGAAGAAAGAGATCGCCATATCCAACGCTATGAAAACCCTGAAAACAAAGTTTTTTATAACCTTGCGCAAATCTGGCTCTTTAGCGATAACTTGCCCTATGATGAAAAAAACCCCGATCAAGGCGTCTTTTATAGTGCTTCTTATTCGCCTATTTTCCAACGCTTTGTTGAAGCTAATAGGCTAGATATTACCCCTCCCCCCCCCGAAAATGAACAAAGTCATCAAAACCATCAAAAACATAGATCGCTTGAAGAAATTCAAAAACGCATCTTAAACGAATTCAACCTTAAAAACACCGACTATCCAAAAAGCCCTGAAGAAACCCCCACAAACCCCTTTTTAACTTCGTTTTGCTCTCACAAAAGGCTTTGCTTTATCCTAAAATACGGCATCAGTTTCTTAAAAGAAAAATCAGAGTTTAAAAAACACATTTGGCGTTACGCGCAGATGTTTGCGAGCTTGAACGTTTTAAAAGAATTGCAAAAGCATTATGAAACGAACCCAAAAGATCCCCTAAAAGGCATCATCTGGCACACGCAAGGCAGCGGTAAAACCGCCTTAACCTACCATTTAACCAAACTCATAAAAGACTTTTTTAGCCCGCTAGGGAAAAAGACTAAATTTTATTTTATTGTGGACAGACTGGATTTATTAGAACAGTCCAAAAACGAGTTTTTAAAAAGAGGCCTTTGTGTGCATGAGGCAGAAAATAAAGAGGATTTGAGCCAAAAATTAAAAAACTCTAGCGTGTTTGAAGGCCTTCAAGGGAATGATGAAATCATCGTTGTGAATATCCAAAAATTCAAAGCCCCCAATGAAGAAAAAGCCCCCAATGAAAACCCCTCTAATAGCGCTCCTGAAGAAATCATTTCTAAAAGAGAATTACAAGAATCCATTCAAAACAGCCGCGATTTACAAAGGGTGTTTATCATAGATGAAGCCCACAGGAGCTATGACCCTAAAGGTTGCTTTTACGCCAATTTGATAGAATGCGACAAAAATGCGATTAAAATCGCTCTCACAGGCACGCCCCTGTTAGAAGACAACGCACAAGATAAAGCCACTAAAAAAACTTTTGGCAACTACTTTCACACCTATTCTTATGCAGAATCCATTAAAGACAGACACACCCTAAAACTCTTTTTAGAAACCATTGAAAAGAGCTACAAAGAAGAACTGCAAGAAATCTATCGCCCTTTACAAGAAAGCATCACTATTGAAGACATAGAGGTTAAAAAAGAAATGATCTTTAATGATGAGAAATACATTAAAGCCATGCTCTCTTATATCATTAGAGATTTATTGGATTTCAGGCGTTCGAATGGCAATGATAAACATTTAAAGGCTATGGTGGTTTGTTTTTCAAGCCAGCAAGCCAGATTAGCCAATTTGCTTTTTAATGAAGTCCAAGAAAAAATCTTACAAGAAAACCCTAACCTGCAAATTTTAAACAAACTCAAATCCAGCCTGATTTTGCATGACGAACAAGAAGTTAAAGAAAAGATTTATTCTTTCAAACATGAAGATACGGATATAGCCTTTGTGTTTAACATGCTTTTAACCGGCTTTGATTTACCCAATCTCAAGCGCCTTTATATCCACAGAGAGTTAAAAGATCACAATTTACTCCAAGCCCTAGCCAGAGTGAATCGCCCCTATAACAACATGTCTTTTGGCTACCTTATAGATTTTGTAGGGATTGAAGAAAATTTTGACAAAACGACTGATGATTATTTGAAAGAATTAAACCGATTCAATCAAAGCGATGCCAACAGCGATTTTAATATCAAAGACATTTTTGCGGATCGTGAGGTTTTAGAAAAAGACATTAAAAACGCCTATAATGATCTTTTTGATTACCCCATTGACAATATAGAGGGCATGACTAGCGCCATTGTCAATATGAGCGGAATTAACGAGTTACAAAAAGTCTCACACGCTATTAAAACGCTCAAAGAGCGCTACAATTTAATCCGCACTTCTATTGATGAAACAATCCTTTCACTAAAAGAAAAAATTGATATTGAAAAGATCAATAAAATCTCTTTCATGCTCAGCCAAAAAGCCAAACAACTCCATGCATTAAAAAATATCAATGAGCCTAAAAACCCCAACGATTTAATCATTTTAGAAGACCTCATCGCTCTTTTAGACTTTAAAATAGCGTTTAAAGAACGCAAAGAATTACACTTTAAAGAAAGCGAAGAAATTAGCGCCAAACAAAAGCAAGTTAAAGAGATTTTAGAAAAAATCCCGGATCAAAAAGATAAAGAAATCCAAAAGATTTATAAAGAACTTTCAAAACTGCTCCAAACGCCCGCAACAAGCCAGAATTTTGATGGGATTTCTCATTCTTATAGCGCGATCATTTCACAACTCAAACAACACAACCAACAAACCACCCACTTATTAAATAAATACGATAATAATTTAGCTTATGCGATCACGCATAAGCGCCTTATGGAAGAAAACATTTCTGACCCAGTGGGAATTTTCACGCTTTTAAGCGTGTTAAAAAGCGCTATTGATGATCGTATTTCTAAGCGTCAAGAAATCTTAAACGAAGAAGATTACCTAAAAAATGCCATAAAACTAGAATTAAGGAACGCTTTCAAAGAAAACCCCTCCTTAAAAGATTTAGAAAAAGAAAAAGAATTTATCATTCAAACCCTTTTTAACGAGCTGCAAAACCACCATCAAGGAAATTTGAATGCCTAATAACGCTTTATTACAAATCAAACAAGACACCCTAAGCCTCATTGATGAGTTAAAAGCCACTTGCGCGAGTTTTGGTTTAGGGAACGACGGCAACGAATACAAAATCATCACGCAATGCTTTTTGTATAAATTCTTATGCGATAAGTTTGAATTCCTTTTTGAACAAGAATTTCCTAACCAAACAATACAAGATTACAAAGACTTTAACGAAGAAGAGAAAGAAAATTTTTTTATTACCTTAATAGATAAAAGACTCCCCAAACTCGCCTATGATGATCTTTTAAGCTATCTTTTTGAAAAACATTTTAACGATAACGATTTACACCTAAAGCTAGATATTATTTTTAATCGTATTTCTAGCAATAATGCCGAGCTTTTCAACACCACAAGCACGGATAAAACCACTATCGCTTTATTTGAAAGCGTCTCACAATACATTAATGAAGAGTCTAAAAGGGCTAATTTTACAAGAGTTTTATTAGACAAACTCAAAAATTTTAATTTCAAACAAGCTTTTTTAAACTTACAAAACCAACAAGGCTATGATTTTTTCGCCCCCATTTTTGAATACTTACTCAAAGATTACAATAAAGCCGGCGGAGAGACATACGCCGAATACTATACCCCTTTAAGCATCGCTAGCATCATGGCTAAGCTTTTGATTAATGAGAAAACTCAAAGCGTCAAAATCTATGACCCAAGCGCTGGCACAGGAACGCTTTTAATGGCATTAGCCCACCAAATAGGCACCACTTCTTGCACCCTTTATGCCCAAGACATTTCGCAAAAATCCTTAAGAATGCTCAAACTCAACCTCATTTTAAACGACTTGACCCACTCTTTAAGATACGCCATTGAGGGAAACACCTTGACTAACCCCTACCATTCTAAAGAATTTAAGGGGAAAATGGATTACATCGTGAGCAACCCCCCTTTCAAGCTGGATTTTTCCAACGAGCATGCCGAGATTTCGCAAAACAAAAACGATTTTTTCTTAGGCGTGCCTAATATCCCTAAAAACGATAAAAGCAAAATGCCCATTTACACGCTCTTTTTCCAGCATTGCTTGAACATGCTTAATAATAAGGGTAAGGGGGCTATAGTCGTGCCAACCGGATTCATCAGCGCTAAAAGCGGGGTAGAAAATAAGATTGTTAGGCATTTAGTAGATGAAAGGCTCGTTTATGGGGTGGTTTGCATGCCCAGTCAAGTTTTTGCCAACACCGGCACTAACGTGAGCATCATCTTTTTTCAAAAAACGCCAAGCGCAAAGGAAGTGGTTTTGATTGACGCTTCCAAACTCGGTGAAGAATACACCGAAAACAAAAACAAAAAAACGCGCTTAAGAACAAGCGATATTGATTTGATTTTAGAAACTTTTCAAAATAAAACCCCAAAAGCGGATTTTTGCGCTCTGGTTTCTTTTGATGAAATTAGAGAAAAAAATTATTCTCTAAACCCCGGGCAGTATTTCATTATAGAAGACACAAGCGAGAAAATCAGCCAAGCAGAGTTTGAAAATTTAATGCAACAATATTCAAGCGAATTGACAAGCCTTTTTGATGAAAGCCAGAGCTTGCAACAAGAAATTTTAGAAACTTTAAAAGGGGTTAGGTTTGAGTGAGTGGCAAACATTTTGTTTAAAAGATTTAGGAAAAATAGTCGGTGGCACTACCCCATCTACCAATAACCCCAAAAACTACGGCAATAAAATTGCTTGGATTACCCCTAAAGATTTATCCACTTTACAAGGGCGTTACATTAAAAAAGGCAGCCGCAGCATTTCACGCTTAGGATTTAAGTCATGCTCTTGTGTGTTACTCCCAAAACATGCCATTTTATTTTCTTCAAGAGCTCCCATAGGTTATGTGGCTATTGCCAAAAAAAGGTTATGCACCAATCAAGGTTTTAAAAGCATTATCCCTAACAAAAAAATTTATTTTGAATTTTTATACTACTTACTCAAATACCATAAGGATAATATCTCTAACATAGGGGGCGGAACTACTTTTAAAGAAGTTTCAGGGGCTACTTTAGGTCTATTCAAAGTTAAGATACCCCCTATTTATTGCGAACAACAAAAAATAGCCCGCACGCTTTCTGTTTTAGATCAAAAAATAGAGAACAACCACAAAATCAACGAGCTTTTACACACGCTCGCTTATAAAATCTATGAATATTATTTCAAATACAAACCTAAAAATGCAAAGCTAGAACAAATTATTATTGAAAATCCTAAATCTAATATTATGGTTAAAAACGCCCAAAAAACCCAAGATAAATACCCCTTTTTTACAAGCGGAGATAATATCCTATCCTATCCTAAAGCGATCATTGATGGCAGAAATTGCTTTTTAAACACTGGAGGTAATGCGGGTATTAAATTTTATGTAGGCAAAGCTTCTTATTCAACGGATACTTGGTGTATTTGTGCTAACGAATTTAGCGACTATTTATATTTACTGCTCTCAAGTATAAAAAACCATATCAATCAAAGCTTTTTTCAAGGAACTAGCCTTAAACACTTACAAAAAAATTTACTTAAAAAATATCCTATTTACATGCCGTCCGCACATGAAATTAAAAAATTTAATCAAATTATAATACCTCTACTCACGCTTATATCCATTAACACAAGAACTTCTAAAAAATTAGAACAAATCAGGGACTTCCTACTCCCCCTACTCCTAAAACAACAAGTCAAACCAAAATAAAAACCAAAAATAAGCAATAACTAAGCAAACTTATATTAAAATACCCCTTTTTGATTGCGGAGTATGGCGCAGCCTGATTAGCGCGCACCCTTGGGGTGGGTGAGGTCGTGGGTTTGAATCCCGCTACTCCGACCATGACTTTTTAAAAAAGCTTCAATTTTTATCATTTCATTATATAATCACACCATATAATCACACCAAACAAACTGATTTTTAAACATGATGATTGAAAGGATTTTTATTGAATCGTTTCTTTAACCGAGAGCTTTCATGGTTAGCTTTTAACACAAGGGTTTTGAACGAAGCCAAAGATGAGAGCTTGCCTTTATTAGAGCGCTTGAAATTTTTAGCCATTTATGACACGAATTTAGACGAATTTTACATGATAAGAGTGGCAGGGCTTAAACAACTCTATGAGCATAAAATCGCCTCTAAAGGCATTGATGGCGCAAGCCCTGAAGAGCAATTGGAAAAAATCAAGCATTATTTAGCGCATGAAATTGAAGAAAGGGAGTTGGAATTCCAAAAAATCCAAGCCCTACTCTTTAAAAAAGGGCTTTGTATCACCCCCTATAATGAATTGAATTTAGAGCAAAAAGCGAAGGTTAAAACCTATTTTAAAGAGCAACTTTACGCGTTAGTTTTGCCTTTTAAGTTGGATTCTTCGCACACCTTCCCACCTTTAGCGAATCTGACTTTTGCGCTTTTTGCCCACATCAAAGACAAAGAAACTCAAATTACCTCCTATGCGCTCATCAAACTCCCCTCTTTTATCTTCCGTTTTGTGGAGCTAGAAAAAGGCTTGTTTGTGTTAGCTGAAGAAATCGTAGAAGCGCATTTAGAAGAATTGTTTTTAGAGCATGAGATTTTAGATTGCATGGCGTTTAGGGTAACTTGCGATGCGGATATTGCTATCACTGAAGATGAAGCGCATGATTATGCGGATTTGATGAGTAAGAGTTTGAGGAAACGAAATCAAGGCGAAATCGTGCGCTTGCAAACCCAAAAAGGGAGTCAAGAGCTTTTAAAAACCCTTTTAGCGTCTTTAAGGAGTTTTCAAACCCACTCTTACAAAAAGCACAAACTCACCGGCATGCATATCTATAAAAGCGCGATCATGCTCAATTTAGGGGATTTGTGGGAATTAGTAAATCATAGCGATTTTAAAGCGCTCAAATCGCCCAATTTCACACCCAAAATCCACCCTCATTTCAATGAAAACGATCTTTTCAAATCCATAGAAAAACAGGATCTGTTGCTGTTTCATCCTTATGAAAGTTTTGAGCCTGTGATTGACTTGATAGAGCAAGCCGCTAGCGATCCTGCCACCCTTTCTATCAAAATGACGCTTTATCGTGTGGGCAAGCATTCCCCCATTGTCAAAGCCTTGATTGAAGCGGCGAGCAAGATTCAAGTGAGCGTTTTAGTGGAATTAAAAGCGCGTTTTGATGAAGAGAGTAATCTGCACTGGGCAAAAGCTTTAGAAAGGGCTGGCGCGTTAGTCGTTTATGGCGTTTTCAAACTCAAAGTGCATGCTAAAATGCTCGTGATCACTAAAAAAACAGACAACCAACTACGCCATTTCACCCATTTAAGCACGGGCAATTACAACCCTTTGAGCGCTAAAATCTATACCGATGTGAGTTTTTTTAGCGCTAAAAATGAAATCGCTAACGACATTATCAAGCTTTTCCATTCCTTGCTGACGAGCAGTGCGACTAGCAACGCATTAGAAACGCTTTTTATGGCGCCCAAACAGATCAAGCCTAAAATCATTGAACTCATTCAAAACGAAATGAACCACAAACAAGAAGGTTATATCATTTTAAAAGCCAACGCCCTAGTGGATAGCGAAATCATTGAATGGCTCTATAAAGCCTCTCAAAAAGGGGTTAAAATTGATCTCATTATCAGGGGGATTTGCTGTTTAAAGCCCCAAGTCAAGGGCTTGAGCGAAAATATCAGGGTGTATTCTATCGTGGGGAAATATTTAGAACATGCACGCATTTATTATTTTAAACATGAAAATATTTATTTTTCTAGCGCAGATTTAATGCCCAGGAATTTAGAAAGGCGCGTGGAATTGCTCATTCCAGCCACAAACCCAAAGATCGCCAATAAATTGTTGCACATTTTAGAAATCCAATTAAAAGACACCTTAAAACGCTATGAGTTAAATTCTAAAGGCCGTTACACTAAAGTTTCAAACCCTAACGATCCTTTAAATTCACAGGATTATTTTGAAAAACAAGCCCTTAAAACCTTTTAAAGGGTTATCGTTCAAATCATAAAAGACAAGGATTGAAATGCTTTATTCATTGTTAAAAAAATATCTTTTTAGCCTAGACGCTGAAGACGCGCACGAAAAGGTTTGTCAAATTTTAAGAACGCTTTCTTCATCGCCCTTTTTGTGTCATTTAATCCATTCTCAATGGGGTTATAAAAACCCAAAACTTGAAAATGAAATTTTAGGCTTAAACTTCCCTAACCCCTTAGGTTTAGCCGCCGGTTTTGATAAAAACGCTTCCATGCTCAGGGCGTTAATTGCTTTTGGGTTTGGCTATTTAGAAGCAGGCACATTGACTAATACCGCACAAAGCGGGAATGAAAGACCAAGACTTTTCAGGCACATTGAAGAAGAGTCCTTACAAAATGCGATGGGGTTTAATAATTACGGGGCGATTTTAGGAGTGAGATCGTTTAAGCGCTTCGCCCCCTATAAAACCCCTATTGGCATCAATTTAGGCAAAAACAAACACATAGAGCAAGCGCATGCCCTAGAAGATTACAAGGCAGTTTTAAATAAATGTTTAAACATTGGCGATTATTACACTTTCAACCTTTCTTCGCCCAACACCCCTAATTTAAGGGATTTACAAAACAAGGCGTTTGTGAATGAGCTTTTTTGCATGGCGAAAGAAATGACCCATAAGCCTTTATTTTTAAAAATCGCCCCGGATTTAGAAATAAACGACATGCTAGAAATCGTCAATAGCGCTATTGGAGCGGGAGCGCATGGGATTATTGCGACTAACACCACGATTGATAAAAGCCTGGTGTTCGCTCCTAAAGAAATGGGGGGCTTGAGCGGGAAATGCTTGACTAAAAAAAGCCGTGAAGTCTTTAGAGAATTGGCTAAAGCTTTTTTCAATAAAAGCGTTCTTGTTTCTGTGGGGGGGATTAGCGGTGCCAAAGAAGCTTATGAAAGGATTAAAATGGGAGCGAGTCTGTTACAAATTTATAGTGCTTTTATTTACAACGGGCCAAATTTATGCCAAAATATTCTTAAAGATTTGGTAAAATTACTCCAAAAAGATGGATTTTTGAGCGTTAAAGAGGCTATAGGAGCGGATTTAAGATGAAATATTTTTCTGTTAAAAGACTTTTGAGGCTTAGTTCTGTCTTGTTAGTCACTTTAGGAGCGAGCATGCACGCACAATCTTACTTACCCAAACATGAGAGCGTTACCTTAAAAAACGGGTTGCAAGTCGTAAGCGTCCCCTTAGAAAATAAAACTGGGGTTATAGAAGTGGATGTGCTTTATAAAGTCGGCTCTAGAAACGAAGTCATGGGCAAGAGCGGGATCGCTCACATGTTAGAGCATTTGAATTTTAAAAGCACCAAAAACCTTAAAGCCGGCGAATTTGATAAGATCGTTAAGCGTTTTGGGGGCGTGAGTAACGCTTCTACGAGTTTTGATATTACGCGCTACTTCATTAAAACCAGTCAGGCTAACTTGGATAAGTCTTTAGAATTGTTCGCTGAAACCATGGGTTCTTTGAATTTAAAAGAAGATGAGTTTTTGCCTGAGCGTCAAGTGGTCGCTGAAGAAAGGCGATGGCGTACTGATAATTCCCCTATCGGCATGCTTTATTTCCGCTTTTTTAACACCGCTTATGTCTATCACCCCTACCATTGGACGCCCATTGGTTTTATGGACGATATTCAAAACTGGACTTTAAAAGACATTCAAAAATTCCATTCGCTCTATTATCAGCCTAAAAACGCTATTATTTTAGTGGTAGGCGATGTCAATTCCCAAAAGGTTTTTGAATTGAGTAAAAAGCATTTTGAATCCCTAAAAAACCTTGATGAAAAAGCTATACCCACCCCTTACATGAAAGAGCCTAAGCAAGATGGGGCAAGAACAGCAGTCGTGCATAAAGATGGGGTCCATTTAGAATGGGTAGCGTTAGGGTATAAAGTGCCTGCTTTCAAACATAAAGATCAAGTCGCCCTAGACGCGTTAAGCAGGCTTTTAGGCGAAGGTAAAAGTTCATGGTTACAAAGCGAATTAGTGGATAAAAAACGCCTGGCTTCTCAGGCTTTCTCACACAACATGCAATTACAAGATGAAAGCGTGTTTTTATTCATTGCGGGGGGTAACCCTAATGTCAAAGCCGAAGCCTTACAAAAAGAAATCGTAGCACTTTTAGAAAAGCTTAAAAAAGGCGAAATCACTCAAGCGGAATTAGACAAGCTCAAAATCAATCAAAAAGCTGATTTCATTTCTAACTTAGAAAGTTCTGGCGATGTGGCGGGGCTTTTTGCGGACTATTTAGTGCAAAACGATATTCAAGGCCTGACTGATTATCAGCAACAATTTTTGGATTTAAAGGTGAGCGATTTGGTGCGTGTGGCTAATGAATATTTTAAAGACACCCAATCAACCACCGTGTTTTTGAAACCTTAAAAGAGCCTTATCGCATGCAATTTCATTCATCTAGTGCGTTAGTTACGCCTTTTAAAAAAGATTTGAGCGTTGATGAGGCCACTTATGAATCCTTGATCAAGCGCCAAATCTTTCAGGGCATGGACGCATGCGTGCCTGTTGGCACGACAGGAGAATCCGCCACGCTCACCCACAAAGAGCATATGCGTTGCATTGAAATCGCCATAGAGACTTGCAAAAACACTAAAACGCCCTCCAATTCACGCATGAAAGTGTTGGCCGGCGTGGGCAGTAACGCCACGAGCGAGTCCCTTTCTTTAGCAAAGTTCGCTCAAAAAATCGGTGCGGATGCGATTTTATGCGTAAGCCCCTATTATAACCGCCCCACCCAACAAGGCCTGTTTGAGCATTATAAAACTATCGCTCAATCGGTGGAAATCCCTGTCATGCTTTATGATGTGCCAAGCCGAACAGGTGTGTCTATTGAAGTTCCAACCGCCCTCAAACTCTTTAGAGAAGTCCCTAACATTAAAGCCATTAAGGAAGCGTCTGGCTCTTTGAAAAGAGTAACAGAATTGCATTACTATGAAAAAGACTTTAA
Organism: Helicobacter pylori; assembly: GCF_006439795.1. Lineage (GTDB taxonomy): Bacteria > Campylobacterota > Campylobacteria > Campylobacterales > Helicobacteraceae > Helicobacter > Helicobacter pylori_CR. The sequence continues at coordinate 24,381 of NZ_VEYL01000003.1, forward strand.
AATTTTTAGCGGGGAAGATTCGCTCAACCACTCTATCATGTTTTCAGGGGGGTGTGGCGTGATTTCAGTGACCGGTAATTTAATGCCCAATTTGATTTCACAAATGGTCAATTGTGCGCTCAAACTTGAATACCAACAAGCCCTAGAAATCCAAAATAAGCTTTTTCATTTGCATCAAGCCCTTTTTGTAGAAACCAATCCTATCCCTATTAAAATGGCCATGCATTTAGCCGGCTTGATTGAAAACCCAAGTTACAGACTGCCTTTAGTGGCCCCAAGCAAAGAAACGATCAAACTCTTAGAAAAAACCCTACAACAATATGAGGTAATTGCATGAATCATTCCAACCACATGAAAAATAAAACCCTAGTGATCAGCGGCGCGACAAGAGGGATTGGCAAGGCGATATTGTATCGCTTCGCTCAAAGCGGCGTGAATATCGCTTTCACTTACAATAAAAATGTTAAAGAAGCCAACAAAATTATAGAAGATGTGGAGCAAAAATATTCCATTAAAGCCAAAGCCTACCCCCTTAATGTTTTAGAGCCTGAGCAATACACAGAGCTTTTTAAGCAAGTTGACGCTGATTTTGACAGAGTGGATTTTTTTATTTCTAACGCTATTATTTATGGGCGCTCTGTCGTGGGGGGATTTGCGCCTTTCATGCGATTAAAACCTAAGGGGTTAAACAACATTTACACAGCCACCGTGTTGGCGTTTGTGGTAGGGGCTCAAGAAGCGGCAAAACGCATGCAAAAAATAGGCGGCGGGGCGATCGTGAGTTTAAGCTCTACCGGGAATTTGGTCTATATGCCCAATTACGCCGGGCATGGCAATTCCAAAAACGCCGTAGAAACCATGGTCAAATACGCTGCTGTGGATTTAGGCGAATTCAACATTAGAGTGAATGCGGTTAGTGGCGGGCCTATTGATACGGACGCTCTAAAAGCTTTCCCTGACTATGTGGAGATTAAAGAAAAAGTAGAAGAGCAATCGCCCCTAAAGCGCATGGGCAATCCTAACGATCTAGCCGGGGCGGCTTATTTTTTATGCGATGAAACCCAAAGCGGTTGGCTTACAGGGCAAACGATCGTTGTGGATGGCGGGACCACTTTTAAATAAAGATTTTTTTTGAAAAACATTATCCACATCCACCAAAACAAAGAGTTGCGATTCATTAAAAAATGCTTGTTGGGCTATTTCTTCGCCCCTTTGTGTGGGGCTATTCTTTTAGTGCTTTTTCTTGTTTCAAGCGGAGCAAAATCGTTTCAAATTTCTAACCTCTTCAATAATCAACTAGCTTATATCGTGTTGTTGTCTCTTTTTTTGTGCGCGATTGGGTTCATTGCCGGAGCGATTGGTTTTTACAGGCTTTCTAAAATCACGCACCATCTGAGTTTTTTTGAAAATTTTGCTTTCAGTTTTTTGGCGGTGATTTTATGTGCTCTTTTAAGCTATCTTGTCCCTAACGCCAATAACGCCCTTTCACTAATCGGTAATGGCGTTTCTATTTTTTATCTGCATAAACTCTATAGAGAATTGAGCCTTTACACGCAAGAAAGGTTTTTTTTAAGCGGTTTTAGATTGTTGCTTTTTAGTTTCATGCTGGCTCTTTTAGGGGTTTTAGTGCAAGCGTTAGTTATCATCTTTTTAACGATCGCTGTGATTTTAATATGTGTGGCGCTTAGCTTTTTAGGGCACGCGTTTTTGAATTTTTCACAAGTCTTTTTGAAAGCATGAAAGTTTTAAAACTCTTGCCTAATTTTTTAACGATTTTACGCATTGTCTTATCCTTATTTTTATTGTTTTTATTGTTAAACACGCGCACTTATTTTAGTTTTTTAACCCCCTTTCACATCAACATGATCTCTTCATTGGTTTTTTTGTTTGCCGCGCTCACGGATTTATTGGACGGTTACATCGCCAGAAGCTATAAAGCCAAATCGCGCTTTGGGGAAATCTTTGACCCTTTGGCGGATAAAATCCTTATTTTGAGCGCGTTTTTAGGGTTAGTTTATTTGGATCGTGTGAATGCGTGGGTCCCGTTTGTGATTTTAGGGCGCGAATTTTTTATTTCAGGGCTTAGAGTCTTAGCCGCTAATGAAAAAAAGGATATTCCTGTCAATGCGTTAGGCAAGTATAAAACCGTTTCTCAAGTCGTGGCGATTGGCGCTTTATTAGCCAATTTAACTTACTCTTATGTGCTTGTAGCTATAGCGGTTTTTTTAACCCTTTATTCGGGGATAGATTACACGATTAAATATTATAAATCTTAATGTTTTAAAAGAAGTTTTTAGCATTTTTTAAAAAACACCTTAAAACTTTGCTCTCATCAAATATTGATAAACATTAACTTTAGTATTCTTTCGTTTTTTTAAAATTTTATTTTCAATATTCAATTAAAAAAAATCATTTTATTTTATTTTTGTTATAATCCAAGCTATTTTTATTTTCAATCTAAGGAGGTGTCGCATGGACAATCAAAAGATAACGCATCAAAATACCACGCAAAAACAAGGCGAGCTTAAAAGAGACATGAAAATGCGCCATCTCTTGATGATTGCATTTGGAGGAGCGATTGGCACAGGGCTTTTTGTAGGCACTGGGGGTAATATTGCGAGCGCTGGCCCTTTAGGGACTTTGATCGCTTATTGTTTTGGAGGGCTTGTGGTCTATTGCATCATGCTCTCTTTAGGCGAATTGGCGAGCGTTTATCCCACTACGGGAAGCTTTGGGGATTATGCGGCTAAATTCATAGGCCCTGGCACGGGCTATATGGTTTTTTGGATGTATTGGCTTGGCTGGGTGATCACGGTGGCGTTAGAATACATCGCTATAGGCATGCTCATGCAACGCTGGTTTGCGGATATTCCTATCCATTATTGGGTTATTTTATGCATTGCGTTAGTTTTTTTATTGAACTTTTTTTCGGTTAAAATTTTTGCCGAGGGCGAGTTTTTCTTTAGCCTGATTAAAGTTTTAGCGGTGATCGCTTTTATAGGCATTGGCGCGATTGGGATTATTTATCAAATCTATTTGCATGGGTTTAGTTCTATTTTTGATAACTTCCATTTTGGCGATAAGGGGTTTTTCCCTAACGGGAGCGAGGCGGTTTTTTCTGCTATGCTCGCTGTCATTTTTGCTTTCACTGGCACAGAAGTCATTGGGGTGGCTGTAGGCGAGACTAAAAACGCTAGCGAGGTGATGCCCAAAGCGATTAAAGCGACTTTGTGGCGGATTGTCTTTTTCTTTTTAGGCTCTGTGTTTGTCATTTCTGTTTTTTTACCCATGAGCGATTCTTCTATCGCGCAAAGCCCTTTTGTAAGCGTTTTAGAACGCATCAACTTGCCCTTTATTAGCATGGGTATCCCTTATGTGGCTGATATAATGAACGCTGTTATCATTACGGCGATGTTTTCTACCGCTAATTCAGGGCTTTATGGAGCGAGCCGCATGATTTATGGGCTGTCCAAACAAAAGATGTTTTTTAAAGTTTTTTCCCAGCTCAACCGACAAGGCACGCCCACTTATGCGATGTTTTTTTCCCTTTCTTTTTCTCTCATAGGGCTTTTAGTCCAAATTTATGCCAAAGAAAATGTCGTGGAAGCTTTGATTAATGTGATCAGTTTCACGGTGATTATTGTGTGGGTTAGCGTGTCTGTTTCGCAATATTCTTTCCGCAAGCAATACTTAAAAGCCGGGCATTCTTTAGAGGATTTGCCTTATAAAGCCCCCTTTCTGCCCTTTTTGCAACTCATAGGGATCACTGGGTGTGTCATCGGCGTGATTGGTTCGGCTATGGATAAGGATCAACGCATTGGGATGATTTTAACGATTGTTTTTGCTGTTGTGTGTTACATTGGATACTATTTTACACAAAAAACTAATGAAAATAACAAAAAAGATTTGATATAATCTCTTTTTAATTTTGAAGTTTAGCAAATTTTAAGGAAGTAACCATGATGAAAAAAACTTTTTTTATCTCTCTGGCTTTAGCGTTAAGCTTGAATGCGGGCAATATCCAAATCCAAAACATGCCCAAAGTTAAAGAGCGAGTGAGTGTCCCCTCTAAAGACGATACGATCTATTCTTACCACGATTCTATTAAGGATTCGATTAAGGCGGTGGTGAATATCTCCACTGAAAAGAAGATTAAAAATAACTTTATAGGTGGCGGTGTGTTTAATGACCCCTTTTTCCAACAATTTTTTGGGGATTTGGGCGGCATGATCCCTAAAGAAAGAATGGAAAGGGCTTTAGGCAGTGGGGTTATCATTTCTAAAGATGGCTATATCGTAACCAATAACCATGTGATTGATGGTGCGGATAAGATTAAAGTTACCATTCCAGGGAGCAATAAAGAATATTCCGCTACTTTAATAGGCACTGATTCTGAAAGCGATTTAGCCGTGATTCGCATCACTAAAGACAACTTGCCCACGATCAAATTCTCTGATTCTAATGATATTTTAGTGGGCGATTTGGTTTTTGCGATTGGTAACCCTTTTGGCGTGGGCGAAAGCGTTACTCAAGGCATTGTTTCAGCGCTCAATAAAAGCGGGATTGGGATCAACAGCTATGAGAATTTCATTCAAACAGACGCTTCCATTAATCCTGGAAATTCCGGTGGTGCTTTGATTGACAGCCGTGGAGGGTTAGTGGGGATCAATACCGCTATCATTTCTAAAACCGGGGGCAACCACGGCATTGGCTTTGCCATCCCTTCTAACATGGTGAAAGATATTGTAACCCAGCTCATCAAAACCGGTAAGATTGAAAGAGGTTACTTGGGCGTGGGCTTGCAAGATTTGAGCGGCGATTTGCAAAATTCTTATGACAATAAAGAAGGAGCGGTAATCATTAGCGTAGAAAAAGACTCTCCGGCTAAAAAAGCAGGGATTTTGGTGTGGGATTTGATCACTGAAATCAATGGGAAAAAGGTTAAAAACACGAATGAGTTAAGAAACCTAATCGGCTCCATGCTACCCAATCAAAGAGTAACCTTAAAAGTCATTAGAGACAAAAAAGAACGCACCTTCACCCTCACTCTAGCTGAAAGGAAAAACCCTAACAAAAAAGAAACCATTTCTGCTCAAAACGGCACGCAAGGTCAATTGAACGGGCTTCAAGTAGAAGATTTAACCCAAAAAACCAAAAGGTCTATGCGTTTGAGCGATGATGTTCAAGGGGTTTTAGTCTCTCAAGTGAATGAAAATTCCCCAGCAGAGCAAGCCGGCTTCAGGCAAGGCAACATCATCACAAAAATTGAAGAGATTGAAGTGAAAAGCGTTGCGGATTTTAACCATGCTTTAGAAAAGTATAAAGGCAAACCCAAACGATTCTTAGTTTTAGACTTGAATCAAGGTTATAGGATCATTTTGGTGAAATGATAGGGGTGGGTTGTCAGTCGCATGTCTTTGATTAGAGTGAATGGGGAAGCTTTTAATCTTTCTTTAGAGAGTTTAGAAGAAGACCCTTTTGAAACTAAAGAAACGCTAGAAACGCTTATCAAACAAACGAGCGTTGTTTTATTGGCTGCTGGGGAGTCTAAGCGTTTTTCTCAAACCATCAAAAAACAATGGTTGCGCTCTAATCATACCCCCTTATGGCTCAGCGTGTATGAAAGCTTTAAAGAAGCCCTAGACTTTAAAGAAATCATTCTGGTTGTAAACGAATTGGATTATATTTATATCCAACGCCATTACCCTGAAATCAAGCTTGTAAAAGGTGGGGCATCAAGGCAGGAATCCGTGCGTAACGCTTTAAAAATAATTGATAGCGCTTACACGCTCACCAGCGATGTGGCTAGGGGTTTAGCGAATATGGAAGTGCTTAAAAGTTTGTTTTTGACCCTCCAACAAACAAGCCATTATTGCATCGCTCCTTACTTGCCTTGCTATGACACAGCGATCTATTATAATGAAGTTTTAGATCGAGAAGCGATCAAACTCATTCAAACCCCGCAATTAAGCCACACTAAAACGCTCCAATCAGCCCTAAATTTAGGGGATTTTAAAGATGAAAGCAGCGCGATTTTACAAGCTTTCCCTGATCGTGTGAGTTATATTGAAGGCAGTAAAAATTTGCACAAACTCACCACGAGCGACGATTTGAAACATTTTGCTCTCTTTTTTAACCCAGCAAAAGACACTTTTATCGGCATGGGCTTTGATACGCATGCGTTCATTAAAAATAAGCCTATGGTTTTAGGGGGGGTTGTTTTGGATTGCGAGTTTGGGTTAAAGGCTCACAGCGATGGCGATGCTTTGTTGCATGCAGTTATTGATGCGATTTTAGGAGCGATTAAAGGAGGGGATATTGGCGAATGGTTCCCTGATAGTGATCCCAAATACAAAAACGCCTCCTCTAAAGAGCTTTTAAAAATCGTGTTGGATTTTTCTCAAAGCATTGGGTTTGAATTGCTTGAAATGGGAGCGACCATCTTTAGCGAAATCCCTAAAATCACTCCTTACAAACCGGCGATTTTAGAGAATTTGAGCCAACTTTTGGGTTTAGAAAAATCTCAAATCAGCTTAAAAGCCACCACAATGGAAAAAATGGGGTTCATTGGCAAACAAGAAGGGCTGTTAGTCCAAGCACATGCGAGCATGTGTTATAAACAAAAACTTTAAATGCGATAAAAGGAAGAATGGATGAAAATCTTAATCATTGAAGACGATTTAGCGCTAGCTAGGAGCATCTCTCATAATTTGCATGATTTAGGGCATTTTTGCGAGATCATCTCTAGCATTTCAGAAGAAAATAAAGAGCCTTATGATGTGATTTTGGTTTCTTCTAAAGTTTGCGCTCAAGGGCGTTGCGAACATTTTGTGCGTTATAATTCCAAGCAAATCATTATCATGATGGCTTCGCATGTCAATGAAGATGGCGTGAATAAACCCATTCAAGTGGGAGCGAGAGATTATATTCTAAAACCTTTTAAAATGGATGAGTTGTTGCGTAAAATCCAATACCACAAAGCCTACCAAGAAATGACCGCTCGCTTGGGATTTTATGAAAATTACTTAGACTTTATCCATGCGGAATTGCCCTTGCCTAAAGATTTTTCTTACCGGCCGCCTTTCATCATCCACACGCCCTCTCAAGAGCTTGCGAACGCTTATTTATTGCAATACGCTAAAGAAAGGCAAATGGATTTTTCTTTTTTCTCTTTAAAGGATACCACTTGGAAAGAGCTATACAAGAATAAAGACAAGCTAGAACGCCCTTTTTACATCATGCATTTAGAAGAGCTTAAAAAAGATGAGCAATTGAAATTGCTAGAATTGGCCCGTTCATGCCCTATTGTTTTGTCCTATACCCATAAAGAACCCCTAGAATTTCCTAAAATTGTGAGCATTGAATGCGGCAATAAACCCCTATCTTTGTTTAGCAACCACACGACTTTCCTTTCCATTCAAGAATACGAAAAAGAAGCGATCAGGCATTTTTCTTCCACTTGCACCGATACAGAATTGGCTAACAAGCTTGGCATTAGTCGCAAAAGCCTTTGGGAAAAACGCCGGAAATATAACTTACCGCGCAAATAACAGAAAATCCTTAAGCCCTGTTTTTTGTGGGGCGTTGATCATAAAATGCAAGAATGCCAAAAGCGTTTTTGCAATCAAAAGAGCTAAAACAAGCGGTAACCTCTCAAAATTTAGCGTATTTAATGAGAATAGAGTTAATTATTATTAAAATAACTTATTATTTGCTATATATTTACTATAATAGTTTAACTTTTAAAAAAGAGAAATTCAACTTAAGGATTAACCATTAGACAAGCGTTTAACAAAACAAGATTCATGCATTCAAGAACTCTTTTACTAGACATTGATTGCGTTATCCCTAATATTGTTAGGCGTTTGCTCTCTAATAAAACGCTCCCTAAAAGATTCGCCGCTTACAGCTTGCAAGAAGTGGGCATAATCTTTCTTACCACTCAAATTTTATCTATCATGCACAAAACCCGTTGCTCTAAAACGCTCTTTTTTATCACTAGGAGCAGAGAGAGTTTCCGCTACCAGCTGTGCGATCATTACAAACAAAAACGCCACCAATTTGATGAAGATTTTAGATCTCTTTTAAAAGCTCTCAAAATCGCTTTGGTGGAAAAATACCCCCTAAAAAAAGGGGCTAAAATCCAGGGCGAACATTGTTTTGAATATGAAGCCGATGATATTATCTCTTTTTACAAAAAGAAAGACCCCAACAATTATGTGATAGCCAGCATGGATAAGGATATTTTGTATTCCAATAGAGGCTCTCATTTCAATCTCAAAACCAACGCTTTTTTTAATGTGAGTCAAAAAGAGGCTCATTTTTTTGCTTATTATCAGTGCGTTGTGGGGGATAAGGGGGATAATATTAAAGGGGTTAAAGGGATTGGCGGTTTCAACTATAAAGATTTTTTAAACGAAGACGCTAAAGAGCATGAGCTGTGGGAACAAATCATTCAAGCGTTCAAAATTAAAGAAGATTTGAGCGACAGCGAAGCTAAAGAAAAGGCTCTTTTAAACATGCGTTTAGTCAATATGCACCAAATGACCCACCATGGCGTGATCAAACTATGGGAGCCTGAGTTTAAAAAAGCTTTTTTCCCTAAAAAAACACAAAAACCTGATTTTAAAAGAATTTCTTAAAACAAAAAATTATCGCTTACTTTTGGCAAGCTCTTTGCTATTGATTGTAAAAACGGCATCTTTTAAAACAAAAACTTCCCAAAAAAGACAAAAGAACTATCTCCAAGGCTTTTTCTCGTGGCTTTAGAATTATAAGCATACACATACCCCCCACCCATATCAAAAGACAAACTCCTATAAGTCCAAACCCTAAAACTGCTCATCAAAGAATATTCTTGATAATCCCCAAAAGCCACCATCGCGTCTAAACGCACCCTTTTAGTCTTAAGCCCTAAAAAAACATAGCCTGAAATGCTAGAATTAGCAAAATAAATCGCTGGCACGCCGGGTGCGTTGATCCCACGGCCATAGAATTTAGTCCTGTCGTTAAAAGTCCATAGATAGCCCTTATTGTTCCTTGCTGGAACGATATAAAAACCCGTTCCAAAATTAAAAATTTTGTATTTAAAAGTTTGATCGATCAAAAACAAGCCGGCATTTTTAGCGCTTGTAGTAATATCAGTGTTGCCGTATTGATACATGCCATGCACTAGAGTGCGCGAAGTGAAACCCTTAGCTAAAGAAGCGTCATACTCTAACTTACCCCCCACTTGCACTAAAACATTTTGGGTGGGCAAAGGCAAGCGGGTGTCCGTTAAAATAAAAGGAACGAATGTCAAATTTTTATTTTTGTATTCTGCGCCCAAAACAAACACTTCCCCCCCTACATACAAGCGTTTAGACACAGGATCATAAGACGCTAGAGCGTTTAGGGAAGTGGCGATCCGATTCCCTTGCTCTTTATTGATTTGATGCCCGTTATAAAGCATGCTATCCATAAAAATCCCAAAATAACGCATGGAATTTTGCTTAAAAGCCACAGAGACCCCTTGAATATTGCCCCCTATCCAATCAAAATCCACAAAATCTGTATTGAAACGCCCTAAAGCGATTTTAAAACGCTGGTTGGTGTATTGGATATACGCATCAGAAACATCGCCAGCGCTCAAATAAGGCTTAACGTTGTTAGGGTTACCAAAAAAATTCCCTAGACTGATGTAAAGGTTAGCCAAACGCTGTTTGTTATAAATATTCCAAGCCCCAATAGCCCCAATACCAAAGGACCACCCATTGCTATAAGAAAAATCCACCCCAAGACGCGCTAAAGCCCCCACATAGCTGTGAGGGTTTTTTTGCGTCCCCTGATTATACAATAGCCCCAGATAGCCAAAAGGTTTGACGGCGATTTCTAAAGCTTTCAAAGACAGACCATTTAAAAAAAAGATCCCTAACGCTAAATAATAATATCTTTTCTTATTTTTCTTATATTGCATTAAAAACTCATCGTGGATTTAAACGCAATATTTTAGTTAAAATTCCTTTTAATTGCGCTGAAACGGGTTTAAAATCTCAATGACCACTAAACATTATCAATAAACTTGATTGACTAACACTAAAGATTTATGATAGTATTCTAATAAAACTATTTTAAAGGTGATCCATGAGTAAGAGTTTATACCAAACTTTAAACGTGAGCGAAAACGCCAGCCAAGATGAAATCAAAAAATCCTACCGCCGTTTAGCCCGACAATACCACCCGGATTTGAATAAAACCAAAGAAGCCGAAGAAAAATTCAAAGAAATCAACGCCGCTTATGAAATTTTGAGTGATGAAGAAAAACGCCGCCAATACGATCAGTTTGGCGACAACATGTTTGGCGGGCAAAATTTCAGCGATTTTGCCAGAAGCCGCAGCGCTAGTGAAGATTTAGACGATATTTTAAGCTCTATTTTTGGGAAAGGAGGCTTTTCGCAAAGATTTTCTCAAAACTCGCAAGGCTTTTCTGGCTTTAATTTTTCCAATTTCGCCCCTGAAAATTTAGACATAACCGCTACTTTAAATGTCTCTGTTTTAGACACCCTTTTAGGCAATAAAAAACAAGTGAGCGTCAATAATGAGACTTTTAGCCTTAAAATACCTATTGGCGTGGAAGAGGGCGAAAAAATCAGAGTTCGCAACAAAGGGAAAACGGGGCGAACGGGTAGGGGCGATTTGCTCTTACAGATCCATATTGAAGAAGATGAAATGTATAGGCGCGAAAAAGACGATATTATCCAAACCTTTGATTTGCCCTTAAAAACGGCTCTTTTTGGAGGGAAGGTTGAAATCGCTACTTGGCATAAAACCTTAACCCTAACCATTCCCCCTAACACCAAAGCCATGCAAAAATTCCGCATCAAAGACAAAGGGATTAAAAACAGAAAAACTTCGCATGTGGGGGATTTGTATTTGCAAGCTCGTTTGATCTTGCCTAAAGTTGAAACGCTTTCTAATGAGTTAAAAGCGTTATTAGAAAAAGAATTGTAAGGAGGAATCGTGTGCGATTATGATGAACCGCTTTATTTGATCAGCGTTGTGGCTAAGATCTTAGGCGTGCACCCTCAAACCTTGCGCCAATACGAAAAAGAGGGTTTGATAGAGCCTAGCAGGACTGATGGGAAAATGCGCTTGTATTCCCAACGAGACATGGACAAAATCAAAACGATTTTACGCCTTACAAGGGATATGGGGGTTAATCTAGCGGGCGTGGATATTATCTTGCGTTTAAAAGAAAAGCTTGATGAATTAGACAACCTCAATAAAGAACTGCAAGACGCTCTGCAAAAACACTCTAAAAACCACAAAACCCCAACGAAAAATTTAAACACCCCTACGAATTTTTACGAATTGATTTTATTTAAAAAATGAGCCTGACTTCGCTTTTAAACCCCACAAGCCTAGAAGATTTTTTAGGCCAAGAGCATTTAATAGGGAAAGACGCCCCCTTATTTAAAGCCTTACAATCCAAACACTTCCCCCATGCCTTTTTCTATGGCCCTCCTGGCGTGGGTAAAACAAGCCTGGCTCAAATCATCGCTCGCTCCCTAGAGCGCCCCATTCTTTTGTTTAATGCGACGGATTTCAAATTAGAGGATTTACGCCTTAAGCTTAAAAATTACCAAAACACCCTTTTAAAGCCCGTTGTTTTTATTGATGAAACCCACAGATTGAATAAAACCCAACAAGAATTTTTACTCCCCATTATGGAAAAAGATCACGCTTTAATCTTAGGGGCTAGCACGCAAGATCCTAATTACAGCCTAAGCCATGCGATCCGCTCAAGAAGTTTTATTTTTGAATTAACCACCCTAAACAAGAGCGATTTAGACAAGCTTTGTGCTAAGGCTTTAGCATTGTTAAAAAAACAAATAGAGCCTGACGCTAAAACCTATCTTTTAAACAACAGCACTGGCGATGCTAGAGCGTTATTAAACCTTTTAGATTTGAGCGCTAAAGTAGAAAATCCTATCACTTTAAAAACGCTCAAATCCTTACGGCCCCATAGCCTAAATGACGGATCTTATAGCGATGATACGCATTATAACCTCACTAGCGCGTTAATCAAGTCTTTAAGAGGGAGCGATGAAAACGCTTCCATCTATTATCTGGCGCGCTTGATTGCTGGCGGGGAAAACCCGGAATTTATCGCCAGAAGACTGGTGATTTTTGCGAGCGAAGATATTGGTAACGCTAACCCAAACGCCCTTAATTTAGCCGCTTCTTGCTTGTTTTCAGTCAAACAAATCGGCTACCCTGAAGCGCGCATTATTTTAAGCCAATGCGTGATTTATCTGGCTTGTTCGCCCAAGTCTAACACGGCTTATAGAGCGATCAATCAGGCTTTGGATTGCGTTCAAAAAGGCTCACTCTACCCTATCCCTAAACACCTGCTGCCTAACGCTAAAGACTATCTTTACCCGCATGATTATAACGGCTATGTCAAACAAGATTATTTGGAAAAACCCCTAGATTTGGTTTCTTCTCAAGGCATAGGGTTTGAAAAAACCCTTTTAGAATGGCTTGATAAGATAAGAAATTGATCTTATAAATTACATTAAAATGCGACAATGGTAATAAAAAATCAATATTTTTTGATTAAATTAAAATAATAATGAGTTTTATCTATGGTTCATCGCATTATTATTGTATAATAATATTCTAGTTATAAAAATCATTTTACGGACAAGGGAAATATTAGCATGAGAAGATTAGAAACTTTAGAATCTATTTTAGAGCGCTTGAGGATGTCTATCAAAAAAAACGGACTCAAAAATTCAAAACAAAGAGAAGAAGTGGTGAGCGTTTTGTATCGCAGCGGCACACACCTAAGCCCTGAAGAAATCACGCATTCTATCCGCCAAAAGGACAAAAACACCAGCATTTCTTCAGTGTATCGCATTTTGAATTTCTTAGAAAAAGAAAATTTTATCTGCGTTTTAGAGACTTCAAAAAGCGGTCGGCGCTATGAAATTGCGGCTAAAGAACACCATGATCACATCATTTGTTTGCATTGCGGTAAGATCATTGAATTTGCAGACCCCGAAATTGAACACCGCCAGAACGAAGTCGTTAAAAAATATCAAGCCAAGCTAATTAGCCATGACATGAAAATGTTTGTGTGGTGTAAAGAATGCCAAGAGAGTGAATATTAAAAGATTTTAAAAAAGCTAGCTTAAATAGGGCTATCTTTAATGGTTTTAAGGACTTCGTCCAAGTTAAAACGCTTGAGTTTTAGATTTTTGATTTCTTCATCGCTCAAGCGTTTCCAAGTGAAAGTCTTACCCACATACCCCCATTTGTCATAGCTTGAAGTGAATTCTAAATCCCCGTTTGAATTTTGAGTGACTCTCACATAGTAGGTCTTGCCGTCATAAAAATTATACGCTTTACCGCCTTTATAAGATCGTTTTCCAACCTTAATCAAATCGCTTAAAAACACCACGCCTTTATCGCTGCGATTCCTTAGTTTGGGGTTAGGATTAAACTTATCTTTTCTGGCTTTAGAACCATCCGCATCAGAAATACCATAGGCATAGAACTTCCCATTATGCTCAAAAAACTCCACAAAAGAGCTTTTCATGTATAAAAATTCTTGAGTTTGATAAATTCCAGGCAACTCTACAGCCCCTAAAAAACAACAAAAAACTATAACAAGACTCACCAATTTCATAATTTTAATTTGATCAATCCCTTAGGCGCTTTAACGACCGCTTTGAAAATCGGCTCTTCCCTATATTTTTCAAAAGACTCCCCATAAAACCTCAACGCATGCGCGTCGCTTTCAAAAAAAATAGCCAGCATGCCCGCATCTAAACGCAAAAAAGAAGCTTCTTGAACCGGCTCATAAACGATCAAATCTCTTTTTTCATCGTAAGGGTTTTTAATGACAGCTTGATTGATACCCACCACTTTAGCCCCCTCAACGCCTTTGACAATCAGCTGGAAATCCACATATTGTTTGTGGCTTTCAAAAAAGCCTTTCTCGCTTTCTTTGGCATGTTCTAAACAATAACTCTGCTCTATGCTAAAGATGCCATGCCCTAAAGGCGTTTGAAATTCCGTATTAGGATCGAGATTTAAAACCCTTTGATTCGCTCCACTACCCTTTTGCACAACATCTTTTAAATACCCATGCAAAATTTCTAATTCTTGCGTTTTTTTAAACAAATGCCCAAGCGAGCTTAATTCCCCAAAAATGGCCATAATCCTTCCTTTTTTACTCTAAAATGGTTTAATTTTTCAGTTGCTCTAAGCGTTCCTTTTTAGTGCCAATATCCGTGATCTGAATGCCAAAATTCCCATCCACGATCACCACTTCGCCCTTAGCGATCACCTTGTCATCTACAAGAATTTCCAAAGGATCATTCACCAATTGATCCAACTCCACCACGCTCCCTATATCCATAGAAACCACATCTTTTAAAATCATCTTTTTTTGCCCGATACGCACCTTAACATTCAATTTCACGTCTAAAAGCATGCTGATATTGCGGATTTCTATGTTTTCTAAAGACGTATCGTGGGTTTTAATCTCTTCAGTAGCGCTCTGTGTCGTTTCTTCTTTTTCTTCTTTATGCGTTTTTTCAAATTGGCACTCAAAAGCCTCCGTAGTCAATAAAATGATTTGGCTTTCTTTGATGGCTTCCATTTTAAAAGAAAACACCATCGCTTTAGCGTAATCTTCTTTTTTAGGAAGCTCTTTAGCGATTTCAGCGTTCGTGGTAGTGAAATTGAGTTTGGGGAGCAATTCTTGAGACTTCAAGCTCGTAGCGATCGCGCCAAAAATATTAGAAGCCATTTCTTTAAAAGCGTCTAAATCGTCATTATCCATTTCTTCCTTACTCGCCCCCTCACCTCCTAACATCAGATCGCTTAAAGCGGTAACTAAAACGACCGGAGCCAGTAATTCAATAGGACTCTCTTCTTTTTCAATCGCGCTAATCTTAACTCTTGCATAAGGTGCGCTGATTAATTTCAAAAAAGATTCGTCGCTACTAGAAACTTCTTTTTCTAATCCCACGCTTGGAGCCTTACCCACTAACCCTTCTAAAGTAGAGACAACCTCTTGAATAAAAATCTTAATAAAATCTTGCATTTCTCACTCTTCTTCTATCTTCATAATATCGCCCACTTTGCCTCTGCGCTGTTCTTCTAACATTTCTAAAATTTCTTTAGTGCGTTCTTTTTCGCTATAGATCACTTCTTTAATTTGAATGGTTTTTCTATACCCTTGAAACCCCACGCTCGCTAAATAACGCTTTTTTTTATGCACATACACGCTCACTTCATCATTAGCGACTTTATTCAACCGGATAGTATCCCCCACATCTAAATCCAACATTTCTTTCAAACTCAATTCCACCGCGCCCAAAAACACCATCATATCCACGCTCACCCCACTCAATAGTGCTTGCAATTCCTTATTACGGCTCTTTTTAGAGTTCGTTTCTGAAAGCATCAAATCCCTACTCCCCATTTTAGAAAGAATGCTCTCAATGGAAATCACCGGGTAACAAATGTTCATCATCCCACGGCTATGCCCAATGATAATCTCTAAAACCACCATGATAGAAATTTCATTTTGAGCGACGATTTGGACCACATTCGCGCTGGATTCTTTAGCGTCAATGGTAGGATACATCTCCACCACGGGCGACCACACTTCTTTTAAAATTTGCATCACCTGGCGTAAAATCGTATCCAATAAATTCAATTCAATATCGCTAAACTCCCTGTTTTGATCATACGCGCTCCCCTTACCTCCTAATAGTCTGTCAATCATGGGGAAAGCGATGCTAGGATTAATTTCTAAAACCCCTGTTCCTCCCATAGGCTTCATGGAAAAGACATTAAAGCTCGTAGGGCTAGGCAAACTCATCAAAAATTCGCCATAAGTCATTTGATCCACGCTATGGAGCTGGATCTCTACAATAGAACGCATGATAGAAGAAATTTGACTGGAAAGATTCCTAGCCATTTTGTCATGGATACTCCTAAAAGAACGCAGTTGCTCCTTACTCACACGATTAGGGCGTTTGAAATCATAGAGGGTTACGCTGCGCTGCGGGATAATATCCTTTTTTTGGACATTTTGAATATCCACGTTCTCATCAACGACTTCTAAAAGCGCATCAATTTCTTCTTGGCTTAAAATATCAGCCATGATCCACTCCTAAGGATTTACGCACCTTTTTAATCACTTCTTTAATGATTTGAGAAATACGCGATTCGGTAATGCCTAAAATCTCTTTAATCTCGCTCAAATTCAACTCTTCAAAGTAATAAAGCTGGATAAGGATTTGCTCTCGTTCGCTCATTTGATCCAGTGCTTTTTGGACATGCTCTAACAACTCTTCTGCTTCAATCTTTTTAGTGATTTCATCTTGCTCAATCGCATTGAATTGCTCATCTATTGGCACTAGCGCATAAATATCTGAGGCCGTTTTGGCTTCTCTAATTTTTTCAATATTCTCGCCTAAAACTTCCGCTAAATACGCATCGCTAGGCTCTTTCCCATGCTCATTAAGGTGTTTGGTGATTTCAATATCAATGCTTTTAATGAGTTTCCTGCTAGAGCGAGAAATCACATCTAAAGAACGCAAATAATCTAGCATCGCCCCATTGACACGAGTTTTAGCATACCCCCAAAAAGAATCGTTTAACGCGCTCTCATAACGCCTGGCTAATTTAATCAATTCTTCAGTGCCAATAGAAACCAGATCGTTAAAATCAATAGAGCTGGGCAAGCGCTCTTTTAAACGAAACGCCATAGCACGCACGGCCGGTAGATACTGGATAGCGAGATCGTCTTGATGGTGGTGTTGTTGCTTATCATAGGCGTTCAAAACCTTTTCTATATTTTTTTCGCTTGTTTCAGTTTTTTGAATTCCTTTGGGCATTCTATTTTCCATCATCAAAATCATAACTTCTAATGTATTCTAAAATACTAGCTACTTCTTTTTCTCTGTTCTTAAACTCATGGTTGAAACGAAGCAAGCTCTCTTCAGTGCCTTTTTTGTCAAAAAGACAAATATCTAAATCCGTGCAAGCGATAAAAATAGACGCAAACAATAAGGCGATCAAGTATCCCCCAAGCGTGGATAACACCGTCCATAATAAAATGCTCTCTGGCTCATTGAATTTCAACACCGAAAACACTAACCCTAAAAAAAACCCTACCACAACAGAAAAATGGATAAAATTTTGCACTTTCATCAGCCTACCCCAAATACTTCAAAAGCCTTTTAAAAAAGCTTTTCAAACCTTCTTTTGGTATTTCTAAAGCACCGGTTTCTAATTTAGAAACCAAAAGACCCGCTATCTGGTCAATGGATTGCGAAAACAAATCGTTAGGGGCTATTTTTCTTAAAATTTTGCGCTCTCTCACATAGCGTTTCAATAAGGAGCTGTTTTCAATCGCTCCTAAGTAATGCAATTCTAATGAAGCGATATTGTTTTTAGCCACTTTCAACAGCCTTTCATAAGTCGCCCTACCCTCTTTAGGTTGGGCTACCATGTTAGCGATAAGAAACAATTCATCTTTATTCTTGGAGTTGATTTTAATGCATGCATACGCATCCGTAATCGCTGAAGGATCGGGTGTGGTAACAATCACCACGCAATCGCTCGCATTCAAAAACGCTTGCGTAGTAGCTCCAATCCCAGCACCTGTATCAACCACAATATAATCTAAAGAGCTTAAAACCCCCTCTTCATCCACAAATTGATCTAAAGCTTCTGTTCCGCTAATGTATTTTAATATTTCTTCACCGCTATCCCCAGGGATTAAGCAAAGCCCGGGTTCAATCTCGCAAATGATTTCTTGCAATTTGGCTTCACCCTTTAAGGCATGCAAGATATTTTTATGGGTTTTCACCCCAAAAATCACATCTAAATTCGCTAAACCAATATCCGCATCAAACACCCCTACCTTATAACCTTTCTTGTATAAAGAGTAAGCTAAATTAGCGCTAATATTGGATTTCCCCACGCCTCCCTTACCGCTTGTGATAGCGATGAATTTGGTATTCCCCTTATTATCAAAAAAACTTTTGGGGTTTTTAAGATTCATCAAATTATCCAAGCGGCTCGCTTGATTGTTCATGCTTGTTCCTTATTAGGGTTACTAAAGCCATCTAGCATGCAATCCACTAAATACTCATTAGTAGCCACTTTCAAATCCATAGGCACTTCTTGGCCGACAGAAAGATAGCTGATAGGCTTTTGGCTTTCATGCACTAAAGAAAACAAATTCCCTAGCCCCCTACTCTCATCTAATTTCGTAAAGATTAAAGTGTCAATCCCTAACACCCCAAAAGAATCATAAATATCTTTCATGTCTTCATACTTAGTGGTAACCGAAAGCACTAAGGACACATCAATATTATAACCCCCATCTATAAATTCCTTCAAACCGGCAATTTTTTCTTTATCGTATTGCGAATGCCCTGTCGTATCCACTAGAATAAAATCGCAGTATTCCAACGCTTCAATTTCTTTAGCAAAATCCTTAGCGTCAATCACCGCTTCTATACTCATTTTCATTTTATTAGCATACCAGCTTAATTGCTCCAAAGCCCCAATGCGATAATTGTCTAAAGTGATAATGCCCACCTTGTATTTTTTCGCTAGCATTCTAGAATAGCGCGCGGCTAATTTAGCTAAAGTTGTCGTTTTCCCCACGCCTGTTGGCCCTACAAGCATTAAGATGCGTTTTTGCCTTAAATTCAAATCTTCAGGGCGGCATAAGATCATTTTGCGCAACACTTCTCTAAAATAGCGCTTAATCGTTACGGAATTTTCGCGCATGCGTAAAGGCATCAATTCCAGGCTCAATTGCATGATTTCATCTAAATGGCTGGATTTCATCCCGCTTTGTTTGGCCAGTTTGTAAATTTCTGCAAATTCTTGAGGGATATTGACAGAATTGGGGTTTTTCTCATCCCAAAACATGTTTTGAATGAGTTTCAAGCTGTCTCTGATTTTACTTAGTTGCAGATTGATGTCTTTAATCTCTTCTTCTTGTTTAACTTCTCTTTTTTCTCTTTCTTTTTTATGGTTGGCTTCATCTTTTAAAGCTTGCAATAAAGCGTCTTGCTTATTAGCCTCTAAAGGCGCATCCTCTAATGGAGCGTCTTTTTCTAAAAGAGTTTTATTTTTTGAAAAACTATAGTTGCGCTGATTAGATGAAACCCCGGCGAGTTTGCGCATTTCTTCTACAGTGCTTGAAAGCTGCATGACCACATCTTCTTCATTCAATTCTTCATCATACAAACTTTCAGGAATAAGGGGGGCTTTAGGGGGTTTGTTTTCGCTCTCTTCTTCAACCGCCACAACGATTTCATAAAGCCCAGAAGAAGTGAGCGTTTTTTTACGGATTTCTTGCGTTTTAAACACCAGCGTATCCACCCCATGGTGGCTTTGAGCGATCTTTAAAGCTTCAGCAGCCGTCTCCCCACTATAGGTATAGAATTTCACCACTCCCCTTTTTTAAAAAGAATTTGTTGCAAAATTAACGGCACTAACACCGAATCCCTTTCACTCCATTTAGGGTGAGGTAAAGTCAAATCGTTCTGTCTTAAAATGACTTGGTTGAAAGCGATAATATCAATGTCTAAAGTTCTTGGAGCGTCTTTAAAATCGCGCTTCCTTTGGCGATCAAAACGCCTTTCTATATAAAAAACCAGAGCGAAAAAATGGCGCAAACTTAAAGATGTTTTAAGGATAATCGTAGCGTTATAAAAGTTGGGTTGATTAGTGTAACCAAAAGGCGGATTGATATAAATGGGCGAAGAAAAAATTTTCCCGATCTTACTATGATTTTTAAAATACAAAAAACAATTTTTTAATATTTTTAAAGGATTTTTAAGATTAGATCCCAACCCTAAAACCACCCTGTTAGAAAAATCAAGCCTTTTTTTAAAAAGGCTAGGGAAAAAGCGGTTAGTAAGGATCTCTCGCATCACAAAAGCTCAGCCCTGGAATTTTTGATCACCACTAAATCTTCAATGCGCACCCCAAAAAATCCAGGGATATAAATCCCAGGCTCTACAGAAAACACCATGCCCTCTTCTAAAATGGTTCCACTGCGCGATGAAATATAAGGAAGCTCATGAATGTCTAAGCCAATGCCATGCCCGGTGCTGTGAGTGAAATACTGCCCATAACCATAATCGCTAATCACTCCCCTAGCCAAGCTGTCCGCTTCTTTACCGGTCATGCCCGCTCTAATGCCTGAAATAGCCTTTTCTTGTGCTTCTTTCACAATGTCATAAATCTTTTGACGCTCTTTATCCTTGAAACTCTGCTCTCTTTTGAAGACAAAATCTTTAGGGTCAAAAAAAGCCGTGCGAGTCCTATCCGAGCAATAGCGTTCGTATTTGATCCCCATATCCAAAAGAATGCTATGCTCCGCTTTTAAAAAATCCTTCGCGCTAGGCAAAGCATGGGGCTTGCTCGCGTTCGCATTCAAGGCTAAAATAGGCTCAAAACTCAGATCATAAACCCCCTCTTTAGTCAAAAAGTCCTTAACCTTATGCTGCAAATACCGCTCGCTCAAGGATTCTTTTCCATCAAAAATCTTTTTCACATACTCAGCAAAATTCTCAAAAGCTTCAACATTCAACGCTTGAGATTTTTTGAGAAGTTGGATCTCATGATCGTTTTTAATGATGCGTTTTTGGCGGTGGTAACTAGGCACACCCTCTAAAATAACCTTATTCCCAATCGCCGAATCCAAACGCTTATAGGTTTGCAAATTCACTTGATTGGGGTCAAAAAAGAGCTTTTTAACCGAGTGTTTTGTAATCAAATCAATCGCACTTTGCACTAAATCGCTGGATTCTATCACTTCCGCTAAAACGCCATTTTTAGGCTGAATGCTTTCTTTAGCTTCTTGAGTGTAGCGAGAATCAGTGATAAAAAACGAGCGATCGTCTAATTGCAAAAACAAAGCGTTATCGCAACTATAAGCGCATTCAAAAAACATCGCGTTCTCATTGAGCGTGAAATGCGATTCTCTTTCTAATCCTTTCATGGGTAACCCCCTTTTATTTTTGATTGTTAATGGGGTTATTAGGGTTGTTTTTTTGGGCTTCTTGGAACGCTTTCATTTCGGCTAAAATATTGACCATCGCCATTAAAGCCATGTTGTAGCCAAGCGGGCCAAATCCCATGATCACGCCTCCACAAGCCGCTCCAGTGTAAGAATTTTTCCTGAATTCCTCTCTGGCTTGAATGTTGGTGAGATGCACTTCAATAACGGGTTTGCCCGCTAGCATGATCGCATCTGCAATCGCAATAGAAGTGTGCGAAAACGCTCCAGGGTTAATGATGATCCCTTCATAATCGCTGCCCACGCTTTCTTGGATTTTATCAATGATTTCGCCCTCAAAATTGGTTTGAAAAAACTCTAATTCCACATCTAAATTGCCTTGCTTCACGAAAGTTTGCATGATTTCATGGATTTGGTCTAAGGTTACCATGCCATAAAGTCTTGGGTCTCTGTGTCCTAACATGTTTAAATTAGGCCCTTGAATCACTAAAATTTTCATTAATTTATTTCTCCTTGTTGAATATGGAATGAAACCGCATTATAGCATAAGTTTTTATCTTACCCCTTAAATCCCCCTAAGAGCGCATCACAAGAAACTACCGCTTGACTAACATCAAACTCTTTGATGCTAAAAAGCGCTTTTATCCTTTTTTAAAAAAACAGCCATCATGACCATTCCTACAAAAAAACTTCCCGTAATGAAGAAATCAAAGGGGTCAAACCCGATGCCAAAAATAAGGTAAAAAGCGAGTGTCGTTAATATAAAGAGTGATATTAGAGAGTTTTGCTTGATCCCGCTCCAAAAAATCTTTACAACCGCTAATAAAAAAAAGAGCCAGATCAAAAAGCCTATGATCCCCCTAGTGGCTAAAACATGAATGATTTGATTGTCATACCTTTCATAACAAAGAATCAAATCTTTGGCTCTATAAGACTTTGATAAGGATAAAATCTCTTCTAACCTCTGGCATTTCTCGCTAGCGGCCATACCAAACAAGGGTCTTAAACGCAAAACCGTTAGGGCTTCTTTCCAGCGTTCCAAACGCCACCCGATACTGCTATCAGCGTCCTTTTTAGCGTAGCGTTTCAAATCCTCTTCAAAGCTTTGGTTTTGAACCCTAGATTGCTCTATTGCCCCCTTTTTTTCTAAAGCGTTACTCCCCATATACAAAGCGCTCAAAACAAGACTCACAACCACCATATAACCCAATGGTTTGAGCGATTTTTTGGCGTATAAAATAAAGCAAGAAAGGATTAAAAAAGTAATAACAAAAGCGATTGTCGCGCTCCTTGTAGCGCTTAAAATAACGACTAAAAACCCCACAAAAACAGAAAGCGTGAAAAAAAGTTTTTCTTTTTGATTTTGCGAATAGAGTGCATAAATATAACAGCCTAAAATGGAAACGCTCACTAAAACCACATACTCCTTAACCGTGCTAAACCCTTGCGCTCTGGGCATGTTAAAATAAATTTTTTGCACCAATGAAAGCAGGCCGTTAATGAAATTTGCAACAGCCATGCTGTAAAAAAGGACTTTTTGATTCAATTTGATTCTTAAACGGCTGGCAAAAAGCAAGCATAACGCTCCGCAAGCATAAGTTAAGGACATGTTTAGAGCGAATAAATTGTAGCGGAAAGTTTGGCTATCATGCATGTTAAACATGTTAGGGAAGATGCTTAAAAACACGCCCAAAAAAGCCAGAGTGAGCCATTTAAAAGGCATTGTTTTTAGATGATTAACTCTAAAGGTTTCTTTCAAAGACGCTTGGAAATAACACCTAAGAAACAAAAAAACCATTAAAACAATCAATAAGACTTGCGTTAAAGGTTTTTTAAACGAAGTGAGAAAGAAAAGGGAAAAAATTAAAGTGAAAAGAGAGTCCGCACTAAAAAAGGCTTTCAAACGCTCTTTCAACACAAACTCGCCATACCCTAAAGCCGATAAAATTATCTGTCTTTAATGCCTAACTTTTCAATCAAAACCACATAACGCGCATGAGCGGTGCGTTTGATGTATTTCAACAAGTTGCGTCTTTGAGCGACTAATTTTAAAAGCCCTAAACGACTGGAATGATCTTTGGGGTTAGCCTTTAAATGCTCGGTTAAAAGCTTGATCCTTTCATTCAACAACGCCACTTGCACCTCACAAGAACCCGTATCGTTTTCTTTAGTAGCAAACGCCTTAATGATTTCTTGTTTTTTCTCCAGATTCAAAGCCATAACGACCTCCTAATTGGTAATTTAATAAAGATCGCATTATAGCGTAAAACAAGCTTTTTTGTATCATACGCTTAAACTTTATATTATAATAAGAGACAAACACACCTACCAGATTAAGGCATGATTTTAGATTATGGCAAACGAACGCTCCAAATTAGCTTTTAAAAAGACTTTCCCTGTTTTTAAACGCTTCTTGCAATCCAAAGACTTAGCTCTTGTGGTCTTTGTGATAGCTATTTTAGCGATCATTATCGTGCCGTTACCGCCTTTTGTGTTGGATTTTTTACTCACGATTTCTATCGCGCTATCGGTGTTGATTATTTTAATCGGGCTTTATATTGACAAGCCCACTGATTTTAGCGCTTTCCCCACTTTGCTCCTCATTGTAACCTTATACCGCTTGGCTTTAAATGTCGCCACCACTAGAATGATTTTAACCCAAGGCTATAAAGGGCCTAGCGCAGTGAGCGATATTATCACAGCGTTTGGGGAATTTAGCGTGAGCGGGAATTATGTGATTGGGGCGATTATCTTTAGTATTTTAGTGCTGGTGAATCTATTAGTGGTTACTAATGGCTCTACTAGGGTTACTGAAGTTAGGGCGCGATTTGCCCTAGACGCTATGCCAGGAAAGCAAATGGCGATTGATGCGGATTTAAACTCAGGGCTTATTGATGATAAGGAAGCCAAAAAACGGCGCGCCGCTCTAAGCCAAGAAGCGGATTTTTATGGCGCGATGGATGGCGCGTCTAAATTCGTCAAAGGCGATGCGATCGCTTCTATCATTATCACGCTTATCAATATCATTGGAGGGTTTTTAGTGGGCGTGTTTCAAAGGGATATGAGCTTGAGTTTTAGCGCTAGCACTTTTACTATCCTAACCATTGGCGATGGGCTTGTGGGGCAAATCCCTGCTTTAATCATTGCGACAGCGACCGGTATTGTCGCCACTCGCACCACGCAAAATGAAGAAGAGGACTTCGCTTCTAAGCTCATCACACAGCTTACGAATAAAAGCAAAACTTTAGTGATTGTGGGGGCGATTTTATTACTTTTTGCCACCATTCCTGGACTCCCTACCTTTTCTTTAGCGTTTGTAGGGACCCTTTTTTTATTCATCGCATGGCTGATTAGCAGGGAGGGAAAAGACGGGCTGCTCACTAAATTAGAAAATTATTTGAGTCAAAAATTCGGCTTGGATTTGAGTGAAAAACCCCACAGCTCTAAAATCAAACCCCACGCCCCCACCACAAGGGCTAAAACCCAAGAAGAGATTAAAAGAGAAGAAGAGCAAGCCATTGATGAAGTGTTAAAAATTGAATTTTTAGAATTGGCTTTAGGCTATCAGCTCATTAGCTTAGCAGACATGAAACAAGGGGGCGATTTGTTAGAAAGGATTAGGGGCATTAGAAAAAAGATAGCGAGCGATTATGGTTTTTTGATGCCACAAATCCGGATCAGGGATAATTTACAGCTCCCCCCAACACATTATGAAATCAAGCTTAAGGGCATTGTGATTGGTGAGGGCATGGTGATGCCGGATAAGTTTTTAGCCATGAATACCGGTTTTGTGAATAAAGAAATTGAAGGCATTCCTACTAAAGAGCCGGCTTTTGGAATGGACGCTTTATGGATTGAAACTAAAAATAAAGAAGAAGCCATTATTCAAGGCTACACTATTATTGATCCAAGCACCGTTATTGCGACGCACACCAGCGAATTAGTGAAAAAATACGCTGAAGATTTTATCACTAAAGATGAAGTGAAATCCCTTTTAGAGCGCTTGGCTAAAGACTATCCTACGATTATAGAAGAGAGTAAAAAAATCCCCACCGGTGCGATCCGTTCAGTCTTGCAAGCCTTGTTGCATGAAAAAATCCCCATTAAGGACATGCTCACTATTTTGGAAACGATTACCGATATTGCCCCATTGGTTCAAAACGATGTGAATATCTTAACCGAACAAGTGAGAGCGAGGCTTTCTAGGGTGATCACTAACGCTTTTAAATCTGAAGACGGGCGTTTGAAATTTTTAACCTTTTCTACCGATAGCGAACAATTTTTGCTTAATAAATTGCGAGAAAATGGCACTTCTAAGAGTTTGCTACTCAATGTGGGCGAATTGCAAAAACTCATTGAAGGGGTTTCTGAAGAGGCCATGAAAGTCTTGCAAAAAGGGATCGCTCCGGTGATTTTGATCGTAGAGCCTAATTTAAGAAAAGCCCTTTCTAATCAAATGGAGCAGGCTAGAATTGATGTGGTCGTGCTAAGCCATGCGGAATTAGACCCTAACTCTAATTTTGAAGCCTTAGGCACGATCCATATTAACTTTTAATGGATAAATAATTGATAAAAAAGGAGAATGATGCAAGTTTACCACCTCTCACACATTGATTTAGACGGCTATGCATGCCAGCTTGTTTCAAAACAATTTTTTAAAAATATCCAATGCTATAACGCTAATTACGGGCGTGAAGTCTCAGCGAGAATTTATGAAATTCTAAATGCGATCGCTCAATCTAAGGAGAGTGAATTCCTTATTTTGGTTAGCGATTTGAATTTGAATTTAAACGAGGCGCAGTATTTGCAGGATAAAATCCAAGAACACCGCTTGCAAAATAAAAACATTCAAATCCAGCTTTTGGATCACCATATCAGCGGTAAGGAAGTGGCTGAGAGTTTCCATTGGTATTTTTTAGACACGAACCGCTGCGCGACTAAAATCGTGTATGAATTTTTGAAAAAGCATTACACGATTTTAGAGCCAAAAAACACACTATGGCTAGAGCCTTTAGTGAAAATGGTCAATTCTGTGGATATTTGGGACACGCAAGGTTATGGCTTTGAATTAGGAAAGGTGTGCATGCGCATGATCACTCAAAGCTCTGAATTGAATCGTTTCATGTTTGATGATGAAAACCGCAACTATAAATTAAAGCTTTTAGAAGAAGTTAAAAACTATTTGTTTTTAGAAAATGCCCCTGTAGCCTATGATAACGATTTGTTCAGGCTTAAAAAAATCGCTCTAGGGGGCGACCCTGACACAGAAACGATGGACAATATCTCTTCAAATGCGCAAACGCATTTGCTCTCTTTAAAAAAGCATGATTGCAGCGTTTATTACCAGGATAAAAAAGGGTTTTTAAGCTATTCTATGGGAGGTATTAGCGTGTTAGCTAACCTTTTTTTAACGCAAAATCCGGATTTTGATTTTTATATGGATGTGAACGCTAAAGGGAATGTGAGCTTAAGGGCGAATGGGAATTGCGATGTGTGCGAACTCAGTCAAATGTGTTTTAATGGGGGCGGGCATAGGAATGCGAGCGGAGGCAAGATTGATGGCTTTAAAGAAAGCTTTAATTATAAGGACATTAAAGAGCAAGTTGAAGAAATTTTCAATAACGCCTAACGCTAAAGTTAGCTGTTTGTAAAAAGCGTTAGTTATAAAAACTAAGAGTTTAAAAACTCTTTTTGATAAGGTTTAAAAATTTTCATTCTATCGTTTTGTATAAACTCATTCCTTTAAGGGAATGAGGGATATTTTAAAATAATTCTCCCCCTATAACCCCCAACTAAATCCCCCTAACCCCCAAAAGGTCGCTTAAAAAGCTATCGCTTGGTTAAAATCAAGCTCTCTTAATAATTTGATTGTAAAAAACGCTTTTTTAGTATTTTTAGGTTTTTTAATCCGTAATCGCAACCAATAGTGGTTTAAATTATCTCTCTATGTTATTGTTTTTGTGTTGCGGGTATTTGGAGCATGTTAGGGTTTGGGGTAATAGCGGGTGGTTATCTTAAAAACGAGACAACCAACTATGAAACGATTAGTCATAGTTTTAATGGTTTTCGCAACGCCACTACACTAAAATTTCAGCATAAGCTTAAAATCTTGCCAGCGTTTTCTTTGTGTATTTTTCTTGTGTCCCATAAAAATCCCACAAAAATAAGACTTTGTCAATATCCAATGAAAACGGAGCCAAAGTTTGTATTTTGTGTTTTGATAGATATTTAACTCCATGAATTGATACGAATTTATTTGAGTGTTTTTCAACCAAAACACCCTACTAATCGCAGATGAAATGATCATGCTCCTAGCTAAACACCAACATGATGTCTCTATTATCGCTATTCAAATATTTGATTTTACCCACTCCACACCCTCATTCTAATCTATTTTTTAGCAAACCACGGAATTTACTCTTCACACGCCGGTTTGGGGTAGCAAAAACGATAGCCTCTGCGCCTCACGGTTTCAACCGTGGAAATCCCCAAGGGTTTATCCATTTTTTGGCGGATTTGATTGATAGCCACTTCAATGACATTAGGGGTAACCATTTCAGGCTCTTCCCAAATAGCGTCTAAAAGCTGTTCTTTGGAGACGATTTGATCCCTGTGTCTGGCAAGATGGGTAAGCACTTCAAAAGGCTTCCCTTTCACTTCAACTTCACGCCCCTTGTAAATAATCTTTTCTTCATCAGGGCTAATGGTCAAATCCCCAATTTCAATCACATTAGAACCCCAAAACCTCAAACGAGCCTCAATCCTTGCGACTAAAGCCTTAATGCTGCGGTAAGGCTTAGCGATGTAATCGTCCGCACCCTGCTCAAACGCATGGACTTCTTCTTCGCTTGTAGGGTTATCAGAAGAAACTAAAACAACGATAGAAGAATATTTCTCCTTGATTCTAGAAACAAAACTTAAAGCGTTTTTATCGCTAACCATAACTAAGTCATAATTCCTAATATCCATAAGGTATTCCCCATCCTCTAAACTCTCTGTTACATCAGTCATAAAGCCTTTAACATTTAAGCCCTTTTCAATTTCTCCACCTAAAACAGAATTTTTTTCAATCAGTAGAACGCGCATGGTGTATGGACTCCTGCATTTAAGAGTAATTCGAACACTGATTATATCATAAATTTAAATTAGTTTAAGAAAATTTTAATAAAAGCTTTAGTTAAAATCAAGCTCTTTTGTGTTTGGTTATTGGTTGTAAAAAATGCCTTTAAGCGTTTTTTATGGATAATTTTTAAAATCATTTGCTAAAAATCACCATTTTATTGTATAATTACAATCCAACCATTCCTTATGGTTTGGTTGGCACCGCTTAAGATTGAAGGGTCACCTCCCCCTCCTTTCCCTTTGTCTTGGCGGTTGCTTTTAACCCCTTGTTTTAATCCTTTTTTAACCGCTTGATTACGATTAAGATTTTGTTTAACTAAGCTTGATTTTTAGGTAAAAGCCTAAGGTATGCGATCTCGCTAGGGGCTAAAAACCTTAAAGGAACGCCCCAATACCCTGCCCCACTGCTCACGTAAATTTGAGTGGTGCCGCTGTGCTTGTATAAACCATGTAAATAGGTTTGCGCCAACTTGACTAAAAGGCTAAAGGGGAAGATTTGCCCTGCATGGGTATGCCCTGAAAGCACTAAATCTACAGAGTGGCTTTCTTTGAGGCTTCTAATTTGTTTGGGCTGGTGGGCTAAAAGGATCGTGGGCTTACTCTCATTGCGCTTTTTTAAAGCTTTGTCAATATCAGGGGCAAAATTTTGACGCTTCCTTGCGAAATAATCATACACGCCGCACAAATTGATCCCCCCTAAACGCACGCACTCATTCCCTAAAATCGTTAAATTAAGCGTGTTAAGAAACGATAAAATCGGCTCTATGCCATGATAATACTCATGATTTCCTGGCACATAAAAAGTGCCATGCGTGCTTTTAAGGTTGTTTAAGGGCAGTAAAAAAGATTTGACTTTTTCAATGTTTTCATCCACTAAATCCCCCCCAATCAGCACCATATCCACTTCTTTTTGATTGACTTCTTCTACAATGTAATCAACAAAATCTTTTTGCAACAAACTCCCCACATGCATGTCTGTGAGTAAAATAATCTTTAATTCTTTATCCAGCTTATCCAAATAAATAGGGGTTTCTTTGATTTTAGGGCGGGCCAACCCTTCATAAAACCCGCGCCAAAAATACCCTAATAACGCCAGATAAAACCCTAATTTTAAAAAGTTTTTTAAACTTTTACGCCTTGAATGCAAAAAATCTATTTTTTCTATGGAGTAGGAAAACCCGTAAAAACTTAAGGAAAAAATAAACGCAATAAAAGATACAAACGAACACGCCGAAGTCAAAACAAATAAATGGCTAGGCATAATATTTCTATAAAAAGCAAAAGCCGCCTCACCCGTGCTCAAAAGGATAAAAAACCCTAAATAAGCGTATTGAGAGAATTTCTTTAAGGTTAAAAACGATTTCAACATCCTAAAAGAACTATAATTCAAAAGACACAAAACCAATAAAAACGCTATGGAGATCAGCATACCACCCTTTTATATAGTCATAATGTTTTGGTTTATATTAGCATATTAACGCTAATGCACCCTTTAGGTTTCATCTTACTATTGTTTCCTTTTTTATCAGTCTCAATCCCCACAGAAAGAGAAAAGTATCCCTCCCCTTAAAAGAGTGTGAGTTTGGATACAATAATAAAAAATGTGCTTAAAGCCATAGAAAGGAAATGCAATGCAATTAGACGATGATTTAGAGTTCGCTAAAAAAGTCTTTAACCCTAACAAAGCGTTTGCCAAGCAAGCCAGGATTAAAAACATGTGTGAATATAAAGATTTAGTGCATGAAGCCAATGAAGATTATGAACATTTTTGGGGCGAGTTAGCCACGCAAAAACTCACATGGTTTAAGCCCTTTGATAAGGTTTTAAACAGCGATAACGCCCCTTTTTTCAAATGGTTTGAAAACGGCAAAATCAATGTTTCTTACAATTGCATAGACAGGCATTTAAAAGACAAAAAAAATAAAGTGGCGATCATTTTTGAAGGGGAA
Source organism: Helicobacter pylori (assembly GCF_006439795.1). Classification (GTDB taxonomy): domain Bacteria; phylum Campylobacterota; class Campylobacteria; order Campylobacterales; family Helicobacteraceae; genus Helicobacter; species Helicobacter pylori_CR. Next base: position 54,507 of record NZ_VEYL01000003.1, read on the forward strand.
ATGGGGGATTATAATGTCATCACTTACAGAAAACTCCACTCTGAAGTCAATAAAACAGCCAACCTTTTAAAAAACGAATTCAATGTCAAAAAAGGCGATAGGGTCATTATCTATATGCCCATGATTGTAGAAAGCGTTTATATGATGCTCGCATGCACTAGGATTGGAGCGATCCATAGCATCGTTTTTGCTGGGTTTAGCCCTGAAGCCTTAAGAGATAGGATCAACGACGCTCAAGCTAAATTAGTTATCACAGCAGATGGGACTTTTAGGAAAGGCAAACCCTATATGCTTAAGCCAGCCCTTGACAAGGCTCTAGAAAATAACGCCTGCCCTAGTGTGGAAAAAGCGCTCATTGTGATACGAAACGCCAAAGAGATTGACTATGTGAGAGGGCGCGATTTTGTCTATAATGAAATGGTCAATTACCAATCCGATAAATGCGAACCTGAAATGATGGACTCTGAAGATCCTTTATTCTTGCTCTATACAAGCGGATCAACCGGGAAACCTAAAGGCGTTCAACACAGCAGTGCAGGGTATTTGCTGTGGGCGCAAATGACGATGGAGTGGGTTTTTGATATTAGAGATAACGATAATTTTTGGTGCACCGCTGATATTGGTTGGATTACAGGGCACACTTATGTGGTTTATGGGCCTTTAGCTTGTGGGGCGACGACTTTGATACTAGAAGGCACGATGTCTTATCCGGATTATGGGAGATGGTGGAGGATGATAGAAGAATACCGCGTGGATAAATTCTACACTTCCCCCACCGCTATAAGAATGCTGCATGCTAAAGGCGAAAACGAACCCTTAAAGTATAATTTAGACTCACTCAAAGTTTTAGGAACGGTGGGAGAGCCCATTAACCCTACGGCATGGAAATGGTTTTATGAAAAAATCGGTAACTCAAAATGCAGTATCGTGGATACTTGGTGGCAAACAGAAACAGGCGGGCATATCATCAGCCCTTTACCGGGAGCTACGCCTATAAGGGCCAGCTGTGCAACTTTACCTTTGCCTGGAATCCATGCAGAAGTTTTAAACGAAGACGGCACCAAAACAAAGCCCGGAGAGCAAGGGTTTTTATGCATCACTAAGCCATGGCCTTCTATGGTAAGAAACATTTGGGGCGATGAAAAACGATACATTGATAGCTATTTTTCTCAGATCAAGTTGAATGGGGAATATGTCTACCTCTCTGGAGATGGTGCTATCGTGGATGAAAACGGATACATCACTATTATTGGGCGCACAGATGATATTGTGAATGTGAGTGGGCATAGGATTGGCACGGCTGAAGTGGAGAGTGCTATTTCTAAACATGAAATGGTGGTTGAATGCGCGGTAGTGGGTATCCCTGATACGATTAAAGGAGAGGGCTTGTTTGCGTTTGTGGTGCTGTGCGATGGGGCTAAATGCAATCTTGGCGAGAGTTTAGAATTGTTAAAAGAAATGAATCATATCTTATCCGTTGAAATTGGAAAGATCGCTAAATTAGACAATGTCATGTATGTGCCAGGTTTGCCTAAAACCAGGAGCGGGAAAATCATGAGAAGGCTTTTGAAATCTATCGCCAAAAAAGAGCCCATCACTCAAGATTTAAGCACGCTAGAAGATGTGAATGTGGTCAAAGAAATAATGAGTATCGCTCAAATGGAAGAGTGAAATCTCAAAAATGCTTTTTGGCGTTTTTTAGCCAAATAATGAGAGTCCAATTTCAATCAAGCGGTAATTTCTCATAAAGCGTAAGAATGTCTACCGCTTCGCGTTATTTTACCACTCAAAAAGCGTTTTAACTTTCTTTAAATCTTTATACTCCACGCTTTTGATAGCGTGATTTTCTAATTCAAAATCCGCGCTCAAATCGTTAGCATCTTTAAGGACAGCTTGAAAGCTTTCTTTATTGATGAGTTTGACTTCCACTTTTTCGCCTAAAGAAAGCTTGAAGTGTTTGGGGGCTTTAAGCACTCTTTCTAACCCCATAGAGCTCACTTCTAAAATATAAGCGTCTTGAATAAAATCGCACACATCTAATAAGGGCGAAATAATCTCGCTCACTTGTTGGCAAATATCCAAACTAACCGCTCCATTAGGGTTTTTAAGACTCACCCTTAAGATATGCTGCTCATTTTCTTTAACCAAACTCACATCATAAAGCAAATAACCCAAACTTTCAATCACGCCCTCTATTTTCTCTTCTATTTTTTTAGTCATTATCTTTCCCTTTAGCGATTTCATTAAATATGGCGTCTAAACGGAGCTGCTTTTCTAAGCTATTGTCTGAAACAAAACTGAGTTTTGGGCATTTAAACCACCCGCTCGCCTGCAAAACAAACTGCCTGATCAAGCCCTCAGCTTTTTTTAATTTAGAAAGGATTTTATGATCTTGTGAAAGCACAAACACAAAAGCGTGGTGCTTCCCTTTAGAGCATTCCACTTTAGTAACACTCAAAGAATTCAACTCGCTGTCGTTCAAACTCGCTAAAGCTTCTTGCAACAATTCTAAAAGATTGGATTCTAAGCGTTCTTTATGGGCGTTCATTAGAGGGTTCTTTTTTTATGGATTTCTTTATAGGTTTCAAACACATCGCCCACTTTAATCTCATTATAATTTTCTAACATGATCCCGCACTCATAGCCCTTAGAAACTTCTTTCACATCGTCTTTAAAGCGTTTCAAAGAAAGGATTTCGCCGGTGTGAATCACCACGCCATCCCTAATCAAACGCGCCTTAATGCCACGAGCGATCACCCCATCGCTCACCACACACCCAGCTATCGTGCCTACTTTAGGGATATTAAAGGTTTCCCTCACTTCCGCTTGTCCGGTATGCTCTTCTTCAATGATAGGACTCATCAAACCTAATAACAGCGATCGCATTTCTTCAATCAAGGCATAAATCACCGTGTAAGTTTTAATGCTCACATTGTATTCTTTAGCCTTATTTTTCACATTACCGGTGGGGCGGATATTAAAGCCTAAAATCACGGCATGCTCACTGCTAGAAACTAGGCTCAAATCATTCTCAGTAATGCCCCCCACCCCTGAGTGGATCACTTGGATCGCCACTTCTTCGTTATTAAGCTCTAACAAGCTGTTTTTAATGGCTTCTAGGCTTCCTTGCGTATCCGCTTTAATGACTACAGGAATGTTTTTTAATTCCTTATTAGCGACCATTTCTGAAAGCTCATCAAAAGACACTTTAGTGCTTTTACTCAAGGCTTTTTGGCGTAAATAAGTCGCCCTCTTTTGAGCTTGCAAACGCGCGATGGAATCGTTTTCTACCCCTATTAAAACAGATCCCGCAGGCGGCACTTCGCTTAAGCCTGTGATGAGAGCCACCATAGAGGGTTTTAAACTTTGAATGCTCTTGCCTTGATCGTCAGTCATGGTTCTTACTTTACCAAACGCCGTTTCAGCAAAAAAACTATCCCCCACGCTCAAAGTCCCGCTTTGGACAATCACCGTGGCTACTGCCCCACGCCCTTTTTCCACGCTCCCTTCTAAAACAACCGCTCTAGCGCTACCCTCTTCTATAGCTTTTAATTCCATAATATCCGCTTGGATAAGAATGGTTTCTAATAGATTGTCAATGCCATCGCCCGTTTTAGCCGAAACAGGGATAAACTCATGCTCTCCGCCCCAATCCACAGGGTTATAACCAAGCTCAGCGCATTCGGCTTTGAGTTTGTCCGGATTCACATTAGGCTTATCCATTTTATTCATCGCAAAAATCACAGGCACATTAGCCGCCTTTGCATGCTCTAAAGCTTCAATCGTTTGCTGCTTCACGCCATCATCAGCCGCTATCACAATCACTGCAATATCTGTAACTTGAGCCCCACGATTACGCATCTGGCTAAAGGCTTCATGCCCTGGAGTGTCAATGAAAGACACCCATTTGTTATTCTTTTCCACCATGTAAGCGCCAATGTGCTGAGTGATCCCCCCAGCTTCAGTGTGAGCGACTCTTTTATCACGGATTTTATCTAGTAGCGAAGTTTTACCATGATCAACATGCCCCATGATAGTTACCACAGGCGGGCGCTCTTTTTTCACGCCCTCTAACACTTCTTCTACTTCAAATTCTTCTAAGGTGTTTTGAACAGAAATTTCTAAATGAAACTCTTCGGCTAAAATCTCTATGCTATCCTTATCCAAAAAGTCGTTTTTAGTTACCATAAGCCCTAAATTAAAGAGGGTTTTAATCACATCAGCCAGATTCAAATTCGCTTTTTGAGCGAATTCATAGACGCGCACTTCTTCAGGGATTGCAATTGCACTTTGGATCACTTTTTGGCTGTTATCGTTACGGAATACGCGCTTTTTTTTGGATTGTCGTTTGATCCCGCTTTCATTCATCCAAGGGTTTTTTCTTTGGACGCGCACCCTGTCGTTGATATTTTGGCGTACTTCTTTTTCTTCTTCTTCCTTATTGAAATTATCTTGTTCATGCAAATCAAACAACAAGATTTCATCGGTTTCATCATCATAAATATCATTGCCCTTAAAATCCCTCGCATCGCTCAAATCAATCTTATGGGATTTGTTGTTTTTGGCTGTGGGGGTGGCTTTGGGCTTACTGGGTTTTTTGGCTTTTTTAGCCTCTTGTTTGTCTTTTTCTTGCCATTCTTTTTTAATGTCTTCAAAAATAGCCGCCGCGCTTTGAGTGGGTTTTTTGCTTTCAGTTACGCTGTTTTCACTTTCATTTTCTGTTTCATCGTTGCGTTTAATCACCCTAAAACCGGTGCGTCTTTTAATGTTTTCATGGCGTTTGATCTCTTGCTCTTGCTTTTTAACTTCGCTGATTTCTTTTTTAGCGTTGCTAGCGTTATTGGTGCTGTTAGCGTTGTTAGTGTTGCTTTGGGTGAGCTTGTTTAGGGCTTCTCGGCTTTTTTGGATTTCTTGGAGCTTTTGCTTGGCTTTTTCTATTTGAGAGTGGCTAACCATTTTAGGGGTGTTTTCTACAGGGGGCGTTTGGTTTTCAAAAGTATTGACAATCTCTATCCCTCCCTTCTTTTTAGCAATAGGCGTGGGAGCTTCTTTTTTCTTTTCTTTAGTTTTTTTGGGCTTTGGCTGGCTTTTTTCTTCTTTTTTAGGCGTTTTAGAAGCCTTTTTAGCAAGCGGCTTAGGCGTTGCGGCTATCTTCAAATCGTCTTTATTGTCTTGTTTAAGATTTTTAGCGGGTTGATTGGCTTGTATTTGTTCTTTAATGCCATCCACAATGTATTTGTATAGCTTGCCTGCTTTCTCTGGGGTCATTTTAGAATTTGTCTTAAGCTCTAAACCAATATCTTTGGCTTGCTCGATCACATTTTTAAGCTCTTTTTGGGTCTTACCAAGCTCGGCTAAAAATTCTTTTAAATCAACCATCTCGCTCATGCTATGCTTCTCTCCTTAATCCAAGTAATGATGTTTTTGGTATCTTTTGGGGCATTCTTTATTTTTGAAACCGCTTTCAACAACTTTTTTTCTCCATTTTTCAAACAATTTTCACACACATAAAAACTACGGCCTGTGCCATCAAATTCCATGATTTGATTGTCAAAGCTTTTCAAACGCAACAAATCCTTTTGAGGTTGGCGCATTCTGCATGCCACACACATGCGGATTTTAATTTCAGTCTTTCTCAATAAGGACTCCATCATTATCAAAATCTAAAACCGCTACCCTGAATTTAGGGAATTTCTTGCTCAAAACCTGCTTTAATTTAGGGGCGTCTTCTTCATAACACATGTTAAAAAACGACGAACCGCTCCCTGAAAGCGTGCTCATTAAGGCGTTATTTTCTAAAGCGAGCTTTTGGATCGCAAACAACACGGGGTAAGTTTGCATGCGCTTATATTGATGCATCCTGTCTTTAGAGCAACAACGCAACAAGTCCCACTTCCCTTGCACAATCGCCATCGTCATCAAACTCGCATGCGAAAGGTTAAACACGCTTTCTTGCACGCTGTAACGCTTGGGCAAGAGATGGCGCGATTGCTTGGTAGAAATGGCCCTATTAGGGATCACCATCACCGCTTTTAAAAAAGAAGGAATTTTGGTTTTTAAACTTATCACTTTCTTTTTTTCCACAAACGCTGCATTATACCCCCCAAACACCGCCGGGGTGATATTATCCGGGTGGTTTTCATAAATTAAAGCGGTATTGAGAATGTTTTCTCTATCAAAAGCAAACCCTAAAAACGCAAACGCTGAAGCGACAGCCCCCACAATCATCGCTGAGCTAGACCCCATGCCCCTTGTAATAGGGACTTTATTATGCAATAAAAATTTAAACGAGCCGTCATTCCCATGCTTTTTTAAAATCTCATAAAACACTTTAGTGAAAATATTGTTGGTTAAAAACTTAGGGATCCCTTCACCCTCCCCAACCAATTTCACCGCATGGAAGCTGCTAGGCTCAATAAAAAAACGATTGCGTAAATTCAAGCTCAAACCCAAGCAATCAAAACCGGGGCCTAAATTCGCACTTGTTGCAGGAACACTCACTACCAAATTTTAAACCCCTATTGTTGATACCCTTTCATTTTTAAAACTAGCATTATACACTAAATAGGAGGCAAAATGTAAAACGGCGTGTTCAATTGGGTGAATTTGTCTTTCTCTAAAAAAGAGGGCAGCATGAAATCTTTTGGCGCAATTTTCAAATCTTTAAAATCGGTCAAGCTTTCCGTTTCTTTTGAAACAAAGTATTTATTGGCATACGCCAAAATGGGCGTGTTGTCGTTAAAATCAAAGCCTGTGGTGGAATAGAGTTCAAAGTCATGGATTAAAGCCAAAGTGTGTAAGAAAACATGCGTGAGCTTTAGGCTAGTGAAACTCCCTGGCCCTTTAGCGTAATAAACCCCTTTAATCGCCGGTAAAGTAGGGTTTTTAAAATCTTTGAATAATTGCGAAAAAACTTCCACTAAAGCTTCACTTGTTTTTGATTTGGAAGTGTAAGAAGTGCATAAAAAATTGTTTTGATACACCCCAAGCAAAACCCTCTCGCCTAAAGAGATAAGCGCTAAATCCAATTCCAAAAAAATAAACCCTAATTAGGATTAAGCGAAAGCCTTTTGCAACGCAAATTCTTTAGCTGGATCTGTAGCGATCAAAACTTCATAATTTTTAGCGTCCGCTAAAATGGCTCTAACCAACATGGAATTGAGCTTATGACTCCCTGAAAAAGAAGTGTATTTGCCCATCACAGGCATGCCTAAGACCATTAAATCCCCCATAGCGTCTAAAATCTTGTGGCACACGAATTCCTTTTCGCACCTCAAGCCCTCTTTATTCAAAATGCTGTTTTCGTCCAGCACGATACAATTATTCAAGCTCCCCCCTTTAGCCAAACCAATGGATCGCAAGTAATTCACTTCTTGCAAAAACCCAAAGGTACGAGCTTTAGCGACTTGCTCTTTGTAAGCGGTTTTACTAAAAACGAAATGGTGGGCTTGCTTAGCGATAACCGGATGGTTAAAATCAATCGCAAAATTCAAAGAAAGCTGGCTGTCTGGCTCAATTTTAACAAATTTATCGCCCTCTCTAACCTCAACGACTTGCTTGATTTCCATCACCTTTTTAGGAGCGTCTAATTCTTTAATCCCTGCTTCATCTAAAAGCATGCAATAAGTCAAAGCACTCCCATCCATGATAGGGATTTCTTCGTTATCCACAGAGATTTTAAGGTTGTCAATGCCATACGCATGGACAGCTGAAAGCAAATGCTCAATCGTAGAAATCCTCGCATTATCCTTACCCAACACGGTTGCCATTTTAGTATCCACGATGTTTTCAGGTTTTAAGGGGAGCTTCACGCCCAAATCAGAGCGGTAAAAAACAATGCCTTGATTTTCTCCTAAAGGCTCTAAAACAAGCTTCACAGGAACGCCCTTATGTAAGCCTATCCCTACTAATTCCACAGAGTGGTTAATGGTTGTTTGTTTCATAATACTTCCTTTATGTCTAGTATATCGTCATTTTTAGTGATTATTTTAATATTTTTATTTACCAAAAGCCGCTCAATCTCTTTTAGAGATAAAATTTTATTTTGAAAAATGATTTGAGCGCTCCTAACTTCTTTCAAAATCAAGCACTCTCCAAAGCACACAATCGCCCCTTCGCAAACCCCATAAACCGACACACAGCCTTCTGAAATAATCTTGGCTCCATTGTGGATATTGCCCAAAAAAATAAGATGATTAGTGCTATAAATCTCTTCCCCACTCCTGATATGGCGCTCATAAATCGTGGTTTTAGGTTCTGTTTTAGAATGATTGGGTTTTGAATGATTGGTTTCTTCTTTTAAAGGCATGGTTTTGATATGACGCCCGTTTAAAGCGCGATTCGTTTCTAAAAACAAAAGCTGGTGTTTGTGCAAAATGGCTTTGACTTCTGGTTCAATATCATATTTAAAAATAATAAGAAAATACTGCAAAAGGGCATGGTTTTTTTCTAAAAATCCTATGACCGCTTCAGGCTCTTGCTTTTCAATTTCAAACGCATGCACATTTTTTTGATTGGTTTTTAACATGACTATCCTTTCATTAAAAGCCGTTTGGTTTGCTCTATGGGGGCGATGATATTGGTTTTTATCCATTGCTCATTAAGCCATTCATTGGGCCGGACAAAAACCCCTTGCAAAAGCATCCCTAAATGCAACCCGCTCCCTAATTTCAAACCACTACTCCCCACGCTTCCATCATCTTTTAAATGCGCTAAAAAAACGCACAAACCTAACCCATAGCAATTGATTAAACTATTACCATAAAAATCCAACTCCCCCTTAAAAACCCTCTTCACAGATAAATCAAACGCTAAAGATAAATCCTTGCTGGGTATCAAATCCACCCCTAAATGCAAGAATTTAAACAACACCTGATTATCCTTTAAAAACCGCCGATTTTCTAAAAAATTGCTTACCATTTTAAAAGGCCCATTCAAGGGTTTTAGCGCTTGAAAATGGGAAAAATCCTTATAAAAATCCCCTTGATCTAAAGCAATCTTTTGGATTTTTTCTAAATCTTTTAAGCGCGCGTTGGAAAACATTTCTAATAAAGTTTGCTCAGTATGATTTTGAAATTTTTCTTGCTTTGCAATCTTGTCTTTTAAGGCGCTTAAGTCTATATCCTTTTCTCTCAAACGATGGGTTTTTCGTTTGAACAATAAAGGGGTGGTATTAGAGTTATAGGCTTTATCTTTAGCGACAATGAACGCCTTAAAATCCTTATTTTTATAAGACCAAGGCACTAGAGCGATAAAGACATTACGCTGTTTGAATTCTAAAAGCCTGAACGCTTTAAAATCCTTTTTTTTGACGCGCACAAACGCTTGAGACAAATTCTTATCCAAAGCTTCAAAGACAACTACCGCGCTCCCCCCATAAGCGATGCTTGGGGAACGAGATAAAATCGTGATTGAGGGTTTTATCGTATCAATACACACTTCTTGTTTGAAAGACGCCTTATTGCCATTGAAAAAATTAGCATAGCTCCAATCATTAGCTTGAATTTCATATAAAAGGCACTTGTCTTCTAACCCCATGATTTCAGGCCTAATTAAAGGCACTTCTAAAGACTTGGGTTTATCCAATACCAGATTTTCTTTTTCATATAAAATCAAATTATCTTGCGTGGTTACTTTTAAATCGTAGCGTTTGATGCCCTTTGGGGCTGCTATTTTAATCTTAATGGGTTTTTTTAAATCCCAAAAAAGCGCTTCATTATTGTCATCAAGCGCATCCTCTTCGCTATTCAAACTAAAACTTAAAGCTTTGGGTTTTGTGATTAAAGCGTTAAAAATCAAATAACCCCCTAAAATCAAAACGACTAACGCTAAAATTTTAAACCTCAACTCCAAAATCAAGCCTTAAAAAATGAACGCATAATTCACTAATAAAAAACTGGATCGCTTGAACTGGTTGTTAGCCGAAATCAACAATCGTTCATCATCTTCTTTATTGTGATAAATCGCTCCCTCTTCCACTCCCATTCTCAAATAGCTAATCGGTAATTTGGTGCCAATTTCTAAGCGGTGTTTCCTATAAAGCGTTAAACTCACGCCCACATTAAAAGTGTAATCCACTTCAATCAAAGATTTCCATAAAAAATTAGGGCTTGAATAGCCCCCCATTACCAAATTCCTCCCGTTTTGATTAGGCTTGTCTTGATAAAGCATAAGCCCTATCCCAAAACCCGCATAAACGCCTAAAAAATGCTTTTTAGTCTTAAAATCTAAAGGCATATCAAACAACAAATCGGTATTGACAGCCCCTAAAACATAAATAAACGAGCCTACAGATTGCTTGCTTGCATCCTCTTTTAACACCCCTCCCCCAAGCAATAAATCCCCATAAAATCGTGTCCCAAAATAAGGCACGAAGTATTTTTGATACCCGAATTTAGCGCTAATCATAGAAACAGGAGCGTTAATATTGATATTGTTTTTAAACGCACTAGAGGCATTCGCGCCATATCTGTCTAACATTTCCCCTTGATAAGAAAGATTAAATCCCCCATAAGCATACCCACCCCCTAAAAAAACCCCGCTCTTATCATCGGCTATGGAAAAAGATTTGAGTAATTTTTTTCTTTTCTTTGAAGAAATCTTTGGGTAAGTTCGCTCTAAATATTCTTCTTCAAACTTATCCTTATCCATCTCTTTGGGCGAAACCCCTTTTTCGGTGAGCTGTTGCTTTAAATGGTTTATTTTTTCGTCTAATTGTTGGTTTTCTTCTTCTAAATTGTCATAATCTGTCGCTTGAAGTCCCAGTATGAGCGCGATATAAATCAAACCATATTTAAATTTCAACATTTTAGCCTTTACAATAAATAGTTGTAACTAATATAATAAATATTAGTGCTTTTAAAATAATATAAAAAAGTTTGCGAAGTTTCTTTTAAGGGAGGCATTTTTAGGGCTAATTCAAAGCGGTGTTTGAGATTAAGCGTCATGCTCACCCCTAAATTTAACACCAACCCAAAAGCGTTAGGCTGTGAATACCCTTTAATCTCTTTTAAATTTTGATACATCCCATTCCACCCCACTCCAACGCCTCCAAATATCCCTAACGCAAACCTTTTTTCTTTGTCAATAGGCTTATCCATCAATAGATCAATATTCAAGCTTGCGGTTTGATAAGAGGCTAAAGAATCGCTTTTAAACCCTTTCATCGCCCCCCCTAAATATTCCCCATAAAAGCGTAAGGCGCTAATCCCGTTAGCAAAATACTTTTGATACCCGCTCCTTAAGCCATACAACAAAGGAGAAGCTTGAATATTGCTTAAAGGTTCAAACTTCTCATAAGAATGAGCACTAACCCCTATATCGCCAAGAATCACGCCTATAAAAAAACCGCTTTTATTTTTAGCCATTTGCTGGAATAAGAGAGATTCATTTTTTTCATGCAATTCCCCTTTGAGCATGTAAAGCTGGCGTTTTTTCTTATGGATTTCTTCAAGCAGGCTTTTTTCATCAATCTTCTTTTTAGCTTCCTTGTTTTCTTCAAACTCCAGCGTTTGGGTGCGTTTTTCTTCCAAAAGAACGGGAGCGTCTTTAGGGGTATTTTCTTCAGTCATGTTCTCTTGAGCCGTATTTTCTTCAGCGCGCAAGCTTAACATAAAACCAAAGCATAAAATGAGATTTCTTATTTTTTTAGAACACATATTGATACCCAATGCTTGCTATAGCTCCCCACCAAGTCTCTTTTGAAGAATTAGATTGCAAAAAAGGGAAATTATTCAAGATTTTAAATTCAAATTCAATGCGGTTTTTTTCTAATACCGTTAGAGCCAAGCCTGCGTTAAAAGACATCCCCCATTCCGCCGTGTAATTCACCCCATGCGCTACAACCCCTAAACCCAAACCCATATAACCCCCCATATAAAGGTATTTCCCCACAAAAGGCAAAGGAAAATCCAACAAAAAATCCCCATTCAGCATGACCGATTGAAACCCCACGCTCCCAAAGCCCGCTTTCTTAGGAGCTCCTCCATAATATTGAATATAAATGCGCCTGCCAATGATATTTGGCTTAACCAAGCGTGCAAAAAACGACGGCCTGAAGGTTTGATAGCCAAAACGCAAGCCATAAGCGAACAAATAATTTAAAATATTCCCGGTGATGCTAGAGCTATTGGTTTTGACCATGATTTCATGGTTGTAAAAAAAACCGGTATTGATCCCTAAAATAAGCCCGCTTTTAGCGTTCGCTCTCTTTAAATCTCTGATCAATTCCTCAACTTCTTTATCTTCATAAGCCTTATAATACTTGATATATTTGTAATATTTTGGGTCTAGGGTATCATAATCAAGCGCACTCAATCCCGTATAAAACCCCATTAAAGACCATAAAATAACATGTTTTTTAAGACCCAAAATCGCTAAATCCCTTGAATTGTTTGTTAAAAGTTTCTTTCAATTATACTAAAATAATTAAAATGACCGGTTAAAATGGAGTAAAATTTTTACCCACCCCAATAAAGTCATGCTACAATGCCACTATATTTAACACTTAGGATTTTTAATGAGCATGCAAACCGCCCCAATTAAAAAGATCACTCTCAACCACCTCCAAGCTAAAAAAAATCAAGAAAAAATCATTGCTATCACCGCTTATGACGCGCTGTTCGCTCAAATATTTGATCCGCTAGTGGATGTGATTTTAGTGGGCGATAGTTTGAATATGAGTTTTTTCAATCAAAACGACACTTTGAGCGCGAGTGTAAAAATGATGCTCTATCACACTAAAGCCGTGTGCGCGGGCGCTAAGACTCCTTTTATCATCACAGACATGCCTTTTGGAAGCTATAAAGATGAAAAAACAGCCCTAAAAAACGCCATTAGGGTTTATAAAGAAACCCAAGCGAGTGCGATCAAACTAGAGGGGGGGAAAGAAAAAGCGAAACTGGTTAAAACGCTCACTAATGAGGGTGTTATTGTGGTAGGGCATATTGGCTTGATGCCCCAATTCGTGCGTCTTGATGGAGGCTATAAGATTAAGGGCAAAAATGAAGAGCAACAAAAAAAGCTTTTAGAAGACGCCTTGAGTTTAGAAGAAGCCGGAGTGGGTTTATTGGTTTTAGAGGGCATAACCACCCCTATCGCTCAAACGATCACGCAAAAAATCAAAATCCCCACGATCGGCATAGGGAGCGGCAAGGATTGCGACGGGCAGATTTTAGTGTGGAGCGACATGTTGGGTTTTTTTGATAGCTTTAAGCCTAAATTTGTGCGAGAATACCTTAAGGGGAAAGAATTGATTCAAAACGCTATCAAACAATACGCTGATGATGTGAAAAAGGGAAACTTCCCTAACGAATTAGAAAGTTATCATTAAATGAAAGAACGGATAGTCAATTTAGAAACTTTGGATTTTGAAACTTCTCAAGAAGTGAGTTTGCGCCCCAATCTTTGGGAAGATTTTATCGGTCAAGAAAAGATTAAAAGCAACTTGCAAATTTCTATTTGCGCGGCTAAAAAACGCCAAGAAAGTTTGGATCACATGCTCTTTTTTGGCCCGCCCGGTTTGGGTAAAACTTCAATCAGCCATATCATCGCTAAAGAAATGGAAACCAATATCAAAATCACCGCCGCTCCCATGATAGAAAAAAGCGGTGATTTAGCCGCCATTTTGACTAATTTGCAAGCTAAAGACATTCTTTTTATTGATGAAATCCACCGACTCAGCCCAGCGATTGAAGAGGTTTTATACCCGGCTATGGAAGATTTTAGACTGGATATTATCATAGGCTCAGGCCCAGCCGCTCAAACCATTAAAATTGATTTACCCCCTTTCACCCTCATCGGTGCTACCACCAGAGCCGGAATGCTTTCTAACCCCTTAAGAGACAGATTTGGCATGAGTTTTAGGATGCAATTTTATAGCCCTAGCGAACTAGCCCTCATCATCAAAAAAGCCGCCGTTAAACTCAACCAAGACATCAAAGAAGAAAGCGCTGATGAAATCGCTAAAAGGAGCAGAGGCACGCCAAGGATCGCTTTAAGGCTTTTAAAAAGGGTGCGCGATTTTGCGCTAGTCAAAAATTCAAGCTTGATGGATTTAAACATCACTTTGCATGCTTTGAATGAACTAGGCGTGAATGAATTAGGCTTTGATGAAGCGGATTTGGCGTATTTATCTTTGTTGGCTAACGCTCAAGGAAAGCCGGTGGGTTTGAACACGATTGCAGCGTCTATGAGAGAAGATGAAGGCACGATTGAAGATGTGATTGAGCCTTTTTTACTCGCTAATGGTTATTTAGAGCGCACCGCTAAAGGCAGAATCGCCACGCCTAAAACCCATGCGCTTTTAAAAATCCCCACTTTAAAGTCTCAAACTTTATTTTAATCTTGTTTAGAAAGAAAATTACACTACAATAACGATAAAATTTTAAAGGGTGTGAAAGTAGATTATTATGTTTGGCATGGGCTTTTTTGAAATCCTTGTGGTGTTGGTTGTAGCGATTATTTTTTTAGGGCCAGAAAAATTCCCCCAAGCTGTCGTGGATATGGTGAAATTTTTTCGTGCGGTTAAAAAAACGCTCAATGACGCTAAGGACACTTTAGATAAAGAAATCAATATTGAAGAAATCAAAAAAGAAACCCTAGAGTATCAAAAACTCTTTGAAAATAAAGTGGAGAGTCTTAAAGGCGTTAAGATTGAAGAATTAGAAGACGCTAAAGTAACTGCAGAAAATGAGATTAAAAGCATTCAGGATTTGATGCAAGATTACAAACAAAGCTTAGAAAACAACACACCCCCTAACCATTCCAATAAAGAAGTTTCCAATGAAGAAGCCTTAAATAAAGAAGTTTCAAGCGATGAATCCCCTAAAGAAGTCCAATTAGCAACCGATAACAACGCCAAAGAACACGACAAAGAAAAAGAGCATGTTTGAAGATTTAAAACCGCATTTACAGGAATTAAGAAAGCGTTTGATGGTTTCTGTAGGAACGATTTTAGTGGCGTTTTTGGGGTGCTTTCATTTTTGGAAAAATATTTTTGAATTTGTTAAAAATTCTTATAAAGGCACGCTCATTCAGCTCTCCCCTATTGAAGGGGTCATGGTAGCGGTTAAAATCAGTTTTTCAGCCGCTATCGTCATTTCCATGCCCATTATTTTTTGGCAATTGTGGCTCTTTATCGCTCCAGGGCTTTATAAGAATGAAAAAAAAGTGATTTTGCCTTTTGTGTTTTTTGGGAGCGGGATGTTTTTAATTGGGGCGGCGTTTTCTTACTATGTGGTGTTCCCTTTCATTATTGAATACTTGGCCACTTTTGGGAGCGATGTGTTTGCGGCTAATATTTCTGCGTCCAGTTACGTGAGCTTTTTCACACGCTTGATTTTAGGCTTTGGCGTGGCGTTTGAATTGCCTGTTTTGGCGTATTTTTTAGCTAAAGTGGGCTTGATTACCGATGCGAGCTTGAAAGCGTATTTTAAATACGCTATTGTAGTGATTTTTATTGTAGCAGCCATTATCACTCCTCCTGATGTGGTGAGTCAAATCTTTATGGCGTTACCTTTAGTGGGGCTTTATGGGCTTTCTATTTTAATCGCCAAAATGGTCAATCCGGCTCCTAAAGATAACGAAAATGACACCAAAGAGAATTAGTTGAAAGAATTTGATTTAGAAAGCTATGATTATTATTTGCCTAAGGAATTGATCGCCAACTACCCCGTTTTGCCCAAAGAAAAGGCTAAATTACTCGTCTATGAAAGGCGTTCGCAAACAATCACGCACACCACTTTTGAGCATGTTTTAGATTTTTTCCCTAAAAACACCCTTGTGGTGTTGAACGACACTAAAGTGATAAAGGCTAGGCTTTTTGGATCTAAGCATGCCTTTTTGCCATCAAAAACGACCGAAGTGTTTTTCCACCGCTTTTTTAAAAATAATACCGCTATAACTCAAATCAAAGGCAAGATCAAAGTGGGGGATAAGATCTTTTTTGATGCACATTATTACGCTGAAGTTTTGGAATTGCTTCATAACGGCCAGCGTTTGATCGCTTTTTATGACAATCAAACCCCCTTAAATCAAGAAAATATCTTAAAACTTTTAGAGCGATACGGGCATATGCCCTTACCCCCTTATATTAAAAGAGCGGATGAAAGTTTGGATGCGCATGAATACCAGAGCGTGTTCGCTAAACACATGGGCGCAGTGGCTGCCCCTACAGCGTCATTGCATTTTTCTCAAAATACCTTAGAAAAATTATTGAAAGGTTTCAAGCACGCTTTTTTAACCTTGCATGTGGGGGCTGGGACTTTTCTTGGCGTAGAAACTAAAGATATTAGAGAGCATCAAATCCATACAGAAGTTTTACGCATTCCTAAAAAGAGCCAAGAAATTTTGCAAGAATCCCAAGAAATTTTATGCATCGGCACGACCGCTTTAAGGAGCGTGGAATACTTTAAGCGTTTAGAAAACCCTAATCAAGAATCGTTTGAATGCGATATTTTCTTGCATCTTGCCAATCCTATTTTGCATGTTAATTATTTGCTCACTAATTTCCATTTGCCAAAATCTAGCCTTTTAATGCTTGTGAGCGCGATGATAGGCTTAGAAAAAACCAAAGAAATCTACAAAATAGCCATAGAAAAGAAGTATCGTTTTTATTCTTATGGCGATGGGATGCTGATTTTATGAACCCCTTATTGCAAGATTATGCACGCATCCTTTTAGAATGGAATCAAACGCACAACTTGAGCGGCGCAAAAAATTTAAGCGAGTTAGAACCCCAGATCACAGACGCTCTAAAACCCTTAGAATTTGTCAAAGATTTTAAAAGTTGTTTGGATATTGGGAGCGGGGCGGGACTTCCTGCTATCCCTTTAGCCCTTGAAAAACCGGAAACACAATTCATTCTTTTAGAGCCAAGAATAAAAAGAGCGGCTTTTTTAAATTACCTTAAAAGCGTTTTGCCTTTAAAAAATATTGAAATCATTAAAAAGCGTTTAGAAGATTATCAAAATCTTTTACAAGTGGATTTAATCACTTCTAGAGCGGTCGCTAGCTCTTCTTTTTTGATAGAAAAAAGCCAACGCTTCCTAAAAGATAAGGGGTATTTTTTATTCTATAAAGGCGAGCAGCTAAAAGATGAAATCGCTTGTAAAGACACTGAATGCTTTAGGCATCAAAAGCGTATTTATTTTTACAAATCAAAGGAAAATTTATGTTAAGAATTTTAATCCCCCTACTCATTATTGTGTGGGTTTTATGGCGTTTGTTTTTGAGGCAAAAACCCCACAAAGACGACCCCAAAGACAACCACTCTTATGCGCAACAAACCCCTAAAGAATTAGAAGATCACATGATTGTATGCTCTAAATGCCAAACTTATGTCTCTAGCAAAGACGCTATTTATAGCGGGGCGGTGGCGTATTGCAGTGAAGCTTGTTTGAATAATAAAGGATAAATATGCTTATTTTAGGACACCCTTTAATCCCTAGCGATCGTTTTGTTTTCATTAAAAACACCGATGGCGTTCATTCTAGCACCAATAACGATATAGTGTGTTTTGAAGCGAATCCAAAAAATTTGGAATTAGCCAAGTATTGCTGTGAAAATAGAGTCCATTTTAGCGTGATCTTTTTATCGCACAAGATAGAAACAGACACCTTTTTTTTATTCAACGCTTTCAAACCGCTCTATTGTATTTTTAAGGATATTAAACAAGCCACACTCGCCCAACAACACGCCACTAATTACTTATTAGATAGCAAAATTTTGTTTTCTATGGATTTAAACGATACAGAGTTGTGGGAAATTTGCGCTAAAAATCAAATAGATGGCGTTATTTCTAAAGATTCACTCCTTTTAAAATAAGCCCTTTTTAAACAAATCTTAGTTATAATAATCCCTTTCTAAGGGGAGATGTCCGAGTGGTTGAAGGAGCACGCCTGGAACGCGTGTAAGGTGCAAGCCTTCGAGGGTTCGAATCCCTCTCTCTCCGCCATTTAAAAATGCCACGAATGCGAAACAAAAAACAAAAAGCTCCTTTCAAACAAACTGCGCCTTTCAGGGGTTAGAAAGATTTTCATGCCAATTTCTACATCCACCTTATGATACAAAACGATCGTGCGAAACTGCACCCCAAATTTCCCGATAGCCCTGAAATAAGTGTTGTGAAAATTGAAATCTTTTAATGAATCCCAAGTATTCACCACCAAATCTTTGACTTTATTGTTGAGTATCCATGTGTTAGCGGCCAGTTGCAAGCCAAAGAAAAAAGCCCAGCGGTTGATCGGGTTTTTAGCGTAGGCGACCATAAAATCCCCTCCCACCCCATAAGTGAACATGTTCGCTTGCAAAGTAGAGTCATTATTAAAAAGCACATTACCATAATCTATAAAGAAATAATACCTAGAATAAGCCCAATCGTTTTTAGGATTCACTTCATAGCCTTGAAGGATTGAAGCCCCTTGTAAAAGCTTGTTGGTGTTTAAAGGGCGCATAAACACCGTGCCTATTTGATAAGAAGAAGACATATAACTCAAATTTTCAGCATTTAAAATATTTAAAAAACTCATACTCAGTATTAAAATTCTTAAATAATACACTTACTTGTAAAATCCTTGTCTTTCTTTTTTCAAACCATCCAATGACCCTTTATCGCACTCAAGAGTTATTTTATTACTTTTAAGCTATTATCATAGCAAACAAACTGAATTTTTTTACAAATAAGAACGCTCATTGAACGCTCCATTTAGCCAATGATTATTGTCGGTCAAGGCATTTTAATCAAAACATGCTATTATTTGGAACGATTTATTATTATAAGGCGTTAGAGACGCTTTGGCTGTTTAAAAAGAGCCTAATTTAAATGCAATCTTAAAAGGAGAAGCGCTTTGAAACTATTGGTAGTAGATGATAGCTCAACTATGAGGAGAATTATTAAAAACACGCTTTCACGCTTAGGCTATGAAGATGTTTTAGAAGCTGAGCATGGGGTGGAAGCTTGGGAGAAACTGGACGCTAATGCGGACACTAAGGTGCTTATCACAGATTGGAACATGCCTGAAATGAACGGGTTGGATCTCGTTAAAAAGGTGCGATCCGATAGCCGCTTTAAAGAAATCCCTATTATTATGATCACCACAGAGGGCGGCAAGGCTGAGGTCATTACGGCTTTGAAAGCGGGAGTGAATAACTACATTGTGAAACCTTTTACCCCCCAAGTTTTGAAAGAAAAATTAGAGGTTGTTTTAGGGACAAACGATTGAGTGTTAAAGCCAATGTATTATGAGTTTTTCTTTATCTTCCCTAAGGAACGAGAGCTTTTTGAGAGCTTTCTTTTAGACACCACGCATCTAGCCTTAGAAGAATCAAGCCTAGAAAATTTAAAAGCGTTTGACGATAAAGAGAGCATTGGATTTATAAGCCAATCTGATTGGCATTATTTCGCCACTCATAATTCTTTGAAAGAAAATTTAAAAGAAAAACCTCCGTATCTCAAAAATTTCGTTATTTTACGCTCTGAAAAGGATTTGAACGACTCGCTCATTCCAGCATTAAAAGCGTTTTGTTTGAGCTTAAAACAAAACCTGCAAAGTGAGTTTGATTTTTTCTACCTTTCACGCAATCTGGCTTCAAAAGACTGGCTAGAAGCCTACAAACAAGCTATTTTACCGGTGCAATGTGCCAAATTTTACATACACCCTAGCTGGCATCAAAAGCCAAGCCATGTTGTTACAAATGATTGCATAATGATTGATCCGGCTTTGGCATTTGGATCAGGCCATCATGAAAGCACTTCTATGTGTTTGGAACTGCTCTCTAACCTTGATTTAAAACGCAAAAACGCCTTAGATGTTGGCTGTGGGAGCGGGATTTTAAGCATCGCCTTAAAAAAACAAGGCGTTAGCGCTTTAGTAGCTTGCGATACGGATAGTTTGGCCGTTGAAGAAACCCTAAAAAATTTTAGCTTGAATCAAATACCCCTATTAGCACAAGATAAAGTCATTTATGGCTCTACGCAAAAAATTAAAGGGCGTTTTGATATTATTGTGGCGAACCTTGTCGCTGATGTGATTAAGAGTTTGTATAGTGAATTTGTGCGGCTTTGTAACCACACTCTTATTTTATCAGGGATTTTAGAAACCCATTTAAACTCTGTTTTACAGATCTATTATAATGGATTTGAGGTTTTAGAACAGCGGCAGCGTAACGAATGGGTCGCTCTAAAATTGCTTAAAAAACAACCAATAAATTAAGGATTATAATGAAACCAACGAACGAACCTAAAAAACCTTTTTTTCAAAGTCCCATTATCCTTGCGGTTCTTGGAGGGATTTTACTCATTTTTTTTCTGCGCTCTTTCAATTCTGATGGCAGTTTTTCGGACAATTTCTTAGCTTCTAGCACTAAAAATGTGAGCTACCATGAAATCAAACAGCTCATCAGCAATAATGAAGTGGAAAATGTGAGTATCGGTCAAACTTTGATCAAAGCTAGCCATAAAGAGGGCAACAATCGTGTGATCTATATCGCTAAACGAGTGCCTGATTTGACCTTAGTGCCTTTGTTAGACGAGAAAAAAATCAATTATTCTGGTTTTAGCGAGTCTAACTTTTTTACGGACATGTTGGGGTGGCTCATGCCTATTTTAGTGATTTTAGGGCTATGGATGTTTATGGCAAACCGCATGCAAAAAAATATGGGTGGGGGTATTTTTGGCATGGGGAGTGCGAAAAAACTCATTAACGCTGAAAAACCCAATGTGCGTTTTAATGACATGGCAGGCAATGAAGAAGCCAAAGAAGAAGTGGTAGAAATCGTAGATTTCTTAAAATACCCTGAACGATACGCCAATTTAGGGGCTAAAATCCCTAAAGGCGTGTTATTAGTAGGGCCTCCAGGAACCGGTAAAACCCTTTTAGCCAAAGCGGTAGCCGGCGAAGCGCATGTGCCGTTTTTCTCTATGGGAGGGAGCAGTTTTATTGAAATGTTTGTGGGCTTAGGGGCAAGCAGGGTTAGGGATTTATTTGAAACCGCTAAAAAACAAGCCCCTAGCATCATTTTTATTGATGAAATTGATGCCATAGGTAAAAGCCGAGCGGCTGGAGGCGTGGTGAGCGGGAACGATGAGAGAGAGCAAACCTTAAACCAACTCTTAGCCGAAATGGATGGTTTTGGGAGCGAAAACGCGCCTGTGATTGTCTTAGCCGCAACGAACCGCCCCGAAATCTTAGATCCGGCGTTAATGCGTCCAGGGCGCTTTGACAGGCAGGTTTTAGTGGATAAGCCTGATTTTAATGGCAGGGTAGAAATCTTAAAAGTGCATATTAAAGGCGTGAAACTCGCTAATGATGTGAATTTGCAAGAAGTCGCCAAACTCACCGCAGGGCTTGCGGGAGCGGATTTAGCGAATATCATCAATGAAGCCGCGCTTTTAGCAGGAAGAAACAACCAAAAAGAAGTCAAACAACAGCATTTAAAAGAAGCGGTTGAAAGAGGGATTGCTGGGCTAGAAAAGAAAAGTAGGCGCATCAGTCCTAAGGAAAAGAAAATCGTCGCCTACCATGAAAGCGGGCATGCCGTGATTTCTGAAATGACTAAAGGGAGTGCTAGGGTGAATAAAGTCTCTATCATTCCAAGGGGAATGGCGGCTTTAGGTTACACCCTTAACACGCCTGAAGAAAACAAATACTTGATGCAAAAACACGAACTCATCGCTGAAATTGATGTGCTTTTAGGCGGGAGAGCGGCTGAAGATGTCTTTTTGGAAGAAATTTCTACCGGTGCGAGCAACGATTTAGAAAGAGCGACTGATATTATTAAAGGCATGGTGAGTTACTACGGCATGAGTAGTGTCAGTGGGCTTATGGTGTTAGAAAAGCAGCGGAACGCCTTTTTAGGAGGTGGTT
The DNA here is from genome assembly GCF_006439795.1 of Helicobacter pylori. Lineage (GTDB taxonomy): Bacteria > Campylobacterota > Campylobacteria > Campylobacterales > Helicobacteraceae > Helicobacter > Helicobacter pylori_CR. Next base: position 76,370 of record NZ_VEYL01000003.1, read on the forward strand.
ATGGGAGCAGTAGGGAATTTAGCGAAAAGACCGCAGAAGAAATGGATCTTTTCATTAAAAACCTACTAGAAGAACGCTATAAGCATGTCAAACAAACCTTAAGCGACTATAGAGAAGCGATTGAAATCATGGTCAAAGAATTGTTTGACAAAGAAGTCATTACAGGCGAAAGAGTGCGTGAAATCATCAGCGAATACGAAGCCGCCAACAATTTAGAAAGCCGTTTGATCCCTTTAGAAGAGCAAGCGAGTTAAGAGTGCGAGCTTACAAACAGATTTTTGATAAGGGTTTAAAGCCTTATGATAAACATTCTGTTTGTTTAAAGCTTTTTTTTAGATTTTGTTTTCTAAAAATTCATGCTTATCAACAGCGTTATAAAGCGTTTGCTCTGACGCTCTTTTTTTGTGAGTTTTTTAGCACTTGTAAAATTTTTATTCCCATAATTGATTTTAAAATCGTTTTTATTCCTATTCTAAAAGCCAAGTTAAAAAGAATCTCTAATGCCTATTAACCCTCTCTATCTTTTCCCCAATCTTTTTACCGCTAGCAGTATTTTTTTAGGCATGATGAGTATTTTTTACGCTTCCAGTTACCAATTTGTCATGGCATGCTGGTTAGTGGTAGCGAGTCTTATTTTAGACGGGCTTGATGGGCGTGTCGCAAGGCTTACCAACACCACTAGCAAGTTTGGTATTGAATTTGACTCCCTAGCTGATGTAGTCGCTTTTGGGGTGGCTCCAAGTTTAATCACTTACTTTTATGTGGGGTATAACTTTGGGCGCATAGGCATGGCGGTGAGCGCATTGTTTGTGATTTTTGGAGCGATACGATTGGCGCGATTCAATATCAGCACCAACACAAGCGACCCCTATTCTTTCATCGGTATCCCTATCCCTGCGGCGGCGGTATTGGTGGTGCTTTGCGTGTTATTGGATAACAAATACCATTTTTTAGAAGGAAATACCGAAAAGTTATTTTTAAGCTTTATTGTCTTATTGGGGGTGCTTATGGTGAGCAATATCCGCTACCCTAATTTTAAAAAAGTCAAATGGAATCTCAAGCTTTTCATCTTGGTGTTGATTTTTTTATCGTTAGTGTTTGTGCGCCCTTTAGAGGCTTTAAGCGTGTTTATGGGGTTGTATTTGATTTATGGCATCATTCGGTGGCTCTTTTTAATGGTAAAAATTATTTTTAATAAAAATAAAAGCGCATGAAAGAATCTTTTTACATAGAGGGAATGACTTGCACGGCGTGTTCTAGTGGGATTGAACGCTCTTTAGGGCGTAAAAGTTTTGTGAAAAAAATAGAAGTGAGCCTTTTAAATAAGAGCGCTAATATTGAATTTAACGAAAATGAAACCAATTTAGACGAAATTTTTAAACTCATTGAAAAGCTAGGCTATAGCCCTAAAAAAACTCTAGCAGAAGAAAAAAAAGAATTTTTTAGCCCTAATGTTAAATTAGCGTTGGCGGTTGTTTTCACGCTTTTTGTGGTGTATCTTTCTATGGGAGCGATGCTTAGCCCTAGCCTTTTACCTGAAAGCTTGCTTGCGATTAATAATCATAGTAATTTTTTAAACGCTTGCTTACAGCTTATAGGCACTCTCATTGTCATGCATTTGGGGAGGGATTTTTACATTCAGGGGTTTAAAGCCTTGTGGCACAGACAACCCAACATGAGCAGCCTTATCGCCATAGGCACAAGCGCTGCTTTAATTTCAAGCCTGTGGCAATTGTATTTCGTTTATACAAATCAGTGGTCTTATGGGCATTATTATTTTGAAAGCGTGTGCGTGATTTTAATGTTTGTGATGGTGGGCAAACGCATTGAAAATGTTTCTAAAGACAAAGCTTTAGACGCTATGCAAGCCTTGATGAAAAACACCCCAAAAACCGCCCTTAAAATGCAAAATAACCAACAGATTGAAGTTTTAGTGGATAGCATTGTGGTGGGGGATATTTTAAAAGTCCTCCCTGGAAGCGCTATTGCGGTGGATGGCGAAATCATAGAGGGCGAAGGGGAATTAGATGAGAGCATGTTAAGCGGTGAAGCGTTGCCGGTTTATAAAAAAGTCGGCGATAAAGTCTTTTCAGGGACACTCAACAGCCACACGAGTTTTTTAATGAAAGCCACGCAAAACAACAAAAACAGCACCTTGACTCAAATTATAGAAATGATCCATAACGCTCAAAGCTCAAAGGCAGAGATTTCTCGCTTAGCGGATAAGGTTTCAAGCGTGTTTGTGCCAAGCGTGATCGCTATCGCTATTTTAGCGTTTGTGGTGTGGCTCATCATCGCGCCTAAACCCGATTTTTGGTGGAATTTTGGAATCGCTTTAGAAGTGTTTGTATCGGTTTTAGTGATTTCTTGCCCTTGCGCTTTAGGATTGGCTACGCCTATGAGTATTTTAGTAGCGAATCAAAAAGCGAGTTCTTTAGGCTTATTTTTTAAAGACGCTAAAAGTTTAGAAAAAGCAAGGCTAATCAATACGATCGTTTTTGATAAAACCGGCACGCTCACTAACGGCAAGCCTGTCGTTAAAAGCGTTCATTCTAACATAGAACTATTAGAGCTATTGAGTTTAGCGGGCAGTATTGAAAAGAGCAGCGAACATGTCATTGCTAAAGGGATTGTAGAATACGCAAAAGAGCGTAACGCTCCCTTAAAAGAAATGAGCGAAGTTAAAGTGAAAACGGGTTTTGGCATTAGCGCTAAAGTAGATTATCAAGGCGCTAAAAAAATCATTAAAGTAGGTAATAGCGAGTTTTTTAACCCTATTAACACGCTAGAAATCAAAGAAAACGGGATTTTAGTGTTTGTGGGTAGAGCGATCAGTGAAAAAGAAGACGAGCTTTTAGGGGCGTTTGTTTTAGAAGATTTGCCCAAAAAAGGCGTGAAAGAGCATATCGCTCAAATCAAAAAATTAGGCATTAACACTTTTCTTTTAAGTGGGGACAATAGGGAAAATGTCAAAAAATGCGCGCTTGAATTAGGGATTGATGGTTATATCAGCAACGCCAAACCACAAGACAAGCTCAACAAGATCAAAGAGCTTAAGGAAAAAGGGCAGATCGTTATGATGGTGGGCGATGGCTTGAATGACGCTCCTAGTCTTGCTATGAGCGATGTGGCGGTGGTGATGGCTAAAGGGAGCGATGTGAGCGTGCAAGCAGCGGACATTGTGAGTTTTAACAACGATATTAAATCGGTTTATAGCGCGATTAAATTAAGCCAAGCGACCATTAAAAATATCAAAGAAAATTTGTTTTGGGCTTTTTGTTATAATAGCGTGTTTATCCCTTTAGCTTGTGGGGTTCTTTATAAGGCTAATATCATGTTAAGCCCGGCGATTGCAGGTTTAGCGATGAGTTTAAGCTCTGTGAGTGTGGTTTTAAACTCCCAAAGGCTAAGGAATTTTAAAATTAAGGATCATTGAATGAAAGTAACTTTTCAGGTGCCAAGCATTACTTGTAACCATTGCGTGGATAAAATTGAAAAATTTGTGGGCGAAATTGAAGGCGTGAGCTTTATTGATGCGAGCGTGGAAAAAAAGAGCGTGGTTGTAGAGTTTGACGCTCCAGCGACACAGGATTTGATTAAGGAAGCTTTATTGGATGCGGGGCAAGAAGTAATATAATAAAGGTGTGTGATATAGAAGTATCGGATTAAAAACCGCAACATTCAAAAGGGTTGTTATCTTTTAATGCTTTGTTTGGGTGTTTTCACGCCCTTCAATGGTGATTTATCATAACCATAAGAGAAAGAAATTATCGCATTTTCCTTTTCTCATTTCCATTTTTGATACAAACGAATCTGCTTTTTCAAGCCGCTAATCACACCACCCATAAAAGAAAGGGAATTACGAGATAGATTGCTTCTGCATTGCGAACGAATAAGTTCAGAGATTTTAACAAACAATATGCATAGCTCATCAGGTTTCATGTTGCCAACAAGGCATAAGCCTTGTATGCATTCAATAGGGACACGAATACGAGAGTTACCATCTTTTAAGTCATTGTCTAATCGCTGTATTAAGCCATCCAAGCCCTTTTGAATTACCTCATGCATTCTTTCTAAAACACAATATTCCCTTGCTAAAAAAAGAACAAGATGAACGCATGGCGTAAAGTCTGTTGCTTATTTTGCATAGCCTCTTCGTTAAGTCAGGTAATGATAAGTAAAGATTTCTAATGTCTAGCATAACTATCCTTTATTTGAGGCTATCATATTTATTAGGCGTTGCCTTAAAACGCTCTGAGATCTTTTGGTAAGGTTTATCCATTCCTACACAAATTTCACTAAGATCATCCCGATAAACGCGTTGTTTTTATAAAATTCTATGCGATAGATCCTTTCTTGCTTGTCTAGTGAAAAGCGTTTTTGAAAATCTTTAAATCTAATCGTATAACCCGCTTCATTAGGCTTATTTTCATTAGAAACGCTAAAGCCAATCACATTCGCGCGGATATTGTCCATAGCATGGATATAAAAACTCTCTTTCACTTCAACCACGCTCCCTATTTTAACCATTTGATCCTCATTGTCAATTTGCATTTTCACTTCTTCTAAAGAAGGATCAAACTCTATGTAAAAGGGCGATAATCGTGTCATGAGCTTGTTGCCGTATTTTAAAAACACTTCTTGCTTATTTTTGACTAGCCCTACAATGTAAGCGTTGCTCTCTATGGGGATTTGCGGGATTTTAGTGTTGTGGGGTAAGGGGAAATGATTGAGTTTAGGGCGCAAGTTAAAAAGGGGCATTTTAGGCAAAGAGCTGATTTTTGCCCACAAGTTTTTATCATTGATTAGGGCATGCACGCTGTTAGGGTTAAGTTCAAAATCGCGCTTAAAAGGGATATTGAGTTGATTGAGTAAGCCCTCAATGGCTTGCAAATGGTAAAACACCCTTGACGCTAAAGGGAGCTCTTTGCTGGCTTCATTGGCAAAAGCGCTCTTTTTTTGATTGATCGCATAAAAAGTTAGGGCTTTTTGCATTTCTGTATCGCCTTGTGCGGTGCGCGTGTTTTTTAAATGATACTCCTCAATGGGGTGCAATAAATGGGCGTTGATGCTCTCAATCGTATTGTTTGCAAAAGCAAGCAAGTTAGGGAATTTCGCCCCTTTAACCTCATCTTGATCAATAATAAAGCAATTCCCCCAACGCTTAGGATTGAGCGTCGCATCAATATAAACAGGGCGGTAATACCCACCGCCATCATGCAAGTGCAAGACAGCGTCTATATTGGGTTTTGCAATCAAGGATTTGATTTCCTGGATAGTGGGGTATTCAGGGTCATTCTTGTCTAAAGCGGCAAATTTGCGGTTCATATCCCCATACAAGCCCCTATGATTTCTTAACATGGAAGGCTTATTCAATACGGGAACCACTTCCACCAAGCCTTTTAAAACGCTATAGTGCATTAAAAACAAATTAGTTGCATTAAACCCCCCAGGCTCATCGCCTTGAATCCCTGCTAAAAGCAACAAATGGGGGGCTTTGTCTCTGTCTTCTACATTTGTAGGGGCTTTTTCTATCGTTTCTATCGCATGCAAAAACACCCAAGAACACAAGCCCCACACCAAAAGCCATATTTTTTTCATCCCATCTCTCTACTATTTGAAACTAAAAGATCGCTAATTATACCTAAAAACCTTTTTAAGGGTGTTTTTTAAAGTTTCCATAAAAAAGGAACGAAAAATGCTTGTGAATGATCAATTCTATTTAAAAGGTTTTTTATGGATATTTTAAAAACTCTTCAAAAGCATTTGGGCGATGTTGAAACAAGCGATTTTAAAACCAATGCGATAGAAAAATCCCAACAAATCGCTAAATTCAGTAGGGACATGAAAAATATAAACGAGAGCGTTGGAGCGTTACAAGTCTTGCAAATCGCTTGCAAAAAGCTTTTCAATAAGAGCATGGGTTTAGAAGATAAAGACGCTTTGCAAGCTTCTATCGTTAAACAGGAATTGCGAGAAATTGTAGAAAATTGCCAGTTTTTAGCCTCTCCTTTGTTTGACACTCAGCTCAACATTGCCATTAACGATGAAGTTTTTTCCATGATTGTGGATAATCCTTTGAATTTATTGGAAAATGTGGGCGGGTTTCAAGCTTATTTGGAAGAAAAATTAAACGAAATTAAGGAATTATTAAATTATTTGAGCGAAAGCCTTTCAAACCCTAAAGCCTTTATGCCAAGTTTTTCAAATAAAAGCCTTAAAGATTTGTTAAGCGATGATTTGAGGGCTTAAAATCTAGCCCTCTAATTTAGAAAGCTTGATTTTCCATAAAAAGAATGAGCCTAAAAACGCTATCACGAATAAGCCCACCAAGTAATAGCCTAAGTCTGTAAATTCCAGGCTTTGTAGGGTGCTTAAAAGGCGGTTTTCAAATTTTAAATGGAGTTTCTCGCTAACGACTTGAAAAAGCTCAATCAACCCGATAAAAAGCGCGATAAACACGCTTAAGGCTGTAATAGAAATATTGTAATAGATTTTTCTTAAAGGGGTTTTGAACGCCCAATCATACGCCTTGAGCATGAACGCCCCATCTAAAGTGTCAAACAAACTCATGCCAGCAGCAAAAAGAATGGGTAAAGAGAGCATGCCCACAACACTCACTTTAATCGCGCTGCTAGAGAGGGCCAAAAGCGCGATTTCACTAGCGGTATCAAAGCCTAGCCCAAAAAGAAAACCCACAGGATAAATATGCCACGACTTGGAAACGAAATTAAACAAGGGCTTAAAAAAGCGATTGAGTAAGCCCCTACTCGTTAAAAGCCGTTCAATCTCTTCATTTTGTTGCTGGCTCAGGCTTTCATTAGAATGCGATTTTTTAAATATTTTTAATAAATCCAAGAGAATAATCGCATTCAATAGCCCTATAATGAGCAAGAAAAGCCCAGAAACTAAAGTCCCCACTACCCCCCCTATTTCTTCTAGCATCGGCGTGTGCTCTTTAGCCCAAGCGATCGCAAACGCGCTGATGATGGTCATTAAAATCACCACGCTTGAATGCCCCATAGAAAAGTAAAACCCCACACCATAGGCGTTTTTGCCTTGTTGGGTGAGCTTTCTAATGGTGTTGTCTATGCAAGCGATGTGATCCGCATCAAACGCATGCTTTGCCCCTAGCATGTAAGCCATAGACGCCGCCGCATAAAACGAAGCGTTATTAGCCATAAAGAGCAACGCCAAACCTAACGCATGCAAGAACACAATCGCTAAAAAATAAGGAAACCACAATTTCACAACGCACCTTTTTGTAAAAATAATATTTTTTGAATGATTGTAATATATTTTGTTAAATTAGAAAATCTTAAGTTTTGTTTTTTGATTATTTTGCGAATTGCCCTAGAAAATCTTTAAGGGGAATGAGAGAATTTGAGTTAAAATCAATCACTTCTTTTAGTTTTTCATATTCTTCTTTATATTCTTTCCTTATTTTACCTTTATCATCAATAATAATCTTTTCTTCATTCTTCTTGTCATTTTTATTCCGCTTATCTTTGAAAAAATTTTGTAGTTCAAACACTTCTAAATAGGCATACCACTTACTTTTGCTGATGTTTTTAATCGGTTTATAATGTTCTTTACTTTTAATGCATTCTAAGTATCCTTCAAAACATTTAAGAAATTCATCGTGTTTAGCAATTTCTAATAATAGGGTTTCTAAATCGCCATCATCTTGATTGTTAGGGAATAAAAAAATTTGTTCTTCTGTAATCTTTTGTTGTGTTTTTGATAAAATCTCTTTTTTATTACTCTCATAGTCTTTATCGGCATCAAAAATGATAAGTGTTTTATCGTATTTTTCAATTTCAAGCAATCGTTTAGATAGGTTATCTTTTCCTGTTACATCTTTCACCTTAAAATTTTTAATTGGAATATCTTCTAGAAAATACAGATAAGCTTCTAAAAACACCTTATCGCTTGGACCTTCTACAAAAATCAGTATTTCTTTATCTGCCATTGAATGATCCTAATCTTAGTATGATGCTTTAGCCAAAAAGATTCTCTTCATTTTCAAAATAATATTCTAAATTTTCTCCATAATAAGTTCTTGGAATAACATATTGATCGTCTTGCTTAAGACAAAACAACTTAGTTTGATGCGCAAAATCCTTTTCTCTGATAACTTGATCTAAAATTTCTATAAATTCTTGGTTGTGGGTAGTCATAAACACTTGCAAATTACCATCTTTATTATTATTGATAAAATCAATAATATTTTTTAACAATAATCTCATGCGAGAAAAATGCAAGCCATTTTCTACTTCATCAATATAAATCGTTTTTGCGTTATCAGCCATAAAAGCACTTACAATATGCAAATATTTCTTCAAACCATCGCCAAATACAGATAGTGGGACTTTTTCTTTGATATTTTTCACTTTTAATTTGAGTTGGTTGTTGGTGTTAAAGCTAATAGATTGGATATTGTTATCAAATTGATTAAGATGTTTATTTAATTCTTCTTCTAATTGGTTGTTACTGCAAATTTTACTCACCGCTTGAATCATATGAGCTTGCCTGTAAGCAACATCGCTAGGTATTATGGTAGCGCTTTTAAAGGGTAAAAGTTTTTGCAATTGACTGGGTTCAAAATTCTTAAATTGCCTATTGTAGCCTGACTGATTAGGAATTGGTGGGAAATTGGGAATTTTAGCAATATTTAAGTGATCGTTATAGATTTCTTCATTATTTTTTTTAAGAGTGAAATTGAGCTGAGAGGACATTTGAGTTTGTTCTGCTGTAGGTATTATTTGCGACTCTATTACCTTTTGGTTTTCACTGGCTATGAATTTTATTTGCAAGTCCAAGGTCTGATTGTTGTCTAAAGTTGTAACAATTTGTATTTCTTTCTCGGTGTCTAAACCATAAAACATTAAGTTTTTTGATTCTGTTGTTAAAGGCTCTTTGCGTATATTGTCATAAACTTCCGTTATATTAGCGCATGGGTGCATGGATTTTCCCACCAAACAATACAACGCTTCTAACAAATTAGATTTACCCACATTGTTCCCACCAGTAATAATGTTGAGTTTGGTAAAACCATCAATTTGAGTGTCCTTAAAAGTCTTAAAATTTTTAATGCGAACAGACTGAATCATTGAACCCCTTTATCCAAACAAAAATTGATGCTAAATTTTCATATTATAACGCATGCGATTACGAAAAAATTTAATAGGAAATAAATAAGAAATCATAAAAATAAAAGCATTATATAAATTATCCTATTTGGATTCGTTTTTCCCACCCAAAAATTTGACCCATTCGTCTCTATCAATCAAAAGCACTCCGTTAGCTTGAGCCAGTTTTTGAGCGGCTTGCGTGAAGTAGCTGTTGGTGATCACGCAAGCTTTTTCGCAAGCGTAGTAAGCTTTAGAAGAGACCACCTCTTGAATGGCTTTGGGCGAAACTTTGTGCGAGTAGCGTTTGGCTTGAACCGCCCATTTGACGCCGTCTTTTTCTATAATCAAATCCGCTCCATAATCGCCGCTTTTTTGAGTGATTGTAACTTCAAAACCCTTTGAAGTGAAAAAGATTTTGGAATATTCTTCAAATTCAAAGCCGTTCATGGCGTCTATTTTTTGCAAAATGCGTTTGAGTTGGCGCTTCTTATACGAAGAGATAACGCCTTGAAAAAGCACCAATATTGAAAAAACGCCAAGAAGCGCGAACAATTTTAAAAGCAAATCATTAGCTGAGGTTACTAATTTCAATTCTAAAGCTTTTTCCAATAAAACATGCCAAATTAAATAAATCCCTACCGAAAACAAAATGACAAAAATAAAGAATACAATCTTTTTCATGCCTTAAAGCCACTCGGCATTTTCTATAGCGTTCAAACGCTTTTCTAAACCCTCCATAAGAGAATAGTAAGCCTTATTAAGGGCTTTGATTAAAGCGTTATGATAGGTTTTATCTTCTTGGGAAAAAAGAGAGGGGTTATCGCCCAAACGATTAGCGTAATAAACAGGCACGCTGAAAGCGGTGGGGATTAAAAGGGTGTCAAACGGGCAAGTGGTTTGCGGGACGCATTCTAAAATCAAGCTCGCTTGAAGGTTTAAAAAACGCATGACGGATTTTGGGTCAGCGTTAGGCTCAATCGTCTTTTTAAGCCTTTCTTTAATGGCTTTTAAATCTTTAGGACTCTCTTCAAAAGAAAAAAAAACATTGCCTGAAACATTGAGGGTAAAAACGCTTTTATCTTTTAAAAAATAAGCGATTTGTTGGGTGAGTGCTTTTTTAAATTCTTTTTGGTAAAAGGGCGGCACAAAATGAGCGTTAAAAAAGATTTTAGGGGGGGTTAAAGTGGAAGCGGTTTTTAAAGGGCTGTTTTTGGGGTAATCTTTATATTTTAAATGCAGAGTCGTTTTGTTGAAAAACTGACACCCCAGTAAAATAAAAGCGACACTAACGCTTAAAACCCTTAGCATTCTATCAAACGCCCATGCTCTAATTTCACATGCTTAGTGGCTAATTTAAGCGTGCTTGGGTTGTGCGAGATGAGAATGATCAAGCGGTTTTGTTTCAATTCTAAAATGCTTTGTTTAACGCTCTCTTCTGTGTGATTGTCTAAAGCGGAAGTGGCTTCATCAAAGATTAAAACTTGAGCGTCTTTATACAAAGCTCTTGCAATGGCGATCCTTTGGCGTTGACCGCCGCTAATATTAGCGCCAAATTCGTCTAAAACGCTCTCTATCCCATGAGGCATTTTTTCCACAAAATCTAAGGCTTGAGCTTTTTTTAGGCATTCTTTGATTTTCACCTCATCAATTTCTAAACCATACGCCACATTTTCAGCCACGCTCCCGTTAAAAATAAACACCCTTTGAGTGACAACGCTAATCTTTTCTCTTAAGGATTTTTGAGTGATGCTCTCTATTTTTTGATCATTGATGAAAATTTCGCCCTGGCTTGGCTCATAAAGGCGTAAGATCAGATTCACTAATGAGCTTTTACCGCTCCCGCTTTCGCCCTTTAAAGCGATGATTTCATTTTGTTGGAATTTCAAACTAATATCGCTTAAAACATAACGCTCTTGATCATCTAGCGTATAAGCTAGCCATACCTTTTTAAATTCTATGGTGTGTATAGCGTTATCTAGCGTCAATTCCCCATCAACAATAGCCGGCTCTCTTTCTAAAATCTCATGGATCCTATCGCTAGCGACTAAGGCTTCTTGAAAATTAGAAACAATCCTAGTTAGGCGTTTGATCGGTGTATAAAGCATAAAAAGGGCCGTGATGAAAGAAAAAAAAGCCCCCACGCTAATATGGCCCCTAATCACTTCATTCCCCCCTAAATAAATCACTAACGCTATAGCGATTGAGCCTAAAAACTCCATTAAAGGCGAAGAAATTTCAGCCACGGCGATGTTTTTGATACCGATTTTAAAAAACGCTTCATTTTCTTTCACAAAAGCCTTATGCTCTAACTTTTCGCCATTAGAGATTTTAATCGCTTCCACATTGTTAAAGACTTCACTCAAACGAGCGGTGATTTTAGCGTTACTCTCTTGATGGGATTTAGCGAGTTTTTTAACCTTACGAATGATTCTGCTGATAGGAATGGCGGCTAGCGGCATGATCACTAGTCCCACTAACGCTAATTTAGGGCTTTGATAGATCACCACCCCCACTAACCCGACAATCGTTAATCCTTCTCTTATGCTCTCTGAAAGGTAATTGGACAAACTCGCTCTAATCAAACCTATATCATTGGTAATCCTTGCGATCAATTCGCCCTTTTTAGTCCTGTTAAAAAAATCCATTTCCATTCTGAGAAGGCTTTCTAGCATAGTGTTGCGTATTTTTTTGACAATATCAAGCCCGATAAAGTTAGTGAAATAAGTGCCTAAATACATGCCCCCACTCTTGCCCAAATACGCCAAAATCACTAAAAAAGGCAGGATTTTGAGCATGTGAGTGTCTTTATTGATAAAAATTTCATCTAAAGTAGGCTTGACTAAATAAGTCCCCCAAGCCGTGCTTAAAGCCACCACTAAAGAAGAAAATAAAACCACTATAAAACTTTTATAATGCTCTTTAAGATATTTAGAATACCGCTTGAAAAAGAGTTTCAAATGCTTAACCTTTGGATTTGATTAAACTCGTATTATAGTGTTTTTATTAAGGGATTTTTAACGCTTTAATAAACAGCTTAAAGCGATTGATTAGAATTTAGCGCTAAGAGTTGTCATCAAATGGCTCCTGTCTGAATAAAGCGCTTTAGAGCCGGGCGTGGGCCTGTAACTCCCTACCGTAAAGCCTGCATGCGTCATCACGCCCAAATATTCTAATTTCACGCTCGCCGTCAAACTCTTACTGATCTTATAGCCCACATTAACAGCCGCGCTCGCTTCATTGGCTAAAGTGCCGCTAGTCCAACGCCATAAAGTCCCCCACAGCCATTTTTTATGCACGCCCCCACCAAAAACCCAACCAGAGACGGCATCAGCGGTTACCACATGGCTTAAGGCTTGCCCTATATCATAAACGCTATTGGTCCAAAAATCAATGCCTAGAGGGTTTCCTGTCGTGCCGATGTAAGCGTTTGCGTTTTTCCACACTTTATAAAACGCTCCCCCAAAATTAAATTCATTGTAATCAAATCGTTGCCTAATAAGTAAGCTTTGCCCGGCAGTGCCAGCTTTCACAGCGTAACGATAAGTATCCCTTTTTAAGGGGGCATGGACAGGGAGCAAAATATAAGCTTTCGTTTCGGATCTAAAGCCCACGCCATTAAAATTAGGGTTGCTATCATAGCCCACAACCACCCCAGGGCTGTAATAAGTCCCGGGCGAAAATTGGAAAAAAGGGCTGACGCTAACCCCTTTCCTTTCATAAGTGTAGTTCACTAAATGGATACCATAATTTAGAGTGCGCCCGTTTTTAATCACGGTTCTTGGAGAGTAAAAATCATAAATCCATTGCCCATAAGCGAACGCCCTACCCCATGAGCTAAACCACCATAATTTATGGATCCCTTCGCTTTTATCTTTGACTTTAGTGCTGATTTCAAAGCCTTGCGTGTAACCGCTCATATAAGGAGCATTAGATTGATAACGCCCTCCTTTAGCCACAAAAATATCTTTATAGCGGTATTCTAAAAAAGCGTTATTCATCAAGTAATTACGGCGGATTTTATTGGCCCTAGCGTTCCCGCACGCTATAGAATCAACCACCTTACCATCAGATCCAAGCGCACACTCATGGATACTCGTGCCATCAAGCAAGGCTCTTTTACCCCCTAAATAGCCATCCCAATAACCGATGTAGTTATAAATAACCGATCCGCCTTGATTGAATTTCGTGCTATCATAAGCGACCCCTCCTAGCGTGCCGCCGACTTTTCCCTCTAAAACATGCCCTTGATCTTTAAGGCCTCTGGATAAAAAATCCGCATAAACATTGCCTTGCCCTACAGCGGTTACAAAAGTTTCTGTAGGATAAATCCCCCTAGCTATATCAATCTTTTTTTTATTAAAGCCAACTTTAGAAAAGGACTCCGCTAAAACTTCAATTTTATAATCAAACGCTTGCAAAGAAGCGCTCAAACTTAAAACATATAACCCACAAAAAACTTGATTCTTTAAAGGCGTGCTATTTTTCATTTTTTTCCTTTTAATTAACTCAACTATTTTAGATTATAACGAAATTTTTTTAGTTTCATCATAAAATGAGATAAAGTAAATCAAAATTTAATCAAAGTAGGATTTTTGTGCCGTTTTACAACCAAAAGCATTTTTTAAGTTTGATGATCAATCTAATAGCAAAAACTCCAACACCGCCATGCGCATTGCCACGCCATTTTTGACTTGCTCTAAAACTTTGGATCGCTCATCTTCTAACACCGCACTTTCTATATCAATATCCCTATGCACCGGGCCTGGGTGTAAAATAATGATCTCTTTATTTTTAGCGTGAGCGCTTAGGCGTTGTTGGGTGATGCAATAAGCGTTGCCGTAATCTTTCAAGCTCGCAAAAATGGGCGCGTTGTGGCGTTCGGTTTGAGTCCTCAAACTCATTAAGATGTCTGCAAACGCTATCGCTTCTTCAATGTTATGCGTCGTTTTTAAAGAAGTGATAGGGAGCATGGAGCTTGGAGCGCACAGCATGATCTCAAGCCCTAGTCTTTGGAGCAATTTAATGTTGCTATTAGCCACTCTTGAATTTTTCACATCGCCTATAAAAGCGATTTTCTTCCCTTTTAGATTTTCCAAACTGCCAAAATGCTGATAAAGGGTGAGCAAATCTAATAACGCTTGGGTAGGATGAGCGCTTGTGCCGCTTCCTGCATTAATCAAGGGGCATTGGGAAAATTCGGCTAATTTAAAAGGCGCGCTTGAAAAAGCATGCCGTGTGATGATAGCGTCAGGCTGCATGGCATGGATATTTTTAAAAGTGTCTATCAAAGTTTCACCCTTTGAAGTGGAGCTTGTTTGCATGTTTAATTTCACTATTTTTGCCCCCAACCTTAGGCTTGCGATTTCAAAGCTAGACACCGTTCGGGTGGAATTTTCAAAAAATAAAGCCACGATGATTTTATTGTGCATTTTTTCTTTTGTTTCTAAAGATACGGCGTTAAAATCGTTCGCATAAACGCTCGCTTTGTTCAATAAAAGCTTGATTTCATCTAGGCTTAAATCGCTGGTTTGGAGCAAGTGTCGGCATTTTTTTGGCATAAAACCCCCTTTTAGTTATAATATAGGTTTTATTTTAGCTAAAAATGGCATGGGTTTTAGCAAGGAACGGGCTTGAAAAATCTCTCAATACCTTTGGTATTTTTATTCTTTTGTTTAGGGTGTGTGAGTAATTTCAATGAAGACACTTACACGCTAGACTTAGTTTTAGAAAAAAAGATCCAAGCCAGCAGGAAAGGCGAAATCACCCAAGATAATGTGCCTATCATCACGGCTATCGCTACGCATTTAAACGATGTGGATAGCGGCACTTACTATGACCATGAGTATTTTTTAGTGGAGATTTTCACGCAAAATAACGACTGGATAGATGATGGCTATATTTCTTATGAACTTTTTGGCACAAAACCTACAGGTTCAGAGCCTTTATGGGTGCGAGAAATCACAAAAGATGAATTTGATGGCATTTTAGAAACCACGAACCGGTGGAGCAGAGCTTTTTTGCTCGCTTTTAACAAATTGGATTATTTAGCGGTGCAAGAAGCCAAACTAGAGCTTGATGCCTATAGTTTAGGCAAGATTGTTTTTAATTTCGCTTATCAAGTCCCCTTACCTCAATTTTAATGCGCTTAGATTACGCCTTATTCAACCAGCATTTAGTAAATAGCAGAGAAAAAGCTAAAGCGTTGGTTTTAAAAAATCAGGTTTTAGTCAATAAAATAGTGATCTCTAAACCCTCTTTTATCGTTAAAGAGGGTGATCAAATTGAATTAGTCACTACCAATCTATTCGTTAGCAGGGCTGGGGAAAAATTAGGGGCTTTTTTTAGAAACCCATTTCGTGGATTTTAAGGGAAAGGTGGTTTTAGATGTGGGAGCGAGCAAGGGGGGCTTTAGTCAAGTGGCTCTTTTAAAAGGGGCTAAAAAGGTGCTTTGCGTGGATGTGGGGAAAATGCAATTAGATGAAAGTTTGAAAAACGACCAACGCATAGAATGTTACGAAGAATGCGATATTAGAGGGTTTAAAACGCCAGAAAAAATTGATTTAGTGCTTTGTGATGTGAGTTTTATTTCTTTATATTGTATTTTAGAAGCGATTGTGCCTTTAAGCGGTGAATTTTTGGCGCTTTTCAAACCGCAATTTGAAGTGGGCAGAGCCGCAAAACGCAATAAAAAGGGGGTGGTAATGGATAAAGAAGCCATTTTAAACGCTTTAGAAAACTTTAAAAACCATTTAAAAACAAAGGATTTTCAAATCTTAAAGATCCAAGAAAGCTTAGTGAAAGGGAAAAACGGGAATGTTGAATTTTTTATCCATTTCAAGCGAGCCTAAAATTAAAAGCCTAGCTATCGGTAAATTTGATGGCTTGCATCTAGGGCATCAAGCCCTTTTTAAAGAATTAAAAGATCCCAAAGCCCTTTTAATCATAGAAAAAAAACATTACACTAAAGGCTATTTAACCCCCCTAAAATACCGCGCCAAACTCGTGGGCATGCCTTTATTTTTTGTGTATTTAGAAGAGATTTCGCGATTAAACGCTTTAGAATTTTTAGATCTTTTAAAAAAGAAATTCCCCCATTTAGAACGCCTGGTCGTGGGCTATGATTTCAGGTTTGGGCATGGAAGACAAAATGACGCTTTATTTTTAAAAGAGCGTTTTGAAAAAACCATTATTGTGCCTGAAGTGAAAATAAAAGAGATTAGCGTGCATTCTAAAACCATCAAACTAGCCCTAAGTCATGGCGACTTGTCTTTAGCCAACAAGCTCTTAGGCAGGCCTTATGAAGTGTGTGGGGAAGTCATTAGCGATCAAGGCTTAGGGCATAAAGAATTAGCGCCTACTTTAAACATCAAAACTAAAGATTTTATCCTCCCTAGTTTTGGGGTGTATGCGAGTTTAGTGAAAATAAAAGATCCAATTTATCAAAAAAGCGTGAGTTTTATAGGCAACCGCTTAAGCACGGATCAACATTTCGCCATAGAATGCCATGTCCTTGATACCATCATAGAAAACCCGCCCCAAGAAATCGCTTTGCGTTTGGTTCAAAAAATACGAGACAACATGCGCTTTTCTTCGTTAAAAGAGCTTAAAAATCAGATCCAACAAGACATCTTAACAGCCAAAGAGATTTTGAGATAATTTGTGTTAAAATGGCTTTTAAAAACCTTAAAAATGGAAAAATTTGATGCGATTGAGTAACGCTGACTTAGAACGATTAAAAAGCATGGCCAATGCGCTTCGCTTTTTGTGTGCGGACATGATAGATAAGGCTAATAGCGGGCATCCGGGCGTGTGCTTGGGGTTAGCCGATGTGATGGTGGTTTTAAGTTTGCACTTAAACCTAAACCCCACTAACCCTAAATGGCTCAATAGGGACAGGTTGGTTTTTAGCGGAGGGCATGCGAGCGCGTTAGCGTATAGTTTGTTGCATTTGTGGGGCTTTGATTTGAGTTTAGAAGATTTAAAGCGTTTCAGGCAATTACACTCTAAAACCCCAGGACATCCCGAATTGCACCACACCGAAGGCATTGAAATCACCACAGGCCCTTTGGGGCAAGGTTTTGCTAACGCTGTGGGCTTTAGCATGGCGAGTCAATACGCTCAAAACCTTTTGGATAAAGAAGCGATTTCTCATAAAGTCTATTGCTTGTGTGGGGATGGGGATTTGCAAGAAGGCATTAGTTATGAGAGTGCTTCTTTAGCCGGGCATCTCAACCTAAACAATCTCATTGTGATTTATGACAGCAACCAAATCAGCATTGAAGGCGCTATCAATATTAGTTTTAGCGAACAGGTTAAGATGCGGTTTGTGGCACAAAATTGGGAAGTGCTAGAATGCGATGGGCATGACTATCAAGCGATTCATAACGCTTTAGAAGAAGCCAAAAAATCCACCAAACCCACGCTTTTAATCGCTCATACGATTATTGGTAAGGGGGCTATTGGCTTAGAGGGGAGTGAAAAAACGCATGGCTCGCCTTTAAATAAAGAAGTGTTAAAACAATCCAAAGAAAACGCTCAAATCAACCCTAATGAAAGCTTTATCATTAGCCCAAAAAACAAAATGCATTTTGAAGAAGTGAAAGTTAGGGGCGTCAGTTTAGAAGCCTTATGGGAAAAATCCTTAAGCCCTAAAACAAAAGAAAAAATCCATGCGTTAAAGGATTTTGATTTTAGCGCCATCCATTACCCCACCTTTAAAAAAGGCGAATCTTTAGCCACGAGAGTGAGTAACGGCATGATTTTAAACGCTATCGCTAAAGAATGCGAGGGCTTTTTGGGGGGGAGCGCAGATTTAGCCCCGTCTAATAACACGCAATTAAAACACTCTGGCGATTTCCCTTTAGGGCAAAACTTGCATTTTGGGATCAGAGAGCATGCCATGGGGGCTATCACTAACGCTTTAGCGGCGTATGGTTTGTTTGTGCCTTTTTGCGCGACCTTTTTTGTGTTTAGCGATTATTTGATGCCCAGCATCCGTTTGAGCGCTTTAATGAAACTAAAAGCCCTTTTTATCTTTACGCATGACAGCATTGGCGTGGGCGAAGACGGGGCGACGCACCAGCCTATAGAGCAGTTGAGCCATTTGCGCGCTTTGCCCAATTTCTATGCTTTCAGGCCTAGCGACGCTTTTGAAAACACCGCTTGCATGCAAATAGCGTTAAGTTTGAACGCTCCTAGCGGGCTTATTTTATCGCGCCAGAATTTACCCGTGCTTGATGAGATTTCTAAAGAGCAGGTTTTAAAAGGCGCGTATGTTAAATACCACTCTAAAGATCCCATTATCACGCTGGTTGCGAGCGGTAGTGAAGTGTCTTTAGCTTTAGAGGGCGCTAAAATTTTAGAGCGAGAAAATATCCCCACTCAAGTGGTGAGCGCACCGTGCTTTGATTTATTGATAGAGCAAGATGAAAGCTATCTTAAAGAACTTTTTAAAGGTAAAGTCTTAGTCATTGAAGCGAGCCGTGCGATAGAGTGGTATCGTTTTGCGGATAAAATCATTGGCATGGATTCTTTTGGGAGTTCAGCAAAGGGCGATAAACTCTTTGAAAAATTCGGCTTTAGCGTTGAAAACATTACCACTCAAGCTAAAAGGTTACTCAACGCATGAACTTAGAAAAACTTTTTTTAGAAAAAGCCCCCTTGTTTGTTTTTAGCTCCACCAGGCGTTTAAAACATTTCTATTTAGAGCAAGGCGAAGGGTTTTTGCCTAACGCAATGAGCATGGGGAGTTTCTTTGAACAGGCTTTTTACATCCCTAATAAAAAGAAAATCCCTAACAGCGCGCGCCAGATTTTAATGATAGACACCATTAAAGCTATCGCTAAAGAAAAAAAATCCATTCTTGAAGGACTTTTGCTTTTTGAAAACAGCTTTTTGGGGTATTTGGAAAGCACTTCTTTTTTGTTTGATTTGTTTGATGAGTTGAGCTCTGCTTGTATCAAGCTCAATGAACTTTCTTCTAAAGACATTTACTTGGACTATGAAAAGCATTTAGAAGTCTTAGAAATGATTTATGAGCACTACATTAAAAAGCTAGAAGGATTAGGCTTTTATGACAAAATCATGCAAGAAAAGCCCACCATTTTAAAAGAATTTTTTGAGCATTTTTCCTCTATTGAATGGCATTTAGACGGCTTTATGAGCGTTTTTGAAAGACAATGCCTATTAGAAGTGGCCGAATTAGTGCCTATCACTTTACACCTATCTTGCGACAAATACAACCAAAAATTCTTGGAATTTTTGAATCTCAAATTAGAAACGGATTGCGATTATTCCATTGATTTTAAAACCCAAAAGATCCTTTCTCAAACTTTTAATGATCAAAAAATAGAACCAAAGCTCTATGCCAACTCTAGTTATTTAAAACAAAGCGCTTTAGTTTTACAAACCATAGAAGAGTATTTGCAAAAAGATAACGACCCTAATAAAATGGCGATCATCACGCCCAATGCGGATTTTTTGCCTTTTTTAAAACTCTTAGACCAAAACAACAATTTGAATTTTGCGATGGGATTAGGAGCTAAAAACAGCCATTATTACACAGAGCTTGTCAAAATCTTAGAAGATTTACAAACAAGCGATTGTAATTTAAGTGAGTCTGCGTTATTGGATTTAGAAAATATTACGCTCCCGCTTTTAGAGCAACAAAGCTCTAAAGAAAAAGTGCCCTTAAAAGAAGTGCATTCTCAAATCATGCACCAGTATCATCTTTTAAAAGACACGCTTAAAAACTACAGCCTTAAAGATTTATTGCATTTGTATTTGCAAGAATTTGAAGCCAACTTCCGCTTAGACGATTCTAGTGGGGGCAAAATACGAGTCATGGACACTTTAGAGACAAGGGGCATGCAATTTGATAAAATCGTTATTGTGGATTTTAATGAAACTTGCGTGCCAAGCCTTAAAGATTGCGATTTGTTTTTGAACTCTGCTTTAAGAAAATCGCTCAACCTCCCCACTTTATTGGATAAGAAAAATTTGCAAAAACACTATTACTACCAGCTCTTTAAAAACTCTAAAGAAATGGTGCTTTCTTATATAGAGAGCGAAACCTCAAAAGCCTCTAACATGCTTTTGGAATTAAATTTAAATATAGTGCCTATCAAAGACGCTTACACGCTTTTTGCATCAACTCCTTTAAAAGACTACCAAGAAGAAGAAATCAAAGCCGCTATCCCTAAAGATTTTAGCTTTAGCGCTAGCTCATTAAACGCTTTTTTAACTTGCAAGCGCCGTTTTTATTACCACTACATGAAGCGCTTCAAAGAAACCCCTAAAGATGAAAGTAATAGTGCTGTGGGCAGTTTGCTCCATGAACTTTTAAAAGAAGCTTATGAAAAAGATAAAACCCCCCATTCATTAGAAGAAAGGCTTATTCAGCTATTAAAAACAAGAGAAAACATTACCCCTAAAGAGCGTTTAGACACTCTTGTAGCGCTCAAAAAAATCCAGGCTTTTTATGTTAAAGAAAAAGAACGCTTTAATGCAGAAATCACCATTCTTGATCTTGAAAAAAGCTTTGAGACGATCATTCAAGGCGTTATTTTTAAAGGGCGTATAGACAGGATTGACAAAACGGCTGACAATGAAATTATTTTATTGGATTACAAATTCAAAAGCGATTTGAAATTAGACAACATGAGTAAAACACAAAGAGAAGGCTTAAGCCCCATAGAAATCGCTCAAATCAGCACCGATTATCAAATGGCTATCTACGCGTGTGCTCTTAAAAATTTGGGCTACAAAGAGCCTATAAAAGCCTTTTTTTATGATTTGAGAAAGGGCGAATTAGTGGAAGAAGATGAGCTTATTTTACAGGCTAAAATGGATCATTTGGAATTTTCTCTTATCCCCAAACTCAAGCAAGAAATTGATTTTGAAAAAACTTTAGAGGTTAAAGATTGTGAGTATTGCTCTTTTAAAGACATGTGCAACCGATGAAATCTAAAAAACTTTATTTAGCTTTAATTATAGGGGTTTTATTAGCGTTTTTAACCCTATCTTCATGGCTGGGTAATAGCGGTTTAGTGGGGCGTTTTGGGGTGTGGTTTGCCGCACTCAATAAAAAATATTTTGGGTATCTTTCATTCATCAACTTACCCTATTTAGCGTGGGTTTTATTCCTTTTATACAAGACTAAAAACCCTTTTACAGAAATCGTTTTAGAAAAAACTTTAGGGCATCTATTAGGCATTTTATCTTTACTCTTTTTGCAATCTAGCCTATTGAATCAAGGGGAAATCGGCAACAGCGCGTGTTTGTTTTTACGCCCTTTTATAGGGGACTTTGGGCTTTATGCGCTGATAATGCTTATGGTAGTTATTTCTTATTTGATTTTATTCAAACTGCCCCCTAAAAGCGTTTTTTATCCTTATATGAACAAAACACAAAGCCTTTTAAAAGAGATTTACAAACAATGCTTACAAGCCTTTAGCCCTAATTTTAGCCTGAAAAAAGAGGGTTTTGAAAACACCTTAT
Source organism: Helicobacter pylori (assembly GCF_006439795.1). GTDB lineage: Bacteria > Campylobacterota > Campylobacteria > Campylobacterales > Helicobacteraceae > Helicobacter > Helicobacter pylori_CR. The sequence continues at coordinate 98,002 of NZ_VEYL01000003.1, forward strand.
CAGATCTTCAAAAAAAAGAAACCAACAACCCTAAAGAAAAAGAAAATCTCAAAGAAAACCCCATTGATGAAAACCACAAAACCCCTAACGAAGAATCGTTTCTAGCGATCCCTACCCCCTATAACACGACTTTAAACGATTCAGAGCCGCAAGAAGGCTTGGTTCAAATTTCCCCTCACCCCACTACCCATTACACCATTTACCCTAAAAAAAACCGATTTAATGATTTGACTAACCCCACTAACCCCACTTTAAAAGAAACTAAAGAAAGAGAACCCACGCCCACAAAAGAAACTCTTACGCCCACCACGCCCAAACCTATCATGCCCACACTTGCACCCATAATAGAAAATGACAACAAAACAGAAAACCAAAAAACCCCCAACCACCCTAAAAAAGAAGAAAGCCCACAAGAAAACGCGCAAGAAGAAATGATAGAAGAAACGATAAAAGAAAATCTCAAAGAAGAAGAAAAAGAGGCGCAAAACGCTCCAAACTTTAGTATAATAACCCCCACAAGCACTAAAAAACCCGTTATGGTTAAAGAATTGAGCGAAAATAAAGAGATATTAGACGGATTGGATTATGGCGAAGTGCAAAAACCCAAAGATTATGAGCTTCCCAACACGCAATTATTGAATGCGGTTTGTTTGAAGGGCACTTCTTTAGACGAAAACGAAATTGACCAAAAAATCCAGGATCTATTGAGCAAACTGCACACCTTTAAAATTGATGGCGATATTATCCGCACTTATTCAGGCCCTATTGTAACCACTTTTGAATTCCGCCCAGCCCCTAATGTTAAGGTGAGCCGCATTTTAGGTTTGAGCGATGATTTAGCGATGACTTTATGCGCTGAATCCATCCGCATTCAAGCCCCTATCAAGGGTAAAGATGTCGTTGGTATTGAAATCCCTAACAGCCAAAGCCAAACCATTTATTTAAGAGAAATTTTAGAGAGCGAATTGTTTCAAAAATCCAGCTCGCCCTTAACTCTAGCTTTAGGCAAAGACATTGTGGGTAACCCTTTCATCACGGATTTAAAAAAGCTCCCTCACTTGCTCATCGCCGGCACGACAGGAAGCGGTAAGAGCGTGGGCGTGAATGCGATGATTTTATCCTTACTTTATAAAAACCCTCCTGATCAACTCAAATTAGTGATGATAGATCCCAAGATGGTAGAATTTAGCATTTATGCGGACATCCCTCATTTACTCACGCCCATTATCACCGACCCTAAAAAAGCTATCGGGGCTTTGCAAATCGTGGCTAAAGAAATGGAGCGCCGGTATTCTTTAATGAGCGAATACAAGGTTAAAACCATTGATTCTTACAATGAACAAGCCCCAAATAACGGCGTTGAAGCGTTCCCCTATTTGATTGTGGTGATTGATGAATTAGCGGATTTGATGATGACAGGGGGAAAAGAAGCGGAGTTTCCTATCGCTAGGATCGCTCAAATGGGGCGCGCGAGCGGCTTACACCTCATTGTAGCGACCCAACGCCCAAGCGTGGATGTCGTAACTGGCTTGATTAAAACCAACTTGCCTTCAAGGGTGAGTTTTAGGGTAGGCACTAAAATTGATTCTAAAGTGATTTTAGACACCGATGGGGCGCAAAGCTTGTTAGGAAGAGGCGATATGCTCTTTACCCCCCCAGGAGCGAACGGGTTAGTGCGCTTGCATGCCCCCTTTGCCACTGAAGATGAAATCAAAAAAATCGTGGATTTTATTAAAGCCCAAAAAGAAGTGGAATACGATAAAGATTTCTTGTTAGAAGAATCGCGCATGCCTTTAGACACCCCTAATTATCAAGGCGATGACATTCTAGAAAGGGCTAAAGCGGTGATTTTAGAAAAAAAGATCACTTCTACGAGTTTTTTACAACGCCAATTAAAAATCGGCTATAACCAAGCCGCTACCATTACTGACGAATTAGAAGCTCAAGGCTTTTTATCCCCAAGAAACGCCAAAGGCAACAGAGAGATTTTGCAAAACTTTTAGGCTTTGTTTTCATTGGATATTGGCAATAGAAACATTATTTTTAATTTTTAAAAAGTTACCGCTTGCTTTTCGCAAGCTTTTTATGATTGATTTTAAAAATGCCTGTGCGCATTTTTTAGGCTTTACCACCAATCCTTTATTAAAAACAAAAACTTTTCTCAATGATACAAACGATACCAACCTTTCATCTATTAATCAAATATTATCTGTGGTTTCCCTAACTCCTAGTAAAATTACCTAAAAATTTCATGTTCAAGGATAGCCATGAGCCCCCAACCCGCCACCAAAAAACCCTTAAAATCCCTTTTAGCCGCTAGTTCCGGTAATTTAGTGGAATGGTATGACTTTTACGCTTATGCGTTCTTAGCACCTTATTTCGCTAAGGAATTTACCCACACCAATGACCCCACTTTAGCGCTAATCTCAGCTTTTTTGGTTTTTATGCTAGGGTTTTTCATGCGCCCTTTGGGGAGTTTGTTTTTTGGTAAATTGGGGGATAAAAAGGGGCGTAAAACTTCTATGGTGTATTCCATTATCCTCATGGCGCTAGGCTCTTTTTTGCTCGCGTTGCTCCCCACTAAAGAAATCGTTGGGGAATGGGCGTTCTTGTTTTTATTATTAGCTAGGCTTTTACAAGGCTTTAGCGTGGGAGGAGAATATGGCGTGGTCGCTACTTACCTCTCTGAATTGGGCAAGAATGGCAAAAAAGGTTTTTATGGCTCTTTCCAATATGTAACTTTAGTGGGAGGGCAACTCTTAGCTATTTTTTCACTCTTTATCGTTGAAAATATTTACACGCATGAGCAAATCAGCGCGTTCGCTTGGCGTTATTTATTCGCTTTAGGGGGTATATTAGCCCTACTCTCGCTCTTTTTAAGAAATATCATGGAAGAAACCATGGATAGCAAAACAACTTCCAAAAACACTATTAAAGAAGAAACCCAAAGAGGCAGTTTAAAGGAATTGCTCCACCATAAAAAAGCCTTAATGATAGTCTTTGGGCTAACTATGGGAGGGAGTTTGTGTTTTTATACTTTTACGGTGTATTTAAAGATCTTTTTAACCAACAGCTCATCATTCAGCCCTAAAGAAAGCAGTTTCATCATGCTTTTAGCGCTCTCTTATTTTATCTTCTTACAGCCCTTATGCGGGATGCTTGCGGATAAAATCAAACGCACCCAAATGCTGATGGTTTTTGCGATCACAGGGCTTATTGTAACGCCTGTTGTCTTTTATGGTATCAAGCATGCCACTAGCGTGTATGAAGCCCTATTTTATGAAATACTCGCATTGAGCAGCATGAGTTTTTACACTTGCATTGCTGGGGTCATTAAGGCGGAATTATTCCCTGAACATGTGCGAGCGCTTGGCGTGGGTTTGGCCTATGCGATCGCCAATGCGCTTTTTGGAGGGAGCGCCAGCTATGTAGCGTTAGAGTTCAAACAACATGGTTTTGAAGCGGGGTTTGTGGGCTATGTCATGTTGAGTATTATTATCTTTATGGTTATGGTTATCATATTCCCTAAAAAAACCTATTTGGAATGAATCTGTTTTTATTTAATTTTTGCTATAATTTTTCCTTTTAAAAGGATTATTCGCATGCAAAATGGGTATTATGCGGCCACTGGGGCTATGGCGACACAATTTAACCGCTTGGATTTAACCTCTAATAATTTAGCTAATTTAAACACTAATGGCTTTAAAAGAGACGATGCGATTACAGGCGATTTTTTAAGGCTTTACCAACAATACCGAGAGCAACTGCCCTTAGAAGATCAAACCAAAGCGAGCGCGAAGTATTTAAACCGCAATCTCAATCGTGTGCCTGTTCTATCAGAAATCTATACGGATAGAAGCCTTGGCGCGTTTGAAGAAACGCATAACCCCCTAGATTTTGCCCTAACAAGCCCTAACCTCTATTTTGCGATACAAACTAATGAGGGCGTCGCTTATACCAGAGATGGGCATTTTAGCGTGGATAAAGACGGCTTTTTAGTAACTCTTAATGGCTTTAGGGTGCTTTCTCGTTCGGGCTTGAACGAAAAAGGAGGGATCATGCTCATGCCTGACGCTGAAATTGAAGTCAATCAAAATGGTGGAATCACTTTTAGGGATAATGAAGCCCAAATTCAAGCAGGCTCGTTAGCTTTAGTGAGTTTTAGCGAACCTAAAAATCTTAAAAAAATCGGGCAAAACCTTTATGCTTATCAGGGCGAAGGCGTTCATCAAGTCTCTGATTCTGGCGCGTTAAGGCAATACATGCTAGAAAAAAGCAATGTCAATGCGGTGCGCGAGATGAGCGCTTTGATTGAAATCAACCGCTTTTTGGACATGTATTCCAAAGTGCTAAAAACCCATCAAGACGACATGAACGCCGAAGCGATCAACAAACTCGCTACAAAAGCTTAAAAACGATTTGTCTCTTTGACTGGTGAAAAATTTTCATGCACGCATGTGTTTATCATGTTTATTTTTTCTTTTTTTATATATTGTTTAGTGCTTGGTTCGTTGTGGTTCTTGTGTTTTAAACTCGTTTGTGGCAGGATCATTCCCATTAAGGTTTGAGACGCTATAGTTGGTGCCGTCTCCGTAATGATTAGAGAGTGTCCCATTGGTTTCTAATTCCCTTAATGTTTTTATCGCCCCAATCAAGCTTTTTGATTACCCACTTGATTATCAGCGTTCATTTTAAGATAGAGCCATTTTAAAAGCTTGTAAAAATTTTCTTTCTGCTTCCACTAAACTAGGGTTTAAGAGCAAGTCATTCTTTAAAGCACTGGTATAGGCGGTGTGTGAGCGAAAACTTTTGTTTTTTAAGTCCAATTTGATTTTATCTTTTTGGCATAACCAACACTATATCTAAAGAAATCTTTTTTCTTGTTTGTGAATGTAGTTTTATATTCTTACTCCAACGCCAAGTCAATCAAAATCTGCCAATTCTCTTTATAGTGTTGGAGTTGCGACAAGCTCTTTGTGTTGCCCCATTCTTGTGTGTCTTCAATAGGGATAATATAGCATTCGCTCGTGCAAGTGTCTATCCCTAAAATCAAATCGCAATCTTTTTTGGTGTATTTGTAAGTGCGTTTAGGGGCATTCCTATCAATTTGAACTCCACTCCTATAGCCCCCTGTAAAATTCAAAGTTATTTTATTTGCCCTATTAAGTGGTATTCTAAAATGCTTTTTTGCTTCCTCTCGCATGCCTTAAATTCTAAATGCTTTAAGGGGTTAGCGATAGATAAAAGATAGGGTTTTTCACTCAAATTCAATACCACTACAAGCACATAATCATGGTTATACGCTTGCGCTTGATCGTATTCTTTTTGGGTCAATCTCAATGCCCCTTGCTTTTCTCTAATCCCCTTAACTTCCACTAAAAACGCTTGCTTGTTGGTTTGAATATAGAAGTCATACCCATCGCCAAAAAGACGCATGTCTTTTAAATGCCCATTAGAAAATGTTTTGATATTTTTATAGTGGTTTAAAAAATACAATTCGGCTTCTAAACCCGTTTCTTGCATGCTTTTATAACGAGTTTTAAGGTAAGCGTTAGGGGTAATGTCTAGTTGAATGCCATATTGTTCTTGTAAAAACAATTTCACAATATGGCTAAAACCTTTAGCGTCTTCATCTTTAAACAAACTATCAATCCATAATTTTCTATGGATATAGGCACCGCCTTTTTGCCACCAACCTTTGCGTTTGTTAGGAAAAAAATAATCAAATAAATCCATGCGATTTTTGATAACACCAATCGTGTCAGCCAAGCCAATTTGGACACAATATTCAAAAAAAGCATTTTTAGTAGAAAAACCAAATTCTTTAATAAAGTCATTATCAAATTTTGCCAAAGTATAGCCTATGAGATTTAAAATTTAATTTCTATGTTTTGCCATAGACTTAGCAATGCCCTAATCGATCTTTAATATCGCTAAAAACGCTTCTTGGGGAAGCTCCACCTTACCGATAGCTTTCATGCGCTTCTTGCCCTCTTTTTGTTTTTCTAAAAGTTTTCTTTTTCGTGTAATATCGCCCCCATAGCACTTAGCCGTTACATTCTTACCGACAGATTTAATCGTCTCCCTGGCGATGATTTTATTGCCTACGCTCGCTTGGATAGCGACTTCAAAAAGCTGTCTTGGGATAAGCTCTTTCATCGTTTCCACTAAAGCGCGCCCCTTTTCATACGCCTTGTTTTTATCTATAATGATAGAAAGCGCATCCACCACATCGCCTGCCACCCTCACATCCAACTTCACCAAATGAGCCTCTCTGTTTTCTATAGGCTCATAATCAAAGCTCGCATACCCTTTCGTGCAAGATTTGAGCTTGTCATAAAAATCCATCACAATTTCATTGCTCGGCAAGGAATAAGTGAGCATGACACGAGACTGATTCAAATATTCCATTTTTTCTTGAATGCCTCTTTTGTTGTTCAATAACTGCATTAAATTACCCAGAAATTCACTCGGCGTGATGATCGTCGCCCTCACAAAAGGCTCTTTGATGCAAGCGATACAATTTTCAGGGGGCAATTCGCTAGGGTTTTGGACGTATTTGATGCTATTATCCGTCAAATGCACTTCATACACCACCGTGGGAGCGGTAGCGATGAGGTTAAGGCCAAATTCCCTTTCCAGCCTTTCTTTGATCACTTCCATGTGCAATAACCCTAAAAAGCCCACCCTAAAGCCAAAACCAAGCGCCACAGAGCTTTCAGGCTCAAAATTTAAAGCGCAATCGTTAAGCTGGAGTTTCAATAACGCTTCTCTTAAATCTTCAAACCGGTCCGTTTCTATAGGGTAAAGCCCCGCAAAAACAAAGGGTTTAGCCGGCATAAAGCCTTCAATGGGTTTAGGGGTAGGGTTTTTAGCGTCTGTGAGCGTATCACCCACCGCAATATCCGTAACGCTTTTTAGCCCTAAACTCACAATGCCAATCTCACCGCATTCTAAACTTTTGGTGGGGATTTTTTTCAAAGGGTTAGGGTAGTATAGCCCTAAAACGCCATGTTTTTTACCCGTCCCCATCACTAAAATTTCTTGTTCTGTGTTGATGCTCCCATCCATGATACGCACTAACGCTAACGCCCCTAAATAATTGTCAAACCATGAATCATAAATGAGCGCTTTTAAAGGAGCGTTAGGATCACCGCTAGGGGCAGGAATGGTCGTAATGATTTTTTCTAACAAATCTTTAATGCCAAGCTTAGCTTTAGCGCTCACTTCATTAGCGTTAAAACAATCAATCCCTATCGTGTCTTCTATATCATGTTTGACTTCTAAAACATTCGCATTAGGCAAATCAATTTTATTGATCACCGGTAAAATCTCTAAATTGTTATCTAAAGCGATATAAGTGTTTGCAATGGTTTGCGCTTCCACGCCTTGAGTGGCATCCACCACCAATAACGCCCCTTCGCACGAACACAAAGAACGAGACACTTCATAGCTAAAATCCACATGCCCTGGGGTGTCAATGAGGTTTAAAACATAATCCTCCCCCTTAAAAGTGTAATTTAAACGCACGCTTTGAGCCTTAATTGTAATGCCCCTTTCTTTTTCAATATCCATAGTGTCCATCACTTGGCTCGTCATTTCTCTGTTGCTGATAGCGTTGCATTCAGCGATCAGACAATCCGCTAAAGTGCTTTTACCATGGTCAATGTGAGCGATAATGGAAAAATTGCGGATATTCTTCATTGGCGTCTTTTCTTTCATCTCTCTTGTCCTAAATCTTTTAAAATAGCGTCAATCAAACTCTCTGTGTCTAAGCCTAAGGATTTTTCCACTAAAGCGGTGTTCCCATGCATGATAAATTCATCAATGATTTCAAAGCTTTTAACAGGCTTTAAAATATTTTGTTCGCTCAGAAACTCTAAAATCGCGCTAGCCACCCCCCCAAGCTTGTAATTATCGCTAAAAACATAGAGCTTTTGATAAGGGGCAATGATCGCGCTTAAATTTGGATCTAAGGGCTTTAAAAACCTGAGATCCAAAAGCGCGCACTCTATGTTTTTTTCTTTTAAAGCCAGTTGGACTAAATGCGCCCGCCCCACGCCATTACCATAGCCTATGAGTAAAATTTCGCCCTCTTTTTTCAACAATTCGCTTCGCCCTAAAACAAAACCGCTAGGCTCAAAAACCCCCTCTTTTAGTGCAAACGACCCCCTAGGGTAGCGGAACGCGCAAGGGCTTGAATCGTGTTCGTTGGCAAAATGCACGGCGTTTTTTAAAGTCTCGTTGTCTCGTGGGGCAAAAATGACCATGTTAGGGATAGAGCGCAAATACGACACGTCTAAAAGCCCTTGATGCGTTTCGCCATCTTCGCCCACAATCCCGGCCCTATCAATGGCTAATTTAATCGGTAAGCTAGAAATACAAGCGTCATGCACGATAGAGTCATAAGCCCTCTGCAAAAAAGTAGAATAAATACTCACAAAAGGTTTAAACCCCTCTTTAGCCATAGCACTACTGGAAGTTAAAGCGTGTTGCTCAGCGATAGCGACATCAAAAAAGCGCAAAGGGTAAGCGTCAATGAGTTTGTCTAATCCTGTGCCGCTAGGCATCGCCGCAGTTACGCCTACGATTTTTTCATCTTTCTTGGCTAATTCTAAAAGGGTGTTAGAATACGCTTCAGTGGGCGATAAAATCGCGCTTTTGGATTTTTTAGACAAGCCGGTATCCAAATCAAAAGGCCCCACCCCATGCCATTTTTCATAGCGCCCTTCAGCGATTTTATAGCCTTTGCCTTTTAAGGTTTGCGCATGGATTAGCACCGGCTCTTTAAGCTCTTTGGCTAATTTTAAGGTTTCAATAATCGCGCTCAAATCATGCCCGTTAATAGGCCCTATATAGTTAATGCCTAATTCTTCAAAAAACACGCCCGGGGTGATGAGCTTGAAAGATTCTTCAAAACGGCTCGCTAAGTAATTCACGCTTTCAGGTAGGGTGCTTAAGATTTTTTTGACTTTAGAGCGGAAAGACTGATAAAACGGGCCTTTCATCAGCTGGCTAAGGGCTTTGGATAAGGCTCCAATAGGCGTGCTGATACTCATTTCATTATCGTTCAAAATCATGATCATGGGGTATTTCCTATCGCCCAGTTCGTTTAAGGCTTCATAAAAAATCCCTGCGCTAATGCTCCCATCGCCTAATAAAGCTATAGGCATGCCTAGCACTTGTTTCAAACAAAAAGCTTTAGCCACCCCCACGCCTATAGACACCGAAGTGGAGCTATGCCCGGCAATGAAATAATCGTATGCGCTCTCGCTGGGTTTAGTAAAGCCGCTCAAACCTTGAAACTGCCTTAGAGTGCTAAAGCTTTCAAAGCGCCCGGTTAAGAGCTTGTGAGCGTAAGCTTGGTGCGAAGTGTCAAAAATAAAAGGGTTTTTTTGGCAATCAAATAAGGCATGCATGCCCACAATCAGCTCCACAGCCCCTAAAGAAGAGCTTAAATGCCCCCCATTAGCGCTCACCACTTCTAAAATACGATTCCGTAGCGTTTGGCACACCAACTCCAAGCCTGCAATATCATTAGGGTTTAAATCAAAAGTTTTATTTTGCAAAATCACACCTTAAAATTTTCCAACACGCTTTCTTTGAGCGTTTTAAAGCGCTCCATTAAATTCCCATCAAGGCTCCCATTAGAGCTAGTGATCATAACGCCTCCTTTAGAAATAGCCTCATTGCTCTCTAATTTGATTTTGGAAGCGTTTTGCAAACGCTCGTTTAAATAAGGGTAATCCAAGGGATTGACTTTTAAATGAATATCCGTTGCGTCTAAAACGTTTTTTAAAAGTTCTTCAGCTAAAGCAAGGGCTACTTTTTGGCTGTTGTCTTCCACTTCTTTAAGGATCACTTCTTTAGCTATATCTATCGCAATCGCGCTCAGTTCCTTTTCTAAAGCCATTAAATGATCTTGTGATTTTTTCATTTTTTCATCTAAAGCCGTGATCGCATGCAAAAGCTGGTTTTTTTCTTCATTCACGCTGTGAGTGAGCTCGTTACGCATTTTTTCTTCGCCCTCTTTAAAGCCGATTTTATAGCCATCGTTTTTAGCGTTTTCAATCAAAGCTTTGCTCTCTTCTTGGGCTTTTTCAAACTGCATTTGCAATTTCACTAAATGGCTTGAAAGCTCATCGGTTTTTTTCAACAAGCAATCAATCAAATCGTTTTCTATCGCTTTTTTTTCCAAAGGCTCTTGTGGGTTAGGCGTTTCTAAAGACGCGCCATTAGGATTAGTTTTGGGGGGTAAATTGGCCATGCTCTTAAATTCGTATTTTTGAATGTCATGCTTATTTAGATGGTCTTTTTGGATCAAGTTTTTACGGCTATTCAATGACATCTTCCTCTTCACCGGTTTGGATCACGCCTTTTTCTTGCAAACTCTGCACGATTTCAATGATCTTTCTTTGGGCCACATCCACATCTTTGATTTTAACCGCCCCTAAATATTGCATTTCTTCTACAAATTGCTCTGCAGCCCTACTGCTCATGTTGTTTAAAAATTTATCGGTTAAATCTTTCGTGGAAGTTTTTAACGCCAAAGACAAGTCTTTTTTATCCGCTACTTTCAAAATCTCTCTGATGGCGAAATTGTCTAGTTTGGCTATGTCTTCAAAAGTGAACATCATCTCTTTAATCGCGCCGGCGAGCTTGTTATCCACGCTTTCAATGCGAGCGAGCGTGGTTTTAGCGCTCTTTTGACCTAGGCGGTTAAAGATTTCAGCCACCGCTCTCAAACCGCCCACTTCAATTTTATAGCTGGTGAGCGATTCTAGTTTGTTTTCTAACACCGTGGAAACCCTTTTAACCACTTGGGGCGATATTTCGCCTAAATTCGCCATTCTAATAGAAATCTCGGCTTTCATTTCATCAGGGAAATAGCTCAAAGTCTCAGCCGCATTAGGGGCTTCCATGTGGGCTAAAATCAAGGCAATGGTTTGAGGGTGTTCGTTAATGATGAAATCAGCGAGTTGTTGGGGCTTGATTTTGCCTAAATAAGCGAAATTTTTTTGCGTTTGCAAGCTTTTAGTGAGTTTGTCCATCACTTTTTTGGCTTCTTCGCTCCCTAAAGTCCTGGTTAAAAGCTCTCTAGCGTATTCCAAACCGCCGGTATTGATGTATTGGTTAGATTGGAAAATCGCAAAAAATTCCTCTAAAACCGCCGCGCCGATTTGCTTGTCTGTGCCGTTTAATTGCACGATTTGCTTAGAAATCTCTGTAATGGAGTCAATGTCTAAATGCCTTAAAATCTCGCCTGTGGTGTCTTCGCCCACTTGAATGAGTAAAATAGCGATTTTTTCACTCATGGAAAGTTCGTCTAATTGAGCCTTTTGTTTGGGGGTAAGCTTGGTTGCCATTTTTAACCTTTTTTAACCTTTCGCGCTGTCTGAAGAGATTTCATCTTTGATCAGGAGTTTAAAGAGCGTAGCGATTTCATCAGGGCGCTCTTTAAGGGTCCCTCTAATCTTTTCTAAGATAATTTCGTATCTTACTTCTTCTTCGCTAAAGGTTGCATTAAGCCCTAATTGATCTTCTACTTTTTTTCTCAAATCGCCGAGTTTGTTCAATTCATCTTCTTCTTCATCCATTTCTTCAAACATGGATTTCACTTCCTTATCTTCATCAGGCACCACTTCCAGCATGCGTTCGCTGAAAGGCACAATCACTTTTTTATAGAAAATAAATAGCACTATAAACACCAAAACATACTTGATTAAAGGCGTGAATGAGCCTAAGATTTTTTGAGTTTTGTGCATGATTTTTTCGCTCAAAGTGGCGTTGTCAATCATGGGCGCCATAGGGTTAAACTCAAAATTACTCACCGCCACATCATCGCCTCTATTTTGGTTATAGCCAATGGCCTGTTTCACTAGAGCGTTGATTTTTTTAAGCGATTCATCGCTCAAAGGCTCGTATTCTAAAGTGTTTGCCCCATCTTTAAGTGCGATTTTATACTTGCCATCCACCACAACCGCCGCATTCAAACGCACTAAAGTGCCAAACTCGCCCTTAATCTCGCTAATGGTTTTACCCACTTCATAATTGGTCGTGTTTTGAGACTTTTCGTATTTTTCTGGCTCTTTATTGTCTTTCAATCCTTGCACAGGGCCGATATTGCTCACAACCCCAGGCACGCCGCCGACTTGTTTTTTAGGAGTGCCTTCTTTTTTTTCTTCTAAATTTTGCTCGCTCCTTACAACATTATTGGGATCAAAAGTCTCTTTAGTGCTTTTCTTTTGGCTGAAATCAAACTCCGCATTGACCCTTGCGACCACCTTGTTTTTACCCCCCACAATAGGGGCTAAGATATTGACAATCTTATTTTCTAAAATGTTTTCAAAATTTTGTTTGTAATGCAATTGCTCTAGGGCTAATTCTTTGGAGTTTTCTAGTATATCGCCCTCGCCTATTGATTCACCATTTTCATTCACGATTTTCACATTTTCTATCGTGAGTTTAGGCACAGCTGCAGCGATTAAATTTTTAATCCCTAAAATTTGAGTGGGTGAAAGCTTCATGTCAGGCTTGAGTTTGAGCATCACCGAAGCGCTAGGAGGGACTTCTTTAGCCACAAACACGCTGTCTTTAGGGATTGCAATATGCACATTGGCTTTAAGAATGGGGTTTAAACTTTCAATCGTGCGCGACAATTCCCCCTCAATGGCGCGAATGAGTTTGATATTTTGATCAAAATCAGTCGCTCCAAAGTCTTTAGTGTCAAAGATTTCAAAGCCCACTTTACTCGTTTTAGGGATCCCTTGAGAAGCCAGAGTGATCCTTTCTTCATACACTTTATCTTTAGGGATAAGAATGGTGTCATCTTTTGAGACTTTATAAGGGATTTGGTTTTGCTGGAGATGCTGTAAGATTAAAGCGTTATCGCTAGAGTCTAATCCTTCAAATAAAACCCCATAGCCCCCTTGCGCGTAGTCTTTTTCTTTAAAAGGATAGAGCAACAAAAACACAAGCAAGGCGGTGATTAAAACCCCCGCTGCGATCAGGGCGATTTTTTGCTTTTTATTGAGTTTGATGAAAAAATCAACAATCCGTTGCAATAATACCTTTAAATCCAATATTAAAACCTTGATAAAATTTTCATTCTTTTAAGCCGTTCGCTTAGATCTTTTGGAACACGCTCAAATAAATCCCTATGGAAAAACAAGCCCCTAACGCCCCTAAACAAAACCCTCCTAAAACACTACTGAAAGAAACCCCTAAAACAATCAGCACCAACCCTATTAAAAAAATCAAACCAAATAAGCTATAAAAAAGAATATTTTTAAGCGTTTGATGCGTGATCAAATGGGGTATTAATAAAACAAGCAACCCATAAAATAGCGTTAAAGAAAGCGCAGAAGCGTTAGGGAAATTAGCGCTGTGCGAAAGCCACTGAATGGAATATGCAAAAAGGTGTTTTAAAGATTCTAAAAGGGCTTCAAACAGGATCACGCTTAACACAAACCACACCCCAAGCGCTAAGTTTCTGCGATACAGGCTTAAAAACACCCCCACCAACAAGCTCAAAGGCAGCACGAACTGAGAAGAACCTAACTTAGCGATACTTTGGAGGATTAGAGTTAAAATAGGGCTAGAATTAAAGGGGGTTGAACGCACGAAATTAAAAATGGCATTGTCCATTAAATGAGCATAATCAAAAAAAACCAAGCCAGCAATAAGGATAAAAAACGCGCTAAAAATACCCCCTAAAAGAAACAGGGTTTTAACTGGTAATAAGAAAAATGCTTTGGGTTGTGCAGAAACATTTTTGAAAGAATTTTCAGCCATTATTTAAAACCCTTACTAGTAGTTAATTCAAAACTTATATTATACGCCAACGAACTTTAAAATTGCTCTTAAAAGTTTTAAGACAATGAAGTTTAAGCACATAAAAGCTTTTTATTTTAATCAAACCTAGTTAATAAGAAACTGAAATTGTTTTTTTTTTTTTTTTTTTGAAATCGCTTTAATTTTTGCCCTTTTTTAAAGCTTTTTAACCCTTTTTAGACTACAATTTAAGAAGCAAAAATTAAAGGAACGCAATAACTTATGGATAGAGCCAAATTTATATTCGTTACAGGGGGCGTGTTAAGCTCTCTAGGGAAAGGGATTTCATCTTCTTCAATCGCTACGCTTTTACAGCATTGCAATTATCAGGTTTCTATTTTGAAGATTGACCCTTATATCAATATTGATCCAGGCACCATGAGCCCTTTAGAGCATGGAGAAGTGTTTGTAACTAGCGATGGCGCTGAAACGGATTTAGACATAGGGCATTATGAACGCTTTTTGAACAGGAATTTAACAAGGTTGAATAATTTCACTACCGGGCAGATTTTTTCAAGCGTGATAGAAAATGAAAGGAAAGGGGAATATTTAGGCAAAACCATTCAAATCGTCCCCCATGTAACCGATGAAATCAAAAGGCGCATTAAAAGTGCGGCTAAGGGGTTGGATTTTTTAATCGTGGAAGTGGGCGGAACCGTGGGCGATATGGAGGGCATGTTTTATTTGGAAGCGATCCGCCAGCTTAAATTGGAATTAGGGAATGAGAAAGTCATCAATGTGCATGTAACCTTGATCCCTTATATCCAAACCACTAACGAATTAAAAACCAAACCCACGCAACATTCCGTCCAAGAATTAAGGCGCCTTGGCGTAACCCCTCAAATCATTTTGGCGCGATCGCCTAAGCCTTTGGATAAAGAATTGAAAAATAAAATCGCTTTGAGTTGCGATGTGGAGCAAGACAGCGTGATTGTGGCCACAGACACTAAAAGCATTTACGCATGCCCCATTCTTTTCTTGCAAGAAGGCATTTTAACCCCCATCGCCAGACGCTTTAATTTGAATAAACTACACCCCAAAATGGCGGCTTGGAACACTTTAGTAGAAAAGATTATCGCTCCTAAACACAAAATTAGGATTGGTTTTGTAGGCAAGTATTTAAGTTTAAAAGAATCTTATAAATCCTTGATTGAAGCCTTAATCCATGCGGGCGCGCATTTGGATACGCAAGTCAATATTGAATGGCTAGATAGCGAGAATTTTAATGAAAAAACTGATTTAGAGGGCGTTGATGCGGTTTTAGTGCCTGGGGGCTTTGGAGAAAGGGGGATTGAGGGCAAAATTTGTGCCATTCAAAGAGCAAGGTTAGAAAAACTCCCCTTTTTAGGGATTTGTTTGGGCATGCAATTAGCGATCGTTGAATTTTGCCGCAATGTTTTGGGTTTAAAAGGGGCTAACTCTACGGAGTTTAACCAACGCTGCGAACACCCTGTGGTGTATTTGATTGAAGATTTTATAGATCAAAACCACCAAAAACAGGTGCGCACCTATAATTCGCCTTTAGGAGGCACCATGCGATTAGGGGAATATGAATGCGAAATATTGCCAAATAGCTTGTTAGAAAAAGCTTATAAAAAGCCTAGCATTAAAGAAAGACACCGCCATCGTTATGAAATCAACCCCAAATACCGCCAAGAGTGGGAAAATAAGGGCTTGAAAGTGGTGGGTTTTGGGGCAAATTATTTGATTGAAGCGGTTGAATTAGAATATCACCCGTTCTTTGTGGGGGTGCAATTCCATCCGGAATTCACCTCCAGGTTGCAAAGCCCTAACCCTATTATTTTAGATTTCATTAAGAGCGCTCTTCATAAATCCTAATCTAAACAATGAAACAAAAGCTTAAAGCTCAAATCAAAGAGCGAGTGGTCTCTATCGCTTATAATGAAAAAGGGTTTCCTAGCCCCTTTTTATTTAAAGACTTGAAAAAAGCCGCGCTCAAAATCATAGAAGCCATGCGTGCAAACACAGAAATTTTAGTGGTGGGCGATTATGACGCTGACGGCGTGATTAGCTCTGCTATCATGGCAAAATTTTTTGAAAGCCTAAACTACAAGCATGTCCGCATTGCAATCCCTAATCGCTTCATGGATGGCTATGGGATTTCTAAAAAATTTTTAGAAAAACACCACGCCCCTTTAATCATCACGGTGGATAACGGGATTAGTGCCTTTGAAGCCGCGCGATTTTGCAAAGAAAAAAACTACACCCTTATCATCACCGATCACCATTGCTTAAATAATGATGAAGTCCCAGACGCTTATGCGGTGATCAACCCCAAGCAACCGGATTGTGATTTTATCCAAAAGGAAGTGTGCGGGGCGTTGGTGGCGTTTTATTTGTGCTATGGCATCCACCAGCTTTTAGGGAAAGAAAAAAGCCATTCTAGTGAGTTGTTGTGCTTAGCGGGCGTGGCGACTATTGCTGACATGATGCCTTTGACTTTTTTTAACCGCTTTTTAGTTTCTAAAGCCTTGTATTTTTTGCAAAAAGAATCTTTAGGGGCAATGGGGTTTTTGTGCCAAAGAGAAGTTTTTAGAAAACGCTCTTTAAAAGCGAGCGACATTTCTTTTAGTATCGCCCCCTTAATCAACTCCGCAGGACGCATGCAAGACGCGAAAATGGCTTTAGATTTTTTAAGCGCGAATAATTTTCAAGATGGCTATTCTTTGTATGAACGCTTGAAAGCATGCAATATGAAGCGTAAAATGATCCAACAGCAGGTTTTTGAAGAGGCTTTTAAGCATGCGATGGTTGGAGAAAAAATTATCGTCGCTTTTAAGGATAATTGGCATGAGGGCGTGCTTGGGATTGTGGCTTCAAAATTAGTGGAAGCCACTCAAAAGCCAAGCCTGGTTTTTACCTTTAAAGAAGGGGTGTATAAAGGGAGCGGGCGTAGCTCTCCAAATATTGATTTGATTGACGCTTTGAATGGGGTTTCTTCTTTGTTGCTCGGCTATGGGGGGCATAGGCAAGCTTGCGGGTTGAGCGTTGGAAAAAACAATATCGTCTCGCTCTTTGAAACTTTAGAAAATTTTGATTTTAAAGTCTTGCCTTTTTATGAAAAAGAACCCCCTTTAACGCTCAAATTAAAAGACATTGACAGAGAGCTTTTAGAGATTATAGAAGCGGGCGAACCTTATGGGCAAGAAAACCCTAAGCCTTTATTCCAAGCGCAAAATTTAGAAGTCATAGAAGAAAAAATCATTAAAGAAAGCCACCAAATTCTGCGTTTTAAGGATAAAGAATGCGTTAAAGAGGCTATTTATTTTAATGCTGAGCGGTTTTTGAAAGCGGGCGAAAAGGTGAGCGTGCTTTTTAGCGTGGAATTAGATGAGTGTTCTAATGAGCCTAAAATGTTTGTTAAAAGTTTGTTGTAGTGCCTTTTGTTGAAGAAGAATTTGAAATTTTAAAACCCACCAAAGCCTTGTTTTTGGTGCGCGATATTTTAAAATGCTCTTTAAAAGAAGCCCAACGACACCTTGACAAACAACGCTTAAAACAAAACCAACAAGCCGTGCGTAAATCTCAAATCATTCAAGGGGTCGTTCGCTTGATTCATTTCAAGCCCAATGAAAAAACTCAAGCGCTTGTTTTTGAGACTAAGGATTTTGGTGCATTTGACAAACCCGCTCAAGTCTATACCCACCCTAAAGGCTATTTTTACCATGAAAGCTTATTAGATTGTATCCAATCGCATTTGGGTAAAAACGCCCACCCAGCCCACAGACTGGACTATGAAACGAGCGGGTTAGTTTTAGCGGGCAAGACCTTACAAAGCGTTAAGGATTTAAAAGCGCTTTTCATGCAAAAAAAAGTGAAAAAAACTTATTTGGCGCTAGTGCATGGATTGGTTGAAAAAAATATGAAAATAGACAAACCCATTCTAACGCCACAAAACATTCAAAAAGATTTGCGCATTCGATCTAAAATTTCTCCTTTAGGCAAGCCTTCAACCACGCTTGTTGAGCCTTTAAGCTATAACCCTTTTTTGGATATAAGCTTGCTTAAAATAACCCCACTCACCGGGCGCACGCACCAAATCCGCTTGCATTTGAGCAGCATAGGGCATAGGATCGTGGGCGAGGGGCTTTATGGGGTGGCCGATGAAGAAGCGAGAGGATACCTTCAATTAAAGCGTGAAAACAACGCCCCATTACTCATGCTCCATGCCGCTAGTTTAGAGTTTGAATTTAAAGGAGCGATCTACAAAATCGCTTCCCCCATGCCCGAACGCTTCATGCCTTTTTTAAAAGATTGACCCCCTTTTTTATTGATTATCCCCTGATTATTTTATTGATTATTTTATTGACTATTTTCTTTTTGGGGGGTTTTTTTTGATTAAGATTTTCTGTACGCCTTTTTTAATCCCCCTTATCCTTTCTGGCTTTCAATTCCTCTTGTTTTTTAAGAATCATTTCTTCAGTAATGTTAGAAAGCTTGTCTTTATGGTTTTCGCTATTAGAATCTTCTTTGTGGCGGGACTCTTCTTGTTTTTTTGAAATGATTTCTTCAGCGATGCTAGAGAGTTTTTCCGCATTTTTGGTGTCTTTGTAGTTGGAGCGGTTTTTTAAATTCTCTCTGATTTGCCTTTTTCTTTGAATGAGCGTAAACATTTTTTGGCTGAATTGGTAGCATTTACGTGCGCTTATGACAATCACGCCCCACTTGATCAATAAAGCGATTAAAAGCCAAATAAAAGAGCTAGAAGTGTCCAATAAAAACTGACGCACATCGCTATACACCCAAATATCCACTAAAATAACCAACAGAGTGATGAAAATAGAAAACGCAATGCTTTTAAACCGAAAAAGCCACGCCACGATCACAAACCCTCTCGTGTGCCTGTGGGCTAACAGCCAGCGTTCATTCTTTTCGCTAAAAAAATTCATTAAACCAGAAATTACGCTATTTTTCTTGCTCATTCTCGCCCTTTTCCCAAACTTCTTTAAAATGCTTGGTGGTTTTTTCTTGTTTTTCTTTCAATTCTTTAGCGTGGATTTGCTCTAACAACCTTTTTTCTTCCGCTTCAAACATGATTTTTAATTCTTCTTCATTGAAATCGCTCAGTTGCATGCCCTCTTTTATCAAGCGTTTTTCTACGATTTTAACCGCTTGCTCCCTGATTTTTTGAGATTTTTCTTTAAAAAGCGCTCGTTTGGTTTTTTGAAACGCTTCATTAGAATTTTTATGGATCGTTTGTTTGCAAAAATCTAAAAAATCCTTGACTTGATGCATAATTTTCATGGTTATCCGTTTTTAAAGAGTTTTTAAGACTAATGACCCCTAAAAGAATACCAAAAAAAGATTAAAACTCTCTAGTAAAATATTTTCTTAAAAGAATAGGGGGCATTTTGGCGATACTCTAACCCCCTAAAATAGGGCTTTTGTGGGATAGTTTCTAGGTGAGGTTATCGCATGCTTTTTGTCCCTTATTTTTCTTTGAGTACCTCGCATGCCTTTTGATCTCCTAACTTGCAAGCTTTAGAGATATATTGAGCGGCTTTTGTTAAGTTTTTTTCCACCCCTTGACCATTATAATATAGAACTCCTAAAGCACCACACCCCATACCTTCTTTTAACTCGCATGCTTTAGAATAAAAATAAGCGGCTTTTATTAAGTCCTTTTCTACGCCTTTTCCATTATAATATAACGCCCCTAAATTAAAACATCCCAAACCCTCTTTTAAATCGCATGCTTTTTCAAATATTTTTTAGCTTGAATGTAATCTTTCGCTTCAATACTCTTTACACCCAAATCAAAAAGCTCTTCAGGGGTTGGTCTGCCATTAACCCCCCCCCCCAATAAACACACAACACAAGCATAAAACCCTAAAAATCGCTTTTTTGAAACTTAGCATGACGCTTCTCCCTTTTATTAAAAAATTCAGACTTTATTATAATCAAATTACAATCAGATCTAATGATTTTTTAAAACCTGCTGGCAATAGCGCTCTAAGATCCTGCAAGCGCTCAAAGAGTCTAGCCGACCGTCTTTGATAGCGATCCGCTTATTTTTCTTACCCAAATGCTCTAAATTTTCATAGGCTTCTATGCTGGATCTGTCTTCATTAATAAAAACGATTTCGCCCTTAAAATCTACAAGCCTGATGAAATGCTCAATGCGCGCGTTCGTATCCGCATAGCTTTCATTGGGCTTGCCCACCACTAGCACCTGAATGTCTTTTTCCCTCAACAAATCGCTCAAATCCCTAGAGGCTTGATTCCTATTTTGGCGTAAAATCGCTTCCAAAGGCAAGACAACGCCGTTTAAAAGCGCAGCGATGCCAATGCGTTTTAACCCCACATCGCATGCCAAAATCATGCCAACACCACGAGATGATTGATGCGCTTGATCTTACCCAACAGCTCGTATTCTAAAAGCTTATCCCCAAATTTGAGATACGCTTCTTCATAGCTGGGGTTTTTGGCACAATATTCTAAAAATTCATCTTCCATTTCAGGCATTTCTTTTAAATGGTAGTCTTTTAAAAGGGTGTTTATAAAATTTTGAATATTAAATATCCCTTGAGCCTGCCCTTTTTCTAAAAGCTCATTAGTGCCATCGCTCTCATTCAAACGTTGGGGTAAAACAAACAAGGGTTTTTGGTATTTTTGGGCTAATCTCGCACTGCTCATAGAGCCGCTTTGTAAATCCGCTTGGGGGATAATCACTACATCGCTTAAAGCGATCACCAGGCGGTTTCTCGCTAAAAAAGAGCCTTTAATGGGCATGAAGTCTTTTTCATATTCGCTTAAAATCAAGCCCTTTTGCGCGATTTCTTGGATCACTTTATGGTTGTTTGTAGGATAGATGAAATCCAAACTGCAAGGCGAAAGCATGATCGTTTTTGGTAAGGCGTTTTCTTGAGCGATAATATCCACGCCTAACGCTCCTCCGCTCACAATAACCGCACCATTTTTAGCAAGCTCTCTAGCTAGAGTGATGGTGTGTTGCTTGCTATAAGGGGTGGGTCTTCTTGTGCCGATGATAGCCACTTTTAAAGGCGCTTCTAAAAGCTTGGTATCGCCCACACAATAGAGCTTTTTAGGGGGGTCTTTGAGCGTATCAAAGGCTTTAGGGATATTTTCTAGTGCGCTGTATTGGAAATTACTTTTCATTTTAAACTATTTAGGCAGTATGATCTCCACTTCAATCGTTTCCACGCTCTGGTTGCTATCAAGGGTTTTGAAATGGATGTCTGAATATTTAGTGTATTTTTGAATAACGGCAATGATTTCTTTACGCATCTCTTCCATGTAGGGTAAATTTAAAGTGCGCTCTTTGGCTAGAATCAATTTTAATCTATCTGTTGCGGTAGCCGCGCTCCCTTTGTTTTTAAAAAAATCAAACAAACTCATGAAAATATCCCTTTTAACGCGCTAAAAAAGCCTCTTTTAGCCTTAAATTCCACATATTCCACTTCTTCGCCTAAAATCCGTCTGGTGATGCGTTGGTAAGCCTTTGCGCTCTCGCAGTCCGTGCGAATCACCGGCTCGCCCTTGTTGGTCGCTGAAATAATATGGTGATCTTCAGGAATGATCCCAATTAAAGGCAAGCATAAAATCTTAAGCACTTCTTCTATGGGAATCATCTCGCCATTTGCCACTAACTCAGGTTTTAAGCGATTGATTATCAAATGCTTATGCACTTCTTCGCCCCTTTTAGCCCGATTGGACTTCGCGTCAATAATGCCAATCACTCTGTCGCTATCCCTTAAGGAACTCACTTCGGGCGTTACCACCACTAACGCCATGTCCGCATGCAAAATCGCATGCTCAAAACCGCTTTCAATCCCAGCCGGTGAGTCAATCAAAATATAGTCAAAATCCGCCCTTAAAGCGTTGATTAAAATCGCTACTTTTTCCTTATCTAAAACATTTTTATCCTTGCTTTGTGAAGCCGCTAAAAAAGAAAGGTTTTTAGTCTTTTTATCCGTGATTAAAGCCTGCGAAAGGTTGCAATTTTTTTCCATCACATCCACCACATCATAAACAATGCGATTTTCTAACCCTAAAATCATATCCAAGTTCCTAAGGCCTATGTCAAAATCAACCGCTACGACTTTTTTACCGCTCTCAGCCAAGCCAATCGCTAAATTAGCCGTGGTGGTGCTTTTACCCACGCCCCCCTTACCTGAAGTGATAGTAACTACTATTGCCATATAATTCCTTTTAATTTAATTGATTTATTTTTTATGATTGAATGGGGCGCGTAAAATTTCCCCAATTTGTTCTATTTTAGTCTCTTTAAGGGCTTTCCTCTCTGTGTTTAACCTGGGGTAATTCAAACTCTTTTCCAGTAAAAAATCCTTAGCGAATGAGCCGTTTTGAATCTTTTTTAAGATTTTTTGCATGCGTTTTTCTAACAGATTTCCCATAGACTCTCTAGCTTTAATCGCTCCAAATTCAGCGGTGTTAGAAATGTGTTTCCTTAAGCCCTCTACCCCCTTATAATGCAATAAATCCGCCACTAATTTCACTTCATGCACGCATTCAAAATAGGCTAATTCTTCAGGGTATCCTGCTTTAATTAAAGTTTCAAACCCCATTCTCACAATCGCTTCTAACCCTCCGCACAAAACCGCTTGCTCGCCGAATAAATCGCTCTCGCATTCTTCTTTAAAGCTCGTTTCTAAAACCCCCATCCTCCCTCCGCCCATCGCTTTAGCGTAACTTAAAGCCACCGCTTTAGCGTTATTTTTTGAGTTTTCTTGCTCTATGGCGATCAGATGGTATAAGCCCTTATTTTTAAGGTATTCTTCTCTTAAAGCGCTCCCGGGTCCTTTTGGCGCGACTAAAATCGCGCCCACGCCTTTTGGAAGAACAACCTGATTGAAATGCACGCTAAAACCATGAGCAAAGCCCACAATTTGCCCCTCTTTTAAAAAAGGGATCACTTCTTTTTCTAACACTTCCTTATGCAATTCATCCGGGAGTAGTGCCATGATTACATCCGATTGTTGGACTAATTCCTTGACTCCTAGCACCTCAAAACCCTCTTTTTTTGCTTTTGAAACGCTCAAACTCCCTTGATACAAGCCAATACGCACCTTCACTTTAGAGTCCCTCAAATTGAGTGCTTGGGCTTCTCCTTGAGCGCCATAGCCAATAATGCCCACTTGTAAGGATTGGATAACGCCTAAATCAATGTCTTTATCATAATAAACGGGTAATGCCAAAATCAAATCTCCTAGCGTGTTTAAGCAAGTATTTATTTTACCATAATGGGAGCGATAATGTTTAAAAACATGCAGAATGTTAAGAAATGGTGTGCTCGGAGGGATTCAAACCCCCGACCTACAGGACCGCAACCTGTTGCTCTATTCAGCTGAGCTACGAGCACTTTTAAAGGAGTGAAACGATAATTATAGCAAGAAAAGCTAATTTTTCACTTAAGCGGTGCGTTTTTTCTATTATAATTTAAGGCATGCAAAAAGATTACCAAAAACTCATCGCTTATTTATGCGATTTTTTAGAAAAAGAAGTTCAAAAAAAAGGCTTTAAAAAAGTCGTTTACGGGCTGAGCGGGGGGCTAGATAGCGCGGTCGTTGGGGTGCTGTGCCAAAAGGTTTTTAAAGAAAACGCCCATGCCCTTTTAATGCCCTCTTCAGTCTCTATGCCAGAAAGTAAAACAGACGCTTTGGATTTGTGCGAAACGTTTTCTATCCCTTATACAGAATATTCTATCGCCCCCTATGATAAAATTTTTGGCTCTCATTTTAAAGACGCGAGCCTTACTAGAAAGGGGAATTTTTGCTCACGATTACGCATGGCTTTTTTATACGATTATTCTTTAAAAACCGATTCTTTAGTCATTGGCACGAGCAATAAAAGCGAAAGGATGCTAGGCTATGGCACTTTATTTGGGGATTTGGCGTGCGCGATTAACCCAATTGGGGAATTATTTAAAACCGAAGTTTATGAACTCGCTTATTATTTAAATATCCCTAAAAAGATTTTAAATAAGCCCCCTAGCGCGGATTTATTTGTGGGGCAAAGCGATGAACAAGATTTAGGCTATCCTTATAGCGTGATTGATCCTTTATTGAAGGATATTGAAGCGTTGTTTCAAACAAAGCCCATCCATTTAGGAACGCTCACCCAATTAGGCCATGATGAAATTTTAGTGAAAAACATCATAAGCCGTATCCAAAAAAACGCTTTCAAATTAGAATTACCCACCATCGCCAAACGATTTGATCCTGAATGAAAAGCGATAAACCCTTTTTAGAGCGCTATTTTTATGACCCAACTCTTTTGCAAAAGGGGTTGATTTTTGTGCTCTATCCTTTTTCTTTAATCTATCAAGGCATCGCCACCCTTAAACGAAAAACCGCTAAAAAGCATGATTTTAAAATCCCCATTATCAGCATAGGTAATTTGATCGCCGGGGGAAGCGGTAAAACGCCCTTTATTTTAGAAATCGCTCCAAGATACCAAGAAGTGGCGGTTGTCTCTAGGGGGTATCAACGGGATTCTAAAGGCTTAGTGGTGGTGAGCGTTAAGGGAAATATTTTAGTTCCTCAAAAAACAGCGGGCGATGAAGCTTATCTTTTGGCTTTAAATTTAAAACAAGCGAGCGTGATTGTGAGCGAAAAAAGAGAGCTAGGCGTTTTAAAAGCCCTTGAATTAGGGGCAAAAATCGTGTTTTTAGACGATGGTTTTAGGTTTAATTTCAACCAGTTCAATGCACTTTTAAAGCCTAAAATCCCCCCCTACTACCCTTTTTGTTTGCCTAGTGGGTTGTATAGAGAAAGCGTTAATAGCTATAAAGAAGCCCATTTAGTCGTTACAGAAGATAAGGATTATAAAAGAATCACCTCTATCACTAACCCCACCAAACGCATGCTTTTAGTAACGGCTATCGCTAACCCTAGCAGGCTTGATGCGTTTTTACCCAAAGAAGTGGTTAAAAAATTGTATTTTAGAGACCATGCCCCTTTTGATTTGGAGCTTTTAGAAAAAGAGTTTCACAACAATAACGCCACTTCCTTATTGGTTACTTCAAAAGATCTCGTCAAATTACAAGATTGCAACTTGCCTTTAAGCGTATTAAATTTAAAACTAGAAATTTGCCCTAAAGTTTTAGAGCAGATCGATCATTATATCCTTTCTTATCCTTGTAATACAAAAGAACATCTATAAACTCCTTTTCTTTAGAGATAAAGCCTTTCAAACGCCCCTCTAACTCATAATGGTTTTTTTCATAAAAAGCGATCGCTTTGAAATTGTTCTCCATCACTTCTAAATGTAAAGAATTTAATTGGAACTCTTCAAAAGCGATAAATTCCAAGGCTTTTAAAATCGTTTCTCCCTTATTTTTCAAAAAAGGGTTTTTATAAATCCCCAAATACCCATGCTTATGAAAAAAATTGATTTTAGTGATAGAGCCAACCCCTAAATAAACGCCCTCTTCTTTAAACAAAAAATAGCGGTGGTTGGGTGAGTTTTTTAAATCTTCTATGAATTGCAAATGCGTTTTTAAAGAAATAAAAGCGCTATACATCCATAAAGCAGTGTTTGGGTGGTTACGAAACTCTAAAACCAACAATTTTTCTCCATCGTTTAACTGGGTAAAATCAATCGCTTGGATATTTTTATAAGAATAATTTTTTTTCAAATCTCTAAAAACTCCCTTAATGCGCCCTCTAATTTATCCCCAAAAACTAGATTTTTTGCCCAGGCTTGGTTTTTTTGAATTTGTAAATTTTCAAAATCTTTAGCTAGAGTTTTTAAACTCGTTTGTTTGAAAATACCCAAACTTTCAAATTCTTGGCTTTGAATGATCTGATTAGAAGCAATGGGAAGAATAAGAGAGGGCGTTTGAGAAAGAGCCAATTCATAGAGGGTTTGGCCTGCAGCGCTAATAGCGCAAGCGCAAAATTTCATCAAAGAACTGAACTCTAAAGGGTTTAAAGGGCTGTAATAATGCGTGTTCTTGGGAGGATTTTTAGGAGTATAAGGTGAAATGATATGCAAATGCATGCCCTTATTTTCTAAAATTTTGACTATCTCTTTAAGCGTTTTTTGCTCGCTCCCCCCTAGAGTGATCAGCACTTCTTTATTTTCTGCATTAATAGGGCGCTCATAGACAAAGCGAATATCAACAGGGTAAAACCCCACCCCCAAATAATACTGATAATCTTTTGATAAATCATGGTAGTGTTTTAAAGCGTTCAGCGTGAAATTCATGATCTTAGTGTTTTTAGGGTAAAACCCCTTAGCATGCTCTTCATCTTCTATCACCATAAGGCTTTTGGCTTTTTCTTTTAAAAGATAAAAATCCTTTGAATTTAAAGAATAGCTATCCGTAATCAAAAAATCATCATTGCCAACACCCTCTAAAAAAGCGCTTATATTATTTTGCTGGTGTGAATAAAGATCCGCTTTAACCCCTAATTTTTCTATAAAAGAAAGGATTTTTTCACAACGCCTCACATGCCCTAAACCGCTTGTTAAAAACGCATCGCACAGAATTTTTACTGGCATGCGTTTTTCAAACGGCTGTATTTGAGCTTGGCTAATTCTAAATCTTCTAAAGTGTCAATATCTTGGACTTCTAAGGGCGATAATTCTAAAGCGATAGAATTTGGGCTAAAAATAGGCCGCATTTCTTTAAAGGCTTGAGCCTTCCCCATATAAAGCAATCCTGCGTCATGATAGAGCGTTTTTAGATCTTGCGTGCGCGTGTTTGAATGCTCTTTAAAAGCCATTTGAACGCCGTTTTCAAGGCTAAAAGAACGATAGGGCGAAGCGCTAAAGGGAGAGCATGTGAAAACATAATCCGTATTTTCTTTTAAAGTTTCAAAAGCGTTTTTCAAATGCTTTTCTTGTAAAAATACTGAAGCGCCATACAAACAACACGCAATATCTTCATCTTTTAACTCTAATTCTTTCATGTGATAAGCCATCACCTCTAAAGTCGTGGCTTTATCATTCGCTAAAACTTTAGGGCGCAAATTCAAAAAACTCGCCCCATAATTTTTAGCTAAACGAACATACTTCATGCTATCGCTAGAGATAAACACCTTTTCAAAAAGCTTGGAATTTAGCGCCGCTTCAATAGGGTAAGCGAGCATGGGTTTATTAAAAAAATCAATAATATTTTTATTCTTGATCCTTTTACTGGAACTTCTGGCTAAAACAATAGCGATCGCTCTCATGCTAGACTTTGCTCTTTTTAATAAGGCATTTGGGTTTCCATCGCATCAGCAGCGAATTTCTTCTTATTGGAATCGCTCAAATGCCCTAAATTCGTGTATTCAATCTTAGCGTCAGCTAAAAACTTGGATTGGATGGTGTTATTCCTTTCAATATCATAAGGGCGGATCACCCCACTCACCTTAAGGATTTGCTTTTCCCCATCCACTAGCACTTCCTTATTCCCATAGATGAAATAATTCCCGTTTTCTAGCACTTTAATGATTCGAGCGCTCAACACGATCTCTAAATCTTCGCTCTTTTTTTGCGAGCCACCGCCTTTAAAATTCGTGTTATTGCTGGATTTGGTGAAATTGTAGTTATTCTTATCGTCTAAATACTGCGCTTCTTGTTTCTTTCTTGCATCTAGCCCGTTATAAGTGAGTCTTGGAGGCGTGGAATTACCCCCTGAAGCGCTTTTATAATCTTTAGAGCTAGAATAATTCGCGCTCGCTTTTTCAGAAACAATGATTGTGATCAAATCGTTAGGCTTCATCGCCCTCCTGTCCGCAAATAAAGGGCGTTCACCTTGCCCAAACAAACTCCCCAACTTGTTCAATTCAGGGATAAATTCTTTAGAGGGGGTTTCTTCTACATAACTAGGAGGGTTAAAATCAATTTTTGGCTCATTGGCTGATGCCATGCTGAATATAACGCCAAACGCAACAGCCCCTAAATAAAGTGCTTTTTTCATCCACTAGCCTTACTTTTGAGTTATTTTAAGCCTTAAATTATACTCTCTTATAAAGAATAAATGCTTAATTTTGAGTAAGTTGTTGTAAAATTTAGATCTTTATAATGAAACTTAACTTGCAGGAGATAAAATTGAGAACCTTGTTAAAAATGTTAGTTGGCACAAGCTTGCTGACACACGCCTTAATAGCTAAAGAAGAAAGTGCAGCGCCTTCTTGGACAAAAAATTTGTATATGGGAGTCAATTACCAAACAGGTTCTATCAATTTAATGACTAATATCCATGAAGTTAGAGAGGTTACTAACTATCAAACCGGTTACACCAATATCATGACTAGCGTTAATAGCGTTAAAAAGCTCACCAACATGGGATCTAATGGGATTGGCTTAGTCATGGGTTATAACCACTTTTTCCATCCGGATAAAATCTTGGGCTTGCGCTATTTTGCTTTTTTAGACTGGCAAGGCTATGGCATGAGATACCCTAAAGGCTATTATGGCGGCAATAACATGATCACTTATGGCGTGGGCGTGGATGCGGTGTGGAATTTCTTCCAAGGGAGTTTCTATCAAGATGATATTAGCGTGGATATTGGCGTTTTTGGGGGGATTGCGATTGCAGGGAATAGCTGGTATATTGGCAGTAAAGGGCAGGAATTATTAGGCATCACTAACAGCAGTGCGGTTGATAACACCTCTTTTCAATTCCTCTTTAACTTTGGCCTCAAGGCTTTATTTGTAGATGAGCATGAATTTGAAATCGGCTTTAAATTCCCCACTATTAACAACAAATACTACACCACTGACGCGCTCAAGGTTCAAATGCGTAGGGTCTTTGCCTTTTATGTGGGGTATAATTACCACTTCTAAAAGGGCTTTTAAAACCCAACGCAACTCCCTAACATCTTTTGGTAATAGCTTTTGGCTTTGAGGATTGTCTCTGTATCATCGGTTTTTAAAAGCACTTCGTAATTGTTTTCAAAAGCGTTTTTGCTCCAATTCGCTGAGCCTAAAAACACGATCTTATCATCAATGATCGCTACTTTTTGGTGCATGATGCCGTAATAATTCCCGTTTTTAGCCTTAAGCCCTTTTAATAAACACACTTTCGTGTTAGGGTATTTGTCCAGATAGCCAATAGTGGATTGCTTGTTATTGTGATTGCTTTCATAATCATAAATGATTTGCACATTAATCCCCCTGCTCGCTACGCTTTTAATGGCTCTTGCAATATCTCTGTGCGTGAAACTATAGATAGCGATTTTCACGCTCTCTCTAGCGTTACTAATGCCAGAAACTAAAGAATTGAGAGCGTCTCTTTGCTCATAAGGTAAGACAAATAAGCTGTTTTTAGCTTGCAAAACCCCTAAACAGCCCACTAACACACCCACGCCAACGATTTTTTTCAATTTGTTTAACATCAAATGATCCTTATTTTAAATTACACTCTATGATAAAAACAACCAACCAAGTGGATTTTTGATTATAATAAAAGATTTAAAAAAAGCGATAAAAACGGATAGGCTTAAAGAAGCGTTTCTTAATAAAATAAGGAGTCCCTAAAATGAAAATGATTCTATTCAACCAAAACCCCATGATCACAAAGCTGCTTGAGAGTGTCTCTAAGAAATTAGAATTGTCTATAGAAAATTTTAACCACTATCAAGAGCTGTCCGCACACCTTAAAAAAGATCCAGAATGGCTTTTGATAGCCGATGATGAATGTTTGGAAAAACTAGACCAAATAGATTGGCTAGAATTAAAAGAAACCATCTCTCAAAATAAAAACAGCGTGTGCATGTATAAAAAGGGCAATGAAGCGCAGCCCTTTTTAGAGGGCTTTGAGATGAAAATGAAAAAACCTTTTTTACCCACTGAAGTTTTAAAAATCCTTCAAAAAAAGCTTGGTTCTAACATAAACGAGCTAGAGCCTAGCCAGAATTTAGATCCAACTCAGGAAGTTTTAGAAACCAATTGGGACGAGTTAGAAAGTTTAGGCGATTTAGAGGCCCTAGCCAAAGAAGAGCCTAACAATGAAGAACAACTGCTCCCCACTTTAAATGCGCAAGAAGAAAAAGAAGAGGTTAAACAAGAAGAAAAAGAAACGCCCCAAAAAGAAAAAGAAGAGGTTAAAGAAACGCCCCAAGAAGAAGAAAAGCCTAAAGATGATGAAACGCAAGAGAATGAAACTCTCAAAGATAAAGAAGTTTCTAAAGAGTTGGAAACGCAAGAAGAAGTTAAAGAACAAGAGCCAATCAAAGAACAAGAGCCAATCAAAGAACAAGAGCCAATCAAAGAACAAGAGCCAATCAAAGAACAAGAGCCAATCAAAGAAGAAACGCAAGAAATTAAAGAGGAAAAACAAGAAAAAACACAAGATTCCCCAAGCGTGCAAGAATTAGAGGCCATGCAAGAATTGGTCAAAGAAATCCAAGAAAACTCTAACGGCCAAGAGGATAAAAAAGAAACGCAAGAAAACGCAGAAATTCCACAAGATAAAGAAATCCAAGAAGTTGTTACCGAAAAAACCCAAGTGCAAGAATTAGAAAAACAAGAAATCGCAGAAACACCGCAAGAATTAGAAATCCCCCAAGTGCAAGAAAAAGAAACCCCACAAGAAGAAACCCAAGAAACCCAAGAAACCCAAGAAACCCAAGAAAGTGCAGAAACGCCCCAAGAAAAAGAAACGCCACAAACCCAAGATGAAAAACCCCAAGAAGACCATTACGAAAGCATTGAAGACATTCCTGAGCCGGTGATGGCTAAAGCGATGGGGGAAGAATTGCCCTTTTTAAATGAGAGCGTTGCAAAAACCCCTAATAATGAGAACGACACAGAAACCCCTAAAAAGAGCATTACAGAAACCTCCAAGAATGAGAACGCCACAGAAGCACCGCAAGAAAAAGAAGAAAGCGATAAAATTTCTAGCCCCCTAGAATTGCGCTTGAATTTGCAGAACTTATTAAAAAGCCTGAATCAAGAGTCCTTAAAAAGCCTTTTAGAAAACAAAACCTTAAGCATTAAAATCACTTTAGAGGATAAAAAACCTAATGCATAATGATTTTAATTTGCTCATCCTTTCAGGCCCTAGCGGAGCGGGTAAAAGCACCCTTACAAAGTATTTGCAAGAAAAAATCCCAAAAACCCATTTTTCCCTTTCCACCACCACACGAAAGCCCAGAGAGGGCGAAGTTGATGGCTTGCATTATAATTTTGTCAGCGAAGAAGAATTCAAACAAGGCATAGAAAAAGGGCAGTTTTTGGAATGGGCGATCGTGCATAACCACTATTATGGCACTTCTAAAATCCCTGTAGAAAAAGCCTTAAAAGAGGGCAAAATCGTCATTTTTGATATTGATGTGCAAGGGCATGAGATCCTTAAAAAGCATTACCCTAACGCATGCTCTGTGTTCATTAGCACCAAAAACCAAGAGATTTTAAAAGAGCGCTTGCTTTTAAGGGGGACGGATTCTAAAGAAACGATAGAAAAACGCTTGATCAACGCTTATAAAGAAATGCAGTGCTTGGAGAGCTTTGATTACCTCATCATCAATGAAGATTTAGAAAAATCCAAAGAAATCATCTTAAGCATCGCAAAAACTTTAGTTTATCGCTTAAAAGCGTTTAATTTTGAAAAAATATGCAAGGCTTGGAAAAACGAATCCTTATAAAACCTATCAATTATTTTTTAAAGAAGCTATAATTCAAGAAAAAACCAACCAATAGATTAAGGAGTAAAATATGGGCGGATTCACAAGTATATGGCATTGGGTCATCGTTTTATTAGTGATTGTGTTGTTATTTGGGGCTAAAAAGATCCCAGAGTTGGCGAAAGGTTTAGGCAGTGGGATTAAAAATTTCAAAAAAGCTGTGAAAGATGATGAAGAGGAGGCTAAAAACGAGCCAAAAACCCTAGACGCTCAAGCAGCACAAACCAAAGTGCATGAAACTAGCGAAATTAAAAGCAAACAAGAAAGTTAAACATGCACACTCTCATTAAGGGCGTTTTAGAAGAGATTTTAGAAGAAGAAGTCATTATTGAATACCCTAAAGACAGAGAGCATGGGCATTACGCT
The DNA here is from genome assembly GCF_006439795.1 of Helicobacter pylori. Lineage (GTDB taxonomy): Bacteria > Campylobacterota > Campylobacteria > Campylobacterales > Helicobacteraceae > Helicobacter > Helicobacter pylori_CR. Next base: position 129,825 of record NZ_VEYL01000003.1, read on the forward strand.
ACGCCCATTGCTTTCAATCTCGCCAAAGTTTTTAAAAAACCGCCCTTAGTTATCGCTGAAGAGTTAGCCCTTAAAATCAGCACACACGAAAAAACGCAAGGGCTTTTTGATGGCGTAGTGGCTTGTAAGGGCTATATTAATTTCACGCTTTCTTTAGATTTTTTGGAGCGTTTCACCCAAAAAGCTTTAGAATTAAAAGAACGATTTGGCTCCCAACCTAAAAGCGAATATTCTCAAAAAATCTTTTTAGAATTTGTGAGCGCTAACCCCACAGGGCCTTTACACATAGGGCATGCTAGAGGGGCGGTGTTTGGCGATAGTCTGGCTAAAATCGCTCGCTTTTTAGGGCATGAAGTTTTATGCGAATATTATGTCAATGACATGGGATCTCAAATCCGCTTGCTAGGGCTTTCTGTATGGCTCGCTTACAGAGAGCATGTTTTAAAAGAAAGCGTAACTTATTCGGAAGTCTTTTACAAGGGCGAATACATCATTGAAATCGCCAAAAAGGCGAGTAACGATTTAGAGCCAAGCCTTTTTAAAGAAAACGAAGAGACTATCATTGAAGTTTTAAGCGGCTACGCTAAGGATTTAATGCTTTTAGAAATTAAGGATAATTTAGACGCTTTAGGCATTCATTTTGATTCCTATGCGAGCGAAAAAGAAGTTTTTAAACATAAAGATGCGGTGTTTGAACGATTAGAAAAAGCGAACGCCCTTTATGAAAAGGATTCTAAAATCTGGCTCAAATCTTCACTCTACCAAGATGAAAGCGATCGGGTGCTTATTAAAGAAGACAAGAGCTACACTTATTTAGCCGGCGATATTGTCTATCATGATGAAAAATTCAAGCAAAACTACACCAAATACATCAACATTTGGGGGGCAGACCACCACGGCTATATCGCTAGAGTGAAAGCCAGCCTTGAGTTTTTGGGCCATGATTCCAACAAGCTTGAAGTTTTGCTCGCTCAAATGGTGCGCTTGCTCAAAGATAACGAGCCTTACAAAATGAGTAAAAGAGCGGGTAATTTCATTTTGATTAAAGATGTGATTGATGATGTGGGCAGAGACGCTTTAAGGTTTATTTTTTTAAGCAAACGGCTTGACACCCATTTAGAGTTTGATGTCAATACTTTAAAAAAGCAAGACAGCTCAAACCCTATTTACTATATCCATTACGCGAATTCGCGCATCCACACCATGCTAGAAAAATCGCCTTTTTCTAAAGAGGAGATTTTGCAAACCCCTTTAACCCATTTAAACGCTGAAGAAAAATACCTGCTTTTTAGTGCTTTAAGCTTGCCTAAGGCGGTTGAATCTTCTTTTGAAGAATACGGCTTGCAAAAAGTGTGCGAATACGCAAAAACCCTCGCCTCAGAATTCCACCGCTTCTATAACGCTGGCAAGATTTTAGACACCCCTAAAGCGAAAGAGCTTTTAAAAATTTGTTTAATGGTGAGTTTGAGTTTGACTAACGCTTTCAAACTTTTAGGCATAGAGATAAAGACCAAAATTTCTGCTAAAGATTAAGCTAATATTTAATTTTTTGTTATAACATTCCCCTTATTTTTTGAAAATAAGGAGAATATTTTGCTTAATCGTATTATAGAGCACATGAACGCTCACCATGTAGGAGACATGAAAGGTTTATTGAAAAAATTCGGGCAAGTCCATCACGCTGAAAATGTCGCTTTTAAAAGCGTGGATTCTCAAGGCGTTGTGATTGGTTATAACCACAATCAAACCTTAAGGATTGAATTTAACCATGAAGTTAAAGACCCCAAAGACTACAAAAACGCTATCATTGAATTGTGCCAAAGCGTAGAAAAAACCCATGATTTAAAAGGCGTGGAAGAAGAGGTTAAAGCCTTTAAAGAAGGTTTTGATTCTGTTTGTTTAGCGACCTTACACCCTAACGGGCATGTGGTATGCTCTTATGCGCCTTTAATGGGTGATGGCAAACAATACTACATTTATGTGAGCGAAGTGGCGGAGCATTTTGCCGGCCTTAAACACAACCCCCACAATGTGGAAGTGATGTTTTTAGAAGACGAAAGCAAGGCTAAATCAGCTATTTTGAGGAAACGCTTACGCTATAAAACCAACGCTCGTTTTATTGAAAGAGGGGCGGAGTTTGACAAAGCGTTTGATTCTTTCATTGACAAAACCGGTGGGGCTGGGGGCATTAAAACCATTCGTGCCATGCAAGATTTCCATTTGATCGCATTGGATTTCAAAGAGGGGCGTTTTGTGAAAGGTTTTGGTCAAGCTTATGACATTTTAGGCGATAAAATCGCTTATGTTGGGGATAAAGGCAACCCGCACAATTTCGCCCACAAGAAATAAACTTTCTCACTAGGGGCAAACGCCCCCAAAAGGATCGCTTTTTAAAAAGGCTACGGCAAAATCAAGCCCTTTACTACTTAATCTTAAAAAACGCTTCAGCCTTTTTAAGATAAATTTTAAAATAAATAAAGTTTAACAATCATTCCACAACCACCAAACGAAACCAAAAGCATCAAAATCAAAAAAAATGACAAAATTTTCCCCAAATGACAAAAAAAAAAAAAACGCTTTATGCTATAATACTCCAAATACATTCCAATGCAAATGCATTCTGATGCAAATGTATTCTAATGAATGTATGAAATCCCTAATACTAATCCAAAAAGGAGAAAACATGAAAAAACACATCCTTTCATTAACTTTAGGATCGCTTTTAGTTTCCACTTTGAGCGCTGAAGACGACGGCTTTTACACAAGCGTGGGCTATCAGATCGGTGAAGCCGCTCAAATGGTAACAAACACCAAAGGCGTTCAACAGCTTTCAGACAATTACGAAAATTTGAGCAATCTTTTAACCAAATACAGCACCCTAAACACCCTCATTAAATTATCCGCTGATCCGAGCGCGATTAATGCGGCGCGTGAAAATTTGGGCGCGAGCGCGAAGAATTTGATCGGCGAAAAAGCCTCCCCAGCCTATCAAGCCGTGCTTTTAGCGATCAACGCGGCGGTAGGGTTTTGGAATGTCGTAGGCTATGTTACGCAATGCGGGGGTAATGCCAATGGCCAACAAAGCACCTCTTCAACCACCATCTTCAACAACGAGCCAGGGTATCGATCCACTTCCATCACTTGTTCTTTGAACAGGTATACGCCTGGATACTATGGTCCTATGAGTATTGAGAATTTTAAAAAGCTTAACGAAGCCTATCAAATTCTCCAAACGGCTTTAAAACAAGGCTTGCCAACGCTCAATCAAAAAAACGGAACAATCAATGTAAAGTATACTTATACATGTTCAGGGGAAGGGAATGATAACTGCGATGCGTTAAAAAACAACCGAAACGGCGGGAGCAAGAGTGAAACCCAAACCATAGACGGCAAATCCGTGAACACCACGATCAGTTCAGAAGTCGTTAATAGTAAAGCATTAGGTAATACACAACATGTCTCTTACACCGAAATCACTAACGTATTGAGCGGTGTGCCTGATAACGCTCAAGCCTTGTTAGCGCAAGCGAGCACGCTCATTAACACCATCAATACGGCATGCCCGTATTTCCATGCTAATAATAGCAGTGAGGCTAACGCCCCAAAATTCACTACTACTATTGGGAAAATATGCGGCGCTTTTTCAGAAGAAATCAGCGCGATCCAAAAGATGATCACAGACGCGCAAGAGCTTGTCAATCAAACGAACACGATTAACAGCAACGAACAAACAACTCAAGTGGGAGGCAGTAATGGCAAGCCTTTCAACCCTTTCACAGACGCCAGCTTCGCGCAAGGCATGCTCGCTAACGCTAGTGCGCAAGCCAAAATGCTCAATTTGAGCGAACAAGTGGGCCAAACCCTTAACCCTAGCAATCTTACCGGGAGTTTTAAAAGTTTTGTTACAAGCTTTTTAGCCACATGCAATAACCCTTCAACAGCTGACATTGGTGGCACACAAGGTTCAGCTCCAGGCACAGTTACCACTCAAACTTTCGCTTCCGGTTGCGCGTATGTGCAAGAAACCATAACGAATTTAACCAACAGCATCGCTCATTTTGGCACTCAAGCGCAGCAAATAGAGCAAGCGGAAAATATCGCTGACACTCTAGTGCATTTCAAATCTAG